>JAKZSX010000112.1:0-4895 GCA_047517405.1 Candidatus Poribacteria bacterium | reverse complement strand
TGGTTCCCCGACCAAGCGATCAGTATTATTGATTTGGGCTTGCGTCCGCAGTATGTGAAAAAAATGCGAGTCTTTACGCTAGCAGGTCGACGGCAAACACTCCCTACTGAGGTGCGTGAGTTGCTTACAGCTGGAGAAGCCGCTTGGCTGGAGCGGGGTAATATTGTTGAACTTGAGGTGTTGCGTCCAGTAGGGTTAATACGCGCCATCTACCGGGGATTCACCTATGCTACCCAGATCAGTGAAGACGGAGCAAGAGGTGCTTGGATTTATGGTAACGGTATGGAACTGTATCTGTGGGATAGCTTTGGATAAACGTGGAACAACGGCGGAAAATCGCATGTCATTGGTACAGGAACAAACCAATGATGGGTGAGTACGTGATGAACAACTTCGTTGGTGTCTTTGGGGAGATTACCCCCGTTGTGGGCCTGAGTGCGCTCGGCTCTGACGTCGTTTGGCATGATGAACGTGTTGCCTTCGGCGGTGCGCCGGTGTGGACAGACGCGACGGGCACTATTGTGGTCAGTGGTGAGTTGGTGCTCGATAACGCCGATGAACTACGTCTAAAACTCAGATTGCCAGATGCGGACCCCGGCGTGTTGTTAGCAGAACTTTATCTACAGTATGGAGCGGAAGCGGGTTTGTACGCTCTGGGGATGTTCGCTGTTGCGATATGGGACACACGGGAGAAGCGACTTCTCTTGATGCGCGATGGTGTGGGGGCGCGGACACTGTACTACGCCACAAATGGACGGGCGTGGTGGTTTTCGGCGCGGTTGCGAGCCCTGCGGCGATGTCCTGCTGTATCAAGCGATATTTCCCTGACAGCGTTGCAGAAATACCTGACCTTCGCTTTCGTCCCCGGCGCAGACACGCTTTGGCAGGACGTATCGGAATTGCGCCCTGGTACGACGTTGACCCTACCAGAGGGCGAGACGCAAACCTACTGGGAGCCTGCGGAGAGCGTGTGGGCCCCGGACGAACCGCTGGAAAGCCACGCGATGTGGCTTCGTGAGTTAGTGGAGGATGCTGTGCGCGTGCGTCTGCCAGCGACTGGGCCAGTTGGCGTCTACCTCTCAGGTGGACTGGATAGCAGCTTGGTGACGGCGTTAGCCGCCCGCGACGCCTCTGGGCCAGTTCATACTTATTCTATCAACTTCGGGTCGAAGTATCCCAACGAGTTGGCGTTTTCTAGCCTCGTCGCCGAGCACTGCAACACACGCCACCACATCTTGACGGTGTCCGGAAAGCAGATTCGGGAGACACTGATGGAAACGATGGCCGCCTTGGATGACCCGATCGGTGATCCGCTGACGGTGCCGAATCTGCTCCTTGGACAGGCGGCGGCGCAGGATACCGATGTAATTCTTAACGGCGAAGGCAGCGATTCGTGCTTCGGAGGACCAAAGAATCTGCCGATGCTGCTACATGAGCTCTACACACCGGATGAGAGCCGTGAGGTGGCATACCTCCGCTCTTATCAGAAGTGCTACGACGACTTGCCCCGCTTGCTTACGTCGGAGGTCCGCGCCGCCTTGCACAAAGCAGAACCACAGGAAAACGTGCTGACGCCGTTCCTGACGAATCCAAAGATGCCGCATTTCCTCAACCGCCTCATGCACATTAACGTCCGTTTGAAGGGGAGTGACCAAATTCTGACCAAAGTGAATAACCTAACCACGGTGAGTGGGCTGCTCGGCAGATCGCCCCTATTCGATCGTTACATCGTTGATGCGAGTTTCACCATCCCGCCTGCTTACAAGCTGGCAGGTGCTGAAGAGAAGGCAGTTCTGAAGCGTGCTGTCGCGGACTTGCTGCCAGAAGTGATTTTAACTCGGCCTAAGAGCGGTATGCTGGTGCCTGTGCAGGGTTGGTTCAAACGCGATTTACGACGATTTGCGCGTAGGCTACTTCTTGGCCGCCGAGCTCGCACACGCCCGTACTTCAACTGCGAGGTTGTGCGTGAATGGCTGAACTATCGCGGCAGTCTCTGGCCACGCCATGGAGTGAAACTCTGGCTGTTGCTAACGCTGGAGGTATGGCTTCGTGCTCAAGAATAACACCGACAGAAAAGTGGAAGAAAGTTCCTATGCTTAGTCGATATTCCGGGGCTGACTGATTTTGAGAATAAACAAGCGTTTGCGGTGACTAAGTTCGTTCTTTTCTGGTAATGCGGCGAACGACTAAAGTTGTCACTGTGAATACAAACTTTACTCAAATTGCGTACTGAGTAAGCCTTGATACGCGACGCTGGATACATCCGGGACTCGTCGCTTCTCGTTCATCACATTTCATGATTTGGGAGGAAAATGACATGGCAAACACAATCAACCCACCGCAGATCCGACACATGGCAACGCTCTGGACCTTGACAGACTATGGTGACGCGGATGGAGAATGGTCCATCGATCGGAAATTAGTGGAGATAAAAAATGCCGGATTCGACGGCTTTCTCGGTCGAGTGCCGGTTGTCACCGCCGAACATGTCCAACAGCACGGGCTGTTATTCGCAGCAACCGTAGATATAGGGGATGCAGATGAGGTTGAGCCAAAGCTTCGCGCAATCAAGGCGGTGGGCGCGGTCTGTGTCAACGTCCAGATGCTTGACCACGATACCCCAACGGAGGAAGCGATAACGCGAGCACGTCAAGTCATGGAGACCGCAAGCAGGTTGGAGATGGATGTTGCCATTGAGGTGCACCGCGACACCTGTACCGAAACACCAGAAAAGGCTTACGCGCTCGCAGAAGGCTTTGAGAAAGCGGAGGGACGACCACTAAAGATGACGTGGGATTTTTCACATCCCGCTATCATCAAGCACTTGTCGCCGCCGTACTGGGATCGGTTGGCAGAGCGGGTTGACCTTATCCAACTCGCCCAGCAGTTTCACTTCCGTCCTTTTAACGGACACCACTGCCAGATCCCCGCGCTCGGTCATGATGGAGAGTTCACGCCGGAGTTCTTGGACTGGCTTGAGTTCGCAGATCGGCTCATCGAAGTCTGGCTGCAAGCGGCAACGCCGGGGCGAGAGATGTTTGTCTGTCCAGAGCAGGGCGCGATGGGCTATACGTTATCAGTCTTTCCGGATCGATGGAAGGATGTGCAAGCCATTCGAGGTGAAGTAGAGCGAGTTTGGCAAAAGCACATCAAAAGCTGGACACCGCCTCAATGAGCACGATAATTACCTATACTAACCCAAGTTACCAGGTATTGAAAATCCATCGGTTTTTTTGTAGGGGCGGGGTCTCCCCGCCCGTCAAATGCTCTACCTGTCGCTCCAGAGAAGTGATATGTCTATAGAATGCCGATGCGTCGAATCTCTGCGCTCCAGCGGGGCGACATGTGTCGCATTGGGTTGATGCGCGATAGATTGAACAAATCACCGCTCGCAGTGGATTGACAAATCCACTGCACATGTAGGGAGGATAAAAAGATGCCTGTCTTAACGGCGGAAGATCGAAAGTTCTGGGAGGAAAACGGCTACGTTGTCATTCATAACGCCGTTCCACCGGAAAACCTCAAAGCTGCCGAGAGCACTGTGTGGGATTTTCTGGAGATGCAGCCCGACAATCGGGAGAGCTGGTATCCCGACCCGCCTCGTACCAGCATCATGACCGAGATGTATCAGCATCAGGCACTATGGGACAACCGTCAGTATCCTCGCGTGCATCAAGCGTTTGCGGAGATCTGGGGGACGGAGCAGCTCTGGGTAAGCATCGATCGCGCTAGCATGAACCCGCCAGAGCTACCGGATTGGAAACACACCGGCAAACTTCACTGGGATACCAAGTTAGAAGCACCAATTGAGTTCTGGGTTCAGGGGGTATTATACCTGACGGACACCGCAGCCAATCAAGGCGCGTTCACCTGCGTGCCGGGATTCCATCGACAACTGGAGGATTGGTTGAAAGACCTGCCGCCGGAGGCGGATCCACGCGAACAAGATCTCGAAAGCCTTGGGGCGCAACCGATCCCCGGAGCAGCGGGCGATCTCATCATCTGGCACACTGCCTTGCCCCACGGGAGCAGCTCCAACACAGCAACGCACCCACGCGTGGCGCAGTACATCACCATGTTCCCACCGCAGGGATATGATGAGGAGGCACGAAACCATCGCCTTAAAGCGTGGCGAGATCGCCTAGCAGGCTTGGTCATAGAGGTCACCGGTGTGACGACATGGAAACTCCGCAACGAGAAGGAGCATCAAACCGGTCAGACAGCAGAATTGTCTCCACTGGGTCGAAAATTGTTGGGACTGGATCGGTGGGAAGAAAAATAGCAGGCACACGCTGCCCCGATGGATCGGGATTCAAAGCAATATGCCGTAACCTCAAGAGTTCATTTGTTCAAAAGTTCATTAATTGCACGAATGAACCAACATAGCCCCAGCGGGGCGATATGTGTATAGAATATCAAACATCTAACTCCCCTAAAGCCCCAGAGGGGCGACATGGGTGTCGCATTGGGTGACTCCACGATAAATCAATAAAATCACTGCTCGTCGTTTAGCAACCCGGATCTAATGTCAATTTGGTCATCTAGTAGGTGTCGAGTATGGAAACTCGACACCTACAGGCTGGAGTACCCAGTGTGAGAGGCGGTAGGGCTTTCGATTGTCAGGTTTCATTGCCCTTTTTCTGCTTCCTTCTCAGGGGGAGGTGGGCGGAGTAAAATCCATTTTTCCTTGGAGGGAGATGGGGGTTCTAAAATCCATTTTTCGAGTGCAACGGTGTCCTCAAAAAACGAACGCATGAGCGCGAATTCATCAGGGAACCCAATCGCGCACCGGAGCAGCCCTTCTTGCGAACCGTACTCTTCCAAACGCTCACGAAAGGCGTTCTGAAACACTTCTGCGTCATCATCTGCCATAAAATACACAACTTCTCCCATCA
>JAKZSX010000111.1:0-4869 GCA_047517405.1 Candidatus Poribacteria bacterium | reverse complement strand
CAATGCGACACATGTCGCCCCGCTGGGGCTTGGGGTCATTTGGCTGACCGTGTACTATAAACATGCCGCCCCGCTGGGGCTAAATGAAGTAAAAAGAAACGGAACACAGATCTGTGTTCCCTACGAATTGCACTCCTCTGGAGCGCTGGGATTAACCCTACCACGGTTCTATAGACATATCGCTCCTCTGGAGCGAAAGACTTACTTGACGGGCGGGGAAACCCCGCCCCTACGAGCAAGCCGATGAATTTCCAATGCTCCGTTGGTTAAGATAGCCCCGCCATCCCCTAATCATCAACGACATATCTCAACATTACCCCAAGATCACCGACAATCCAGCCAGTTTCAGCATCCGCCATATAAATCGAGTTCAGGTTATAGTAGCTCTCGCACCTTTGCGGACGCCAGTTCTCACCGCCATCAATGGTACGGATAACCGTGCCTTCACCGCCAATTGCCCAACCGAGGTTTGCATTGAGGAAGAAAACACTACTCAGGAAACTATCCACATAGCTCTTTTGACGTTTCCATGTGCGCCCGCCATCGGCGGTGCGGATAATCAGCCCATCAATCCCAACAACCCAGCCATTTAGATAGTCTGTAAAGTAAACCCCTGATAGCCATACCTCTCCGAGTTGAGCTTGTACATCCCATTTTTGACCGCCGTTCCGCGTGTAAAGAATCACACCACCTTGCCCCACAACCCACCCTGTTTGAGCGTCAATGAAATGGACTCCAAAGAGATGACGATTGACGCCGCTGCGCTGTTTCTGCCACGTTTTGCCGCCGTTTGCGGTGTGTAAAATCTCTCCGCTGTGCCCAATCGCCCACCCATGCTGTGGATCAACAAAGGAAACGCCGAGGAGGTTATTTTCCGTATTCGTTTTTTGCTGTGACCACGATTTACCACCATCGGTAGTGTGGATAATCGTCCCCCATTCCGCAACGCTCCAACCAACCTTGTCATTGATAAAATGCGTTGCCCCGAAACACTCCATAGTTCCACTATCTTGCGACTGCCAATGCAACCCACCGTCGTCAGTGCGAAGGATCTCGCCACGGTCGCCCACTGCATATCCAACTTTATTGTTAGTAAAATGGAGGTCTGTGAGCAGATAGCTGGGTACGGATTGAAGTTCCCACGTTCTTCCACTGTTTTTCGTGTGCCAAATCGTTCCAAACTCACCGACAGTCCAGCCAAGCTGAGCATTGACAAAATGGACGCCTAGTAAAACGACATCGGCTCCGGGCAGTTGTGTTGCCCCACCCCGCTGATGCTTCCACGTGCGTCCAGCATCGTTAGTGTGCAAGATAGCGCCTAAGTCACCAACGATCCAGCCATTCTCGGTATCGGTAAAATGGAGCGCGTACAGGAGGAAGGTGTGTAGCGGTTCATCCCCGGTTCTCAACTGTTGACCGTATTGTTCTTCATGGCGTTTATTTGAGCCTGGTGTTAAAAACGCCCAATTCCTACCGCCATCCTGCGTGGCAAGCACTATCCGCTTATCACCAACGATCCAGCCACGATTTTCATCGATAAAGTGGACATCGGACAGTTCGTAGCGGACATTGGTTCTCTGGTACGTCCAGTGCTTGCCCCCATCGCGTGTATAATAGGCGTTGCCCTGGTGGCTAACGGTCCAGCCTTGCCGGAAATTGAGGAAATATACACCTCGCAGCGAGTTCTCGCCAATTCCTTCGGATCTATTCAGCCAAGTCTGTCCGCCATCCTGCGTGTACAACAGTGTCCCGAAATCGCCGACAATCCAGCCTTCTTGTGCTGAAACGAAGTGGAGATCGAACAGGTTATTATACGTATTTCCTTCTTGCTGTTCCCATCTCTCGCCCGCATTTTCTGTGTGCAGGATAATACCATTTTCGCCGACGATCCATCCGGTCTTGCTATCCACAAATTGCACCGCCCGCAACGGATAGTAAACGCCGCTCTGCTGTGGGTGCCATGTGACCCCGCCATCGGCTGTGTGGGCGATCACACTGTCCAACTCCTCGACGAATGTGCTTCCCGCGTTATTGCCAACAATCCACCCGGTTTGTTCGTCAAGAAAGAACACATCGTAGAATCGCGCTTCCCAGTCTGCACGCCGCACAATCTCCCAGCGGCCGGGCTTGGGTTTTTGGTCCCTTGAACACCCGATGTTCCCGCCGATAAGCATTATAATGAGCAATATGAGAGCGTGACGCGTGATGCGTGGAACGCGAAGGATTGAGTTTTCGATTCGTTGATTTGTTTTCACGTTGAATTAGTCCCCTGCTAAAGTATTTTTAACATATTGACGCAAAGCCATCGTTTTCTGCGACGATATGCCTATCCCATAGGTTTATTCGAGGTGAGTGGTTTTCGTGTGCCTGTTTAGCGGAAAGAAATTTTCGACCTCGTTGTGAACGATTTTGCAGTCAGCTCGTCTTATAGGATAATTAAAGTTGCTAGATAGCCCGTAGGTCGAGTTTCCATACTCGACATCTAAGACGACACACATGTCGGCCCGCCGGGGCTTTAGGAGGCAGGCTTTGGGGTTCTATACACATACCGCCCCGCTGGGGCTATGGGTCGGGCAAGATGCCCGACCTACGGGTGTGGTCAGTTTTGATACACATATTGCCCCGCTGGAGATGTAAGTGGCAACTTGCGCTAACACTAGCAACTTAGGTTACAATACACACTGGATTTTTAACCTTTGGGAGGATTTCAGTAATGAAGATTAAAACCCTTGAAATGCTTACGCTACACATCCCTTTTTACACCGATTATGTCACCCGACACATGCAACGCGCTTTGACGCACTCGGAACAGATAGAAATATATCGCGTTGAGTTGGATAACGGTGTTATCGGTTATGGCGAAAATATGGGGGACGAGTCCGGCAACTTCGATCGGATCATCGGACAAAACCCGTTTGCAATCATGCAGGACGACAGCATCGGTTTCGGTATTCAGATGTCCCTGTTTGATGCCGTCGGCAAATCGGTTGGCGTACCTGTTTACCAACTGCTAGGTGCAAAGGTCCGGGACCGCTGCCCGATTTCGTGGTGGGATATTGATATGCCGCCGGAGGATTGGGTGAAAGAGGCGGAGGAGTCCGTGAGACGCGGCTATACGTCAATTAAGCTGAAAGCCCGTCCGTGGCGGGACATCTTCGAGCAGGTGGAGGCTGTCGGAAAGGTTGTCCCAGAAGGCTACAAATTGGATATCGATTTCAACGGTTTTCTCCGAACAGCGGAGGGTGCACAACCTGTTTTGCAGGAGTTGGATAAGCATCCCAACGTCGCATACTACGAAAGCCCGTACTATCTCGGCACAGATATCGAAGGTGCCGGGCGTCTACAGGAAGTGGTAGAAAAGCGGATTGTCGAACACTTCAATGAACCGTGTTTGCACGCCCGCTGCTCTGGCGGGTTTGTCGTCGGGGGTGGGGCAACGGGGACGCGGAGAACCAATGCGTTGTGCGCTTCGTTTGATAAACCGTTCTGGCTGCAGATGGTCGGAACAGGCATTACGACCGCCTACGCCATGCACATCGGCGCGGTTCTATCACACGCACAACTACCGGCAATCACCTGCTTCGAGTTGTGGGAGCATAATCTCTTAACGCAAGGGTTGGAGGTGGTGGACGGAACGATTGCCCCACCGGAAGCACCGGGACTGGGCATTGAGGTTGACGAGTACGCGCTGGAACGCTACCGTGTTGAGCCGGGAACACCTTCGCCTACGGCACTCTATAAGCAGAGGGAACGAACTTGCCGTGTACATATTCCCGACAGCAGAGGCGGTGAGGTTGTCCACGATTTTACAGGTGAGGGTGTCTATTATCCCGCCTTTAGTGAAGGGGAATATCCGGGATTTGTTCGTGGTGTTCGGATGGAAGTAATCGAAGGGGAAGGGTAAATCTGAATGTTCAGATGACAGGTGCTAGGGGCAACGATCGCCGCTGCTCCTAGTACCTCGTCACTACAAATCTAAAGCATATCGAGTTGAGCAGCAATCTCGGTCAACCTGCTTTCCATTTGACTTGCAACCACTTCAAGTTTTTCCCCATCAATTTTCAACTGTCGAATCCTATCATCTTGGTGTGACAGAATGCAAAACATGTAGTTTTTCCGCAAATCAAAACCCGATTGTTTGATGTTCTCTTTCACAGTGCCTTCCGGGTAATACCACCGTTGTCCTCGGGTCTGTTTCAGGTTCACATGACAATGACCCTCGTCACCACCAAAACAGTCAAACCGCAAAACCTCGTCATCATAGAAATATAAAGAGGCTGCCGGCCCATGGCCCCCTCGGTCAGACCTCCAATACACTTCTAATCTAACGTTATCCTGTACCGGGTACTCAACCCAATCAAATCTCTCCTGATTATTTACTATCTTAGACGCCATCTGTTCCTCCAGTTATGAGCAAGTTCGCAGCCCTTCAAACAGAAGTAGGCTTCCTAATAATGGACATGGGCTTAAAGCCCAGACCTATCAGGGAAATCTCCAATCCTTTAGCCGAATCTCCCCCGACTTTGTTATACAGTCTAGCACTACCGGAAAATAATGTCAAGATTAAGATTCTGTTCATCGATTCTCAGGAATATCTAAAACCCCTTTTCCCATTTTTCACAGGTTCCTTAAGGGAGTTCAACCTCTACCCGGCGACCCGTCTGACTGGATTCCAAAGCTGCATCAATTATGCGGGCGACTTGGAGCGCGTCACGACCCGAGGCGGGTGGGGTGCCTTCGCCTTGTCCTGAACGAATAAAGTCACGGATGAACTCCTCTCCAGCAATGCCACCATACGCCGGAGATTGACCCAAGGTATAGTCAAATTCGCGCTGAGGCGCAGACGCCCAAGAACCTTGAGCTGTTTCA
>JAKZSX010000110.1:0-5428 GCA_047517405.1 Candidatus Poribacteria bacterium | reverse complement strand
TCAAAAAATGGAGACACATTTACTACCTGTGTTGTCGTCCGTGTCGTGCTGATATTAACGACCGCAGGACTTGCATACTCAACGGCATTGACAATGGCATTTCGCCGCGAGATGGATGCATCCGCTTGCTGCTCTGACTTCGATTGGGCTATCCCCATTTGAGGAACCACGATCAACAAACAGAAGAGTAATTGGAGATAGATACGCTGCCCAGCCTTCCGCGGATTTCGATGTTTGTTCAAAATGCTAATTTGGGCAATGAATTCCATCTTGAGGTTTCGCTGAATACACAACTTCAAAAATATTATCCCCACATGCTTGAACTACTTTTAAGTCGTTCAACAAAATAAATCGTTCTTGGCTCGTCATCACCGGACAGCCGTAATGCGTGTTTGTATATTTCAACGGTTCCGAGTCTTGGGTCCGATTTTTGACAAACTCAAAATGTCTTAGTATCCTGTCGTGCAAATAATCGTTTGAAAAATCGACAGTATGGCGTGCAATCGGACAAATTGCCTGTTGAAAACTCTTGTCGATTTCAACACCGATACTACTGCGTCCCGATGTCATTGCAGCCGCAAGCGTGGTTCCTGTACCCAAAAACGGATCGAGTACCACATCACCCTTCACAGAGTACATATTGATCAGTCGATACGCTAAACCGAATGGAAATGCTGCACTCCTCAATCTCGAGGGCGTATTGGAAAGTCTCTGCTCTGTTCCCTTAATATCCGTCCAAATATCCGAATACCAAACATTCCTCTCTTCCCAAAACAGAGCACTTTCGCGTCTGTTCCTTTTTTCGTCCTCTGTCCTGAATTCTCTTTTGGAGCCCTTCCTTACTATCAGAATATACTCGTGTTCCAGAGTCACATAAGCACCGGCAGGCAGCATACCCGATCCCATAAATTTATTGGGGGCATTGGTCTGTTTTCGCCAGAGAATATCAGGTAACGCTGAAAACCCGATATTTGAGAGATAATTCAAGATTCTCGCATGATTTGGATACAAACAAAAATCATCTCTTACCTTTCTCGTTGCATCGCCGATATTGATGCACGCGAATCGACCATCCTTTAGCACCCTGAACAGTTCATCCCATACAGGATTGAGGATCTCGTGCATCAGCTCATAAGCTTGTCTACCATCGCCGCGCGCCAACGCCTGCTGAATCTCTGGATTCTGGCCCCCAAACATATCATCCCACATACCAATCATAGGGTACGGCGGAGAGGTAACCACCAGATCAACGCTCTCTGAAGCGATTTCTTTCAGATTTCTCGCATCTTCAAAAAGGATCTTATGAATAGTTTTCATAGATAGGCTCGCGTGACGCGGTGTGAAACTATCCGATAAAGAACTGCTGGATTCACTGAGTGATAAGGCACCCGCTCAAACGGCATTAAACCTCTTCACATATAGCCTCTTAATCGACGGGAAAATTTGGCTTGGCGTTTATTATATGCTTCTCAGCCAACTATTGTCAACGACGGAAATTTGTAAAGCATCCAGATAGTGTCCAACGAAAAAGATTTCTCATCTTCAATCTTCTACCTTTTTATATATTTATCGAAATTCTCTGTTGTTGATGGTATAATAATCCCCATGAAAATAATCAATGTAACAGTCTACTCTGACTATGTTTGTCCATACTGCTACATCGGTGCGGCGCGAGTACAGCAACTGCAACAGGAGTACGATCCACCCGTTGTCTGGAAGAGCTTTGAGCTTCACCCGGAAGCACCAGCGAACGGCATCCCACCATCAATGTTTTATCAGAACAACCCGACTCTCAAACGGATTTCTGAAAACGCCCAGCAGTTGGCGGCAAATACTAATCTGCAACTCGGCGACCACGTCATCTACTCTAACTCTCGACTCGCGTTAGAGTTGGGTGAATTTGCGGAGCAATCGGGAAAGGGCGAAGCGTTTCGAACGGTAATATTTGACGCTTACTTCCAGCGGATACAGGACATGGGAGATGAAGCAGTGCTTTTAGATGTTGCTGAAGAAATCGGACTCCCCAGAGAAGAAGCCGCTAAGTGTCTCTCCGAACGTACGATGAAAGCCTGCGTCGAGTTACAGACACAGGAAGCAAGAGGATATGGTATCACCGGCGTGCCAACATTTATCATTGGGAAATATATGGTCGTTGGTGCACAACCCTATTCGGTACTCAAAGAGGCATTTGAGCTAGGGTTGGAAGAAGGGGCGGCCGGCTAAATACATTCAAATGCTCTGAAGAGTGTAAAACGGAATTTATCCACTTGACCATTTTCAGTCTAATCGGCAAGGATGGAGGAACATCATGGGCTTGGATACGAAGTATGACATCGATCAGATGATGGAGGAGTGGCGGATTAACGGCTTCGTCGTCTTCGAGGATCTGATACCGGCAGAAACACTTGACCGTATCCTTGAGGCGTGGATACCGATTCGAGACCGCGACATCGAGCTGCAGGGGAAGCATCCGCCCCGCGGTCATCATCGCTATAACGTGCGTGTACCTTTCGAGCGACCTTTTGTAGATGCAGAGATCTTCGAGCATCCCGCCCTAGTTGAGTTTCTGGAGCGTGTGCTAGGACCCGATTACGTGTGGACACACTTCGACTCAAATATACCGCTACCGGGAACAGATTATCAGCGGTGGCACCGGGATGGCAAAGCGTCCCTTTTCCCAGGAATTAAGACGCCAGCGTTCTCCGTTGGTGTCAAGTTTCCACTCGTTGACACAAACGAGGAGAATGGGAGTTTTGAAGTGATTCCGGGGACACAATATGTGGGCGAGGAGGGCTTATCCACCAACTTAGACGACGTTTTTGGCGAGGGCATCAACCGCCGTAGTAACTACCACCCCGTCCGTCTCAATCTAAAGAAGGGTTCTCTCTGGGTGCAAGATCCGCGCGCCTTCCACCGTGGCACCCCCAATCAGTCAGATCACCCACGAGATGAGCTGTGTATGGCATTTAGCGTCCCATGGCTGTTCAGCGGATGGCTGCATGAGTACACCGAAAAGCATTTCCCAAGAGACCTTTGGGAAAGCCTGCCCCCTCACGCCCAAAAGGTGTTGAAATGGCAGCGGGTAAAAGATGCGTGAAGCGTGGGGGATAATACCACTCAATAATATAAAAGGAGATTTCTATGCGTTTGAAAGATCAGGTTGCTATTGTCACCGGCGGTGGTGGCGGGATGGGGACCGGCATCAGCCTATGTCTCGCTAGAGAGGGTGCGAACATCGTCGTGTCGGACGTGAATTTTGATGCTGCACGGGGTTGTGTTGAAAAGATCGAGGAGACGGGCCAACGCGGACTAGCGGTCCAGTCAGATGTGACGAAGGAAACAGACTGCATTGCTTTGGTGGAGGAAACACTTAACACATTCGGACAGGTGGATATTCTCGTCAACAACGCCGGGCATTTCGGCGAGAACCTTGGGCTGCCGTTCACCAACCAAACAGAGGCTGACTGGGATGATAACTTAGCTGTCCACGTCAAGGGTCCCTTCTTCCTCTGCAAAGCCGTTGCCGCTCACATGATCGAGCGGAAATTTGGGAAGATTATCAATATCTCATCAATCGCGGCAAAGCGAGATCCGCAAATTGCGCCGGCTTACGCTGCCGCTAAGAATGCCCTTTTGAACCTGACGCGACTGGTGGCTAAAGACCTTGGCCCCCATAACGTCAATGTCAATGCGATCTGTCCGGGTATGCTCTGGACCGGGTTCTGGCACAGGCTTGCACCGCTAATCGCCGAGAATGACCCAACCTACGCAGATCTTGAACCGCGCGCTCTATTTGAGCATTGGGTCAAACAGAACACACCCCTCCAACGGGAACAGACGCCAGAGGATATCGGCAACCTGGTCGTCTTCCTTTCGTCAGAAGAGTCTCGAAACATCACCGGGCAGACTATCCATGTTGATGGTGGCGTGTCGATGGGATAGCGAATCCTACTTTCTACCCTATTTGGACAACCTGTGCGAGTCGCGCAGATTCACTCAACGCATCGCAGACACGCATCGTATTGATTGCTTCCGTTTGCCAGCGCGGCTCAAGTTGTCCAGTCCGAACAATGTTTGAAAACTGTTCAATCATGCGTACCTCTTGGATGCAACCTCCGCCCTTATGTTCTTCGTTTCGTCCCTGTGCACCGTGTATCCAGAAACGGGTCGAATCCTCCGTTCGGGGTATTACGAAATCGTCGCATACAATAGAGGCTTGGGTGCCAGCAACCTCGAACCACCTGCGGCTCGCTGTATCATAGCCGCAATCAAATGCGGCTATCCGTTCGTTTTCAAACCAGAGCGTGCCCGACAAGTTGAGTTCCACACCACGATAATAGCGTGCAGTCGCAAAGACCTGCGTTGGCAGATCGCCGAATGCCCAGAGAATGCAGCGGACACAATAATAACCGAGATCTCCGAGGCAGCCGCCAGCGAGTTCCTTTTTCGCCCGGATGTTGTCTTCTGGGATTTTGTCCCAGCTGGTAGTAAACGCCGCCGTAACCCGACGCAACCGCCCTAAAATCCCATCATCAATGACCTGCTTCATCCTAGTAGTACGCTCGTGATGCACCCACATGACACCATCCATCAGCTGCACATTGTGCTGCTGACAGGCATCTGCCATTGCTATCGCTTTCTCTGCGTTTGCTTCCAACGGTTTTTCGCACAGCACATGCTTTCCTTGTGCCGCCGCTTTGATGGTCCATTCAGCGTGCATTGATGGCGGCAGCGGGTTGTAGATAGCATCGATCTCTGGATCTTCGAGGAGTGCCGCATAGTTTCCGTAGGCAGTTTTAACGCCGTGCTCAGATGCCCAACGCTTGGCACGTTCTTCCGTCCGGCTGGCGATTGCCATCAACTCGGCACCGTCTGCTAAGTTGATGGCTCGCGCAAGCTTAGTTGCGATATTCGCAGTGCTCAAAATCCCCCAACGGACACACCGTTTTGCTTCACCTGTCATAATTCCCTCGTTCAAAGTCTGCTCTCAATAGAATTGTTGTTGCCCAAATCTCTGATCAGTGCTATAATCCCTGTTAAACCTTGCAGAGGTTTGAAACATTTTTAGCTGGATATCTAATGTAGCATATTCCATACTTGATAAGGAGTCAAGCACAAAAATGAAACGTTTCTTGTTTACTGTATGTGTGAGTTTATTTGTAGTCGGAGGCACAGCGTGGGGATGGTGGTCGGGCGGACACGGCATTCTGACAAAGGCGGCGGTTCAGGCATTGCCCGACGATGTACCTGCGTTTTTCCGTGCGGGAGAAGGAATGATCGCCCACTGTGCATATGATCCGGATATATCAAAGAATCGCGGCACCCCTCATGTTCGTGGGGCAGAACATCCAGAGCACTATCTCGACTTGGAACTTTTACAGGACAAACCGCTTCCGAAAAGTCGATATGAATTTACCCAGTTGTGCGC
>JAKZSX010000109.1:0-7128 GCA_047517405.1 Candidatus Poribacteria bacterium | reverse complement strand
GACCTACCAATATTATGAAGCGTGCTCCGCGAGTTCCAACGCCTTCTCCGGCATAATCCTCTTGTTGAAAAGTTAATCGTGCAAAGTACTGATAAATACATTTTTTTGACGAATCTCTAGCTATTTGGTGTATGCGACGTTCACTTTTTCGGTATGATCCATCGCTGCTGCCGCATCGAAATTTATCACGTTCAGACCTTACCTTTCACACCCCGGGCGTTCGCAGATTTCTGCTGACCTGTCTAGGCTTTAATAAAATCTGAAATCTTCACAAAGCTAATAGTGTATAGATACAAAATTGGCATGACAAAGCAGTAACAGTTATAAAAGGAGATAGGTCAAAATGACATATCGCAGTTATGTGGAGGTTTGACAGAAAACCATGTCATAATGACATGCCGTGATTAGACGGCAAAAGGTAAAATTGATAGTGGGTTTTTCAGATTCATAACAGACATTATCGCACAAAATCTGCTGTAACCCACGTCTTAACAGGGTTTGGGTGATGTCTCTCTTTTTTCTTTTATCCCGAAAACGGAATTTGGCATGACACTTGCGCTATATTGGATCGTCCGAGTAACAACACTCACAAAACTAATCGCAAATCAAAACAATAGGAGGAATTAAAAATGAGAAATCTAGCCAGGAGACCGATACAGGACCTTTTTAGTATTCACAATGACATGAGTCGATTGTTTGACCAGTGGTACAGACCAGCACGTGGCCGTGCAGAAGGTGAGAATTTGGATTGGATGCCAGTTGTTGACATCCTAGAAGCGAATGGGCACGTTGAAATCCGCGCCGAAATGCCGGGGCTTCCCGAGCAGGATGTCCAAGTTTCTGTGACGGATGATGTCCTCACACTCAAAGGTGAAAAAACGCAGGAAAGCGACGAAAAAGACCAGAAGTATCATCGTGTTGAACGGAGTTACGGTCACTTCCAACGTTCCTTCACACTGCCGGCGAACTTGAATCCTGAAGCCATCAAAGCAAAATTTACGAACGGCGTGTTGACCGTATCCATTCCAAAAGCAGAAGAGGTTAAACCCAAAGAGATTCAAATCAGTGTTGAGTAGCCACCTGATTTGCGAAAAGCGTCCTGCGTATAAACGCAGGACGCTTTTTTTATGTCAAACATGCGGTGCTTTTTTGAAACTTTCGTTTAGATAGCGGTGTGTTTTGAACCAGAAAAGGAGAATTATCCTAAGTAATAAATCTTCGGATAATCCAAGACAAACCCAACAAAAGTCTTGATATATGATACTATATCCGCACGAAAAATTATGCAACCCCTAAACAAGCTGCGAAGATTCTTGGTTGTCATGTTGATTCGCTTCGTCGTCTTGCAAATGAAGGAAAACTGTCGTATATCAAAACACCAGGAGGTCAACGTCGCTATGACGTTCAAGGATACATTGATAGCCAAACCGAGTCAGATATTACTACCGTTTGCTACTGTAGAGTTAGCGGAAAGCGACAAGCTGACGACTCCCGATGGATCGGGATCGCATACATGCGTAGCAAATTTCCAACGGCGGAAATTATCAAAGACTACGAAAGTGGAATCAATTTCAAACGAAAAGAGCTTCAGACCCTACTGGAACGCATTATGCGAGAAGATAAACTCCGAATTATTGTTGCCCATCGGGACAGACTCGCTCGATTCGGCGGCGAGGTTATACAATTCCTGGTCGAACAAAACGGTGGAGAAGTCGTGGTTCTCGACAATAAATGTCATAGCACCGAAGAAGAACTTACTGCCGATTTGCTCACTATACTCCATGTCTTTTCCTACCGAATGTACGGACTCCGACGCTATCGTGACCAAATCAAAGAAGATACAAATCTTACCGACAAAGGAACAGAAAGCGATTCTTGACAGGTGGTTTGGTGGGTCGCGATTCTTCTATAACCGTGCAGTCGAAGCTATGGATAAAGGGGCTATAACCAATTTTAAGGAACTTGTGCCCAAAATCCTTACGGACGCTTCGGATTGGCATGTGAACATACCCCGTCAAATTAAAGTCGGTGCGATTATGGACGCCTGCCAAGCAGTTAAAAACGCAAAGTTAAAATGCAAAAAAACAGGTGAATACCAACAAGTCAAGTTTCGTTCTCGCAGGCAACCCCGTCAAACACTGTATCTACGGGCAGATACGCTAAGAGAAAACGGTTTCTATGTGCGTCCGCTCGGTGACATGACAATGACAGAGCCCCTTCCCGCTTCACCACAAGGAAAAGGATTAAAAACAGACCGTAATATTGATAACGAAGTCAAAGATTCACAGTTGATTTTTGAGCATGGAAGATATTTCCTTTGCGTACCCTATGTTGAGAAGAAAAAGCCACGAGACCCAAGTGGACGAATCGTAGCTCTTGACCCCGGCGTGCGCACGTTCATAACATATTTTTCAGAGGACGGTTTTGGTTGGATTGGACATCATGCAATCAACCGTATTCAACGTCTCTGTCAACACTTAGACAACCTACTGACTCGTGCCTTGCAAGTGAGACGCCCGCTACGGCGTACCTTGCGACAAGCCGCGAACAAAATTCGATTCAAAATCCGCAATCTGATTGACGAATTGCACAAAAAAACTGCCCGATTTCTTGTGGATACCTACGACATTATCCTGCTGCCAACGTTTGAGACACAGGATATGTGCAAGCGTGGGAAACGCAAACTCCGTAAGAAGTCGGTTCGGCAAATGCTCACGTTATCTCATTACCAGTTTAAGCAGTTTTTGAAGCATAAAGCAAATGAATGTGGCGTTATTGTCATAGACGTTTGTGAAGCCTACACTTCCAAAACCGTATCTTGGACAGGCGACGTCATAGACAATCTTGGTGGACAAAAAACTATCAAAGATGGTGTGGGCAACGTCATGGATAGGGATTTGAATGGCGCACGAGGGATATTCGTAAAGAATATTGCCAGTACTTTGAGGGTACTTCCAATAAGCTAACTCAGTTCATTGCAAACCGAGCAGTTTTGTGTTGTTTTGTGCGAAGTTGCTCAGGTTGAAAGGTACAGGGTCTACAAATGTTTAAGTCAAATTCAATCAAATGGACAATTTCACTCGTTGTTGTAGCATTAATAATCGCTGTCGGTGTGACGATAAGCATAGATAATCCTACGTTTACCCCTCAGACCGCAATTGGTCAAACCAGCGATAGCTTTAATCAGGACTTCGAATATTTGGAACGGGCAAATCGTGCATTCGTTGAAGTGGTCAATCGTGCCAAACCCGCTGTTGTGCAAATTAAAACAACCCAGCTAGTCTCAACGGGCAGTTCGCAGCGTCCTTTCGATTTTTTCAGTGACGACGATTTATTCGAGTTTTGGTTCAGTCCCCGGGAGCGTCGTGAACAGCGTGATTCAGATGAACGTGAAGAAGAGAAGCGAGAAGTGCCTGGAGGGCTCGGATCCGGTGTCATTGTCAGCGAAGATGGTTACATCTTAACAAATAATCACGTCGTTGAAAACGCGGAAGAGGTTCAAGTAATCTTGCCGGATGGACGAAAATATCGTGCGAAATTCATTGGAAAAGACGCGGGAGATCGAGGGACAGATCTCGCTGTTTTGAAGATTGATGGCAAAAATCTACCCGCCTTGCCTATTGGAAACTCGGAGGAGCTTCAGATTGGGGAGTGGGTGATTGCCATTGGAAGCCCGTTCGGACTCGCCCAAACAGTAACGCGCGGAATGGTCAGTGCGAAAGGACGTTTACTAGATGATATGAACATTGTCAAATATGCTGACTTCATCCAGACCGATGCCGCAATTAATCGTGGCAACAGCGGCGGTGCCCTCATTAACATCCGTGGTGAGTTAATTGGTATTAACACGGCAATCGCCACCGGCGGTGGATTTTCATACGGTAATGTCGGGGTGGGATTTGCCATCCCGAGTAATCTCGCCAAACGAATTATGACCCAGTTAATTGAAAAAGGGGAAGTTGAGCGTGGTTGGTTGGGTGTTGGACTTCAGGCTATTGACTATGACTTGGCAGAGAAGTTAAAACTTGGGGAACCTCGTGGCGCCTTAATTACACAAGCGTACAAAGGAATGCCAGCACACAAGGCCGGTATCCGCCGTGGGGATGTGATTATCGAATTTGATAAGGTAACTATCCGTGATAGCAATCATCTTAGGCATATTGTTGCTTCAGCAGGTGTCGGCGAAACGGTTGAAGTGAAGATAATCCGCAAAGGGACAGAAAAAGTTTTGAAGGTCAAGCTTGAAAAGCGTACTCAAGAAGTGCTTGCGAGGTTAGGTGGTACGCAGAGACGTTTTATTCCCGATGAAGAGGACGTGGAAGCATTTGCAGGCATTCAGGTGCAGGACTTGACTAATGAGCTAGCAGCACAATATGGATATGAAGGCGAAAGCGGCGTGATTGTCGCTGCGGTTGAGCGACGCAGCCCCGCCGCAAGAGCACAGATCGGTGTAGGAACCCTGATTCAGGAGATTGAAGGGATGGAAATCTCAAACCTAAAGGACTACCGTGAGCAGATTAAAGCTGTTAAGGATCAAGCAAAAATTCTGCTATACGTCAGACAACCAAACAACAGGGGTGCTGCATTTGTCACGCTGGAAAACCCGTCGAACTAAAAGAAACAGATAAAACCTAGGTCACAGCGCAGAGAGGAGATGGATTCGTGAGGATTCGTCTCCTTTTTTTATTTACCCGCCGGAGATTCCGATGCTCAGATACACACAGCTCACTTGCCACACCTCAGTTTGTACGCTCCGTGCCATAAAGATAGCAGCGGCACGAATGGGTCTCCGTAAACTCGACTTCGTCAGGATATACCTCACTGCAATGCGGCATCGCTTCGGGGCAACGCGGATGAAAATGGCAGCCTTTCGGTGGGTTAATCGGAGACGACACATCCCCTTCAAGCTGAATCTTTTCGATGCCGGTCTCCGGATCAATTTTGGGCACAGCCGATAGTAACGCACGGGTGTAAGGGTGCTTGGGTTGGTCAAAGATCTCTTCGGTAGTCCCCCGTTCAACGATTCGACCAAGATACATCACCGCTACTTCGTCCGCGAGATACTCCACGACAGAGAGGTTGTGGGTGATAAACAGGTAGGTCAGATTCAAGTCGTCCTGAAGCTCCTTGAGCAGGTTCAAGATCTGCGCCTGTACGGAGACATCCAGTGCGCTTGTCGCCTCGTCACAAACGATAAATTCCGGTTCAACAGCCAAGCATCGGGCGATACCGATCCGTTGGCGTTGCCCACCGGAGAATTCGTGTGGATACCGACTGACCATGTCAGGAGACAGTCCGACACGCTGCATCAGTTCGCGCACACGGTCTTCCCGCTCTGATCGATTCGCGCCAATGCCGTGGGTTATCATGCCCTCCTGAATCGTCTGCCCAACCATCGCCCGTGGATTCAGCGATGAGTAGGGGTCTTGGAAGATGATCTGAAGTTTCCGTCGATAGGGGTAAAGCTCGGATCTACTCAACTGTGCAAGGTCAACCTCATCGTAACGGATTTCCCCTTGAACTGGAACACCAAGTCGGAGAATTGCCTTGCCGAGTGTTGTTTTGCCACACCCGGACTCTCCAACGAGGGCAAGGGTTTTCCCCTTGGGAATGGTAAGACTGACCCCATCAACCGCATAGACATAGCCCACCGTTCGCTTGAGTATTCCCTTTACGATTGGGAAATGGACGCGAAGATTGTTCACCTGAATGAATGATTCGCCGGCGCTGTTAGGATTAGGAAGGGTAGAAGGTGCTACAGCGGTTGAGGTTGGGGCAGCAGCAATTTCCGCTGCAGCGTCCAAACGATTAAAATCAGGGTTGTAAAGGTGACATGCAGTGTGATGTCCCGTTTCTATCTCAATTGATGGCGGCAGGATGGTATCACAACCGTTCATAACTTGGGGACACCGATCCGCAAAGCGACATCCATCAGGATATCGCGTCGCTTGCGGGACACGTCCTTGGATGGTTTGCAAGGCATCGCCGCGCTTTTGACGCGAGGGGAGGGAGTCAAGCAACTTGGCAGTGTAGGGATGGCGAGGATTGTGGTAAAGTGTCCCCCAATTGCTGGTTTCGACAATCTTTCCGGCGTACATAACAGCAACACGGTCCGCCATTTCGGATACGACACCAAGGTCATGGGTAATCAGCAGCACTGCCATGCCAAACTCGCGTTGGAGCTGCTTAATCAGTTCAAGAATCTGCGCCTGAATCGTAACGTCCAACGCGGTCGTCGGCTCATCAGCGATCAGCAAGCCGGGGCGGCACGATAGTGCAATCGCTATCATTACACGCTGCCTCATACCGCCCGACAGCTGGTGGGGATATTCCTCAAAACGCTGCGCCGGCTCAGGAATGCCGACTAGATCCAACATCTCAATCGCAGCGGTTTTCGCAGCACTTCCACCTATCTTTTGATGCTGCTGAATCGCTTCCAGAATTTGATTTCCAACGGTAAACACAGGATTGAGACTGGTCATCGGCTCCTGAAAGATCATCGCAATCTCGTTACCGCGAATCTTTCGCTTGTCTACCTCCGGCAATCGCGTGATTTCTCTGCCTTTATAATGTATCTCGCCACCGGCAATAAATCCCGCCGGATGCGGCACAAGCTGGCTTATCGACAACGCTGTCACACTCTTGCCGCATCCGGATTCCCCAACGATTGCAAAAATCTCGTTATGCTGAATCTCAAAGGACACACCATCCACAGCAAGGGCGAGCCCTTCCGCAGTACGAAAATAGGTCTTGAGGTTATCAACGCGCAATAGCGGTTCACGCGATTTTCTCATTCGCTTCAGCCGCCTTCTATTTTAGAAAAATGTCTGAGAGAGCGGGCTATTGAGACACCCGACAAACCGCTCCGGATCCAGCATCACAATACCAGAAACACCCATCCCAGCGTGTCATGCCATGTGGCTCTGGATATGGTTCGGGAATTTCAATCTTATCAATAGTCGAACCATCTTTGAGATTCAGGCGATAGAAGGCGCGGTAGTTTGTCTCAACACACCAAAGATCATCCCCCTCCCATGCAAGACCGTGCGGACGGACTCCGGGAGCCGGAAAAGAATGCAGAACAGCGAGATCGTTTTCCGGATCTAACTGGTAAACGGTCGCTGAAGG
>JAKZSX010000108.1:0-3635 GCA_047517405.1 Candidatus Poribacteria bacterium | reverse complement strand
GCTGCCTCAAGATCGACGTTATCGTAGCCGACTCCGTGCCTAGCAATCAGAGTCAATCGATCCGCTCCCTCAAATGTCTCACGGGGATACTTCCCCCCAAGGGCGATGAAGGCATCCAAGCCACGAATCTCATCCGGTGGTACAAATGGGCGCTCATGCGCAATAAATGTATATTCAATGTGCGGTTCGTTATCTAAGAGATCTAACCCTACATCCTTGAATCGAACTTTGCCGTCCTCTCCAAGGAAACCGGGAGTCAATCCAACACGGAATTTTTCCTGCGGCATACATTTCTCTCTTTCTGGTGTTAAGTAATCCAAGTTTCAACCTATATGGAACGGATCGAAATCGTTTTGGGGTTCGTTTGGTTTCTGCGCAGTGTGAGGTGTAAGACCAAAGAATACGTGAAGTATGGCACTACCAACGCCTCATCTCCAAATCTCATGCGCGAGCACATAACCAAGCCAAGCGGCACCCAAACTGAGTGCTATATTTACAGCGACGTTGGTAAAGGCAGCAACGCTTTCGCCATCTTGCCACAGATTCACCGTCTCATTGCCAAACGTTGAGAACGTTGTGAATCCACCTAGCAGTCCCATAAAAACGAATGATCGAGCCTCCGAACTCAAGACCCCACGTATCTCTACCCATTGGTAGAGGAATCCGGCGAACAAGCATCCAGTCAAATTGACCACCAACGTCCCGTAGGGGAATCCGGTGCCTCTCATCAAATATTGAACATACCCGCTTAAGAGGTATCGGCAGATTGAACCGAGGAAGCCCCCCAATCCGACCCAGAGTATTTTACCCACGCTGATGAACTCCCTTCTATTGCTGCCGGTTGGAGTCTACCCTATTCACTAACTATTTTGGAGGTTATAGAAAACCTGTTTCCCATTAAACTGGGCGCGGCTGCCGAGCTGCTCTTCAATCCGTAGCAATTGGTTATACTTGCAGATCCGGTCGGTGCGGCAGAGCGAACCAGTTTTAATCTGCCCTGCGTTCACACCAACAACAATATCTGCAATCGTTGTGTCTTCCGTTTCGCCCGATCTGTGTGAGACAACCGCAGTGTAATTAAATCGCTTGGCAAGTTCGATAGCATCAAGCGTTTCGGTCAGCGTCCCGATCTGGTTCACCTTGATTAGGATAGAATTTCCGATATGCCGATCTATTCCCTGCTGCAACCGATTGGTGTTCGTTACGAAGAGGTCATCACCAACAAGTTGCACCTTCTCACCGATGGCTTGGGTCAATAACTTCCACCCCTCCCAATCATCCTCTGCCATGCCATCCTCAATCGAGATAATCGGATATTTGTCAACCAATTTGGCGTAGAAATCAACCATCTCGTCAGGAGATTTATCCGGTTTCGCCTCCGCCTCTAGTCGATAAACCCCATCATTATAAAACTCGCTGGAAGCAGGATCGAGCGCCAATAGCACCTCATCGCCGGGAATATATTTCGCTCGTTCAATCCCTTCGACAAGCACCTGCAGTGCTTCCTCGTTCGATCGCAGATCCGGGGCAAATCCGCCCTCATCACCGACAGCGGTATTGTAATTCCGATCCTGTAGAACGGCTTTGAGATTATGGAAAATCTCCGTCCCCATGCGCAGAGCTTCTGCAAAGGTATCCGCGCCCACAGGCATAATCATGAACTCTTGGAGGTCTACGTTATTGTCCGCGTGCGAACCGCCGTTTAAGACATTCATCATTGGCAACGGAAGTTCCTTTGCGTTTGCTCCACCGATGTATTGGTAGAGTGGAAGTCCGGCTTCTGCGGCAGCGGCTTTGGCGACTGCAAGTGAAACCCCCAAAATTGCGTTTGCACCGAGATTCCCTTTATTCGGGGTGCCATCAAGCGCGAGCATCGTTTGATCTATCGCCTCCTGCGCGAAAGGATCGGCTCCCTTCAGTGCGTCAGCGATAATCGTGTTGACATTTTCGACCGCTTTCCGTACCCCCTTTCCGAGATACCGCATTGGATCAGCATCTCGAAGCTCGACCGCTTCATGTTCGCCTGTCGATGCTCCAGAGGGGACAGCGGCTCTGCCCAAAGCGCCGTACTCCAATTCCACATCAACCTCTACAGTCGGGTTTCCGCGCGAGTCCAGAATTTCTCGCGCATGGATGTTAGCAATTGTCATTGTTAAAAAATCTCCTCTTTCTTGCGCTTATTCCCCCAAAGTTTGCTGTTATCGGTCAGAATCTCCGGTCCATCAGAAAGGATAACAACGGTATGCTCGAAAAGCGCGGAGAGGCTGCGATCTGTGGTGACAGCAGTCCAGCCATCGTCGAGCACACGCGCTTCGGAGTTGCCCACGTTGACCATCGCTTCAATGGCAAGTGTCATACCGGGCATCAACCGTACACCCCTGCCCGCATCCCCGTAAGTGGGGACTTGGGGCTCTTCGTGAAGTTGCCGACCAATTCCGTGACCGGAGAAATCCCGAACCACAGCGAATCCGTGCGATTCGGCACCGTCTTGAAGTGCAAAGCAGACATCACCTAGTCGGTTACCCGGTCTCGCTGCCTCAATGGCGCGATAGAGGGACCCTCTTGTGACATCAAGCAGTTTTTGGGCTTCTGGCGTGATCTCCCCAACAGGAAAGGTGAAAGCGTTATCACCGTGATAGCCATCCAAAAAGATCGCTGTGTCAATCCCAACGATGTTTCCTTCATCAAGCAGCACATCTTTGCTTGGAATGCCGTGAACAATCTGCTCGTTGAGTGACACGCAGATTGTCGCCGGATAGGGGTCATGACCCGGGAACTGATAGCCCAGGAATGATGAGATGCCACCCAATTCTTTGATGGTTTGACGTGAGATCTGATCCAATTCATAAGTCGAAACGCTAGGTCTAATTGCCTCTCCGATTCGCTGCAATATAATTGATGCCGCTTTACCACTCCGCCGCATTGCTTCGATTTCAGATCGAGATTTGATTCTAACTTTTGGCATATATCGTTTAACCGTGGAGGTGATCTATGTAAAAAAACTAACCCCGATTAAAGATCTCGGGGCATATTGCTAATAATTTTTATCAGAGCGGATTGTGCGGCGTCCGCTGCCCCCGGAATGTCCCACCGGGCTGGCTGACGATCTTCAACCAGATTGCTGATGCCGCGCACTTCCAGAAATGGAACGTCGTATAGCGTACAGATATGAGCGGCGGCAGCACCTTCCATACTTTCACATAGCGCATTGAAGCGACTATGGAGGGCATCTCCAACCGCCTGAACGCCGCTGCACTGCGAAACTGTTACAAACGTACCGCTCCTCACTCCACAAATCCCGGCAGCGGTTGCAACCAGTTGGGGATCGAGTGGGAAACGATTGAAGCGAGGCGGGTCACCGTGCACCAAGGGGATACCAATCTCGTCCACTGGCTTCCAACCTTCTGGCGTTACCACGCCGACATCGCCGTAAACCTCCTCGGTCGCTAGCACAACAGATCGGATCGGCAAACCTGTCGGCACATAAGCACCACCGATCCCAAATTGGATGACTAAATCAGGCAGTTGTTGTTCGAGTTGACAAGTCAGCGCGTGCGCTGCGTTGACAGTACCGATACCGGTGTGAAGCAGCGTGCATCGCCAACCGCATGAATTCCCGGCGATTACCGTTTTGC
>JAKZSX010000107.1:0-14355 GCA_047517405.1 Candidatus Poribacteria bacterium | reverse complement strand
AACGGCGAGTCGAACGAAATTGACTGCAAAAGCGTCATGGCAATCTTCAAGGAGGCAGGATACAACAACCCCTTTGGCATCGAATACGAGGGTAAAACCGATGATCACGCGGGAGTGCTTAAAAGCAAGGAACTCATTGAGAGGTATGCGTACTAGTCCAAGTTCAGGAACAAATAGCATGAGTTAAGCAATCCCTACATGCCGATAAGATCGAGATTCAAAGCAACTTGCAGAGGGAGGATAAAATGAGCACGTTCAGTACAAAGTGTTTGCCGGAGGTGCGCGATGCTATCGCCCCTGATGGCTCGGAGGTCCGTGTCTTATTGACTCTCGCAGGGGGTGGGATGGCCCACTTTGAGCTTGCACCGGGAGAGACCTCAACTGCCGTTGCCCACCGAACAGTCGAAGAAGTCTGGTTTTTCCTGAGCGGTTGCGGTGAAATGTGGCGGAAGCAAGATCGGCGTGAAGAAGTCGTCCCGGTGCATTTTGGTGTTTGCATTACAATCCCGCTTGGAACTCACTTCCAATTCCGAGCCTTTGGAAATGAATCCTTGGCAGCAGTCGGAATAACTATGCCCCCTTGGTCCAGCGAATGCGAAGCCTATGTCGTTGAGGGAAAATGGCAAGCAACCTTCCCTCGAAAATTCCAGTAGTGGCTGAGATTTTGTGCAGAGCACCCATAGTGCAGTTCCAGATACAAACTAATCCCCTAAAAGAAAGGAAATCATGTCAACAATCCATACCAAACTCAAAATTGGCGCCGCCTCAGATGTTGGAATGTCGCAAGACGCTCTTTCACAGGCGGAAGCCATTCTCCAATCTGAAATCAGCAATCGGCGGATCACAGCAGCTGCCCTACTAGTGGCACGCAATCAAACAATCGTACACTCCAAAGGCTACGGGCACCTGACACCTAACGCAGATTCACCGCCAGTCAAGCCGGACTCCGTTTTTCTGCTAGCGTCAATTACCAAGCCAGTCACCGCTTGTGCCTTGATGTTGCTCGTTGAGCGCGGACAAGTCTCACTTGGTGATCCGGTCTCCCTTTACCTGCCAGAGTTTCAAGGTGGGGAGCGCGATAAGGTAAGGGTCCGCTATCTCCTGTCTCACACCTCGGGTATGCCAGATATGCTGCCAGAGAATACAGACTTACGCCGTGCCCACACACCGTTAAGCGAGTTCGTCCGTCGTGCGGTTCAAACCCCCTTGCTTTACTCACCTAATACAAATTTTAGCTACCAGAGCAAAGGCATCCTGCTCGCGTCAGAGATTGTGGAGCGGGTTACAGAAAAGCGTTTGCGGGATTTCGAAGAAGAAGAAATTTTCCAGCCGCTTGGAATGAAAGATACTGCATTGGGACTCGGACGGTTTAAAATTCCCGAAACGGTGTGGTGTGGGACATCTACGGAAGAAACCGAGGATCAGCAGCGTTTCGGCCCCAATAGCCCCTATTGGCGAGATTTGGGGAATCCATGGGGCGGGATACATAGCACGGGACCTGACCTCGCCATCCTATTGCAGGCGATGCTTAACGGCGGAGGGTACGCTGGAAAGCGCGTCTTCAGCCCGGCAGCAGTCGAAGCAATGACGATGGATCAGAATGGGGCACTGAATGCACCATGGGGATTAGGTTGGGGATTGGCAGGTTCAAGAGCGTGGAACTTCTTCGGCGAACTGGTTTCCCCGACTACTTTCGGCCACACCGGCGCAACCGGAACAGTCGCATGGGCTGATCCTGAGCGGCAGTTGATATGTGTTGTTTTGGCGAATCAAATGGTGGATAACGGAAGCTTGCTCCGACGAGTTTCCAATGTGGTCTCGTCTGCTGTTATCTGTTAGCCTCAAAGGACAGGAGAACCTTTATGACCGTAATCGACTGGTTGCTCGTCCTAATAATCAATGGCGGCATCGTCCTATATGGAATCATTGCTTTCAGAGGATCGCGGGAGAGTTTTGACTGGTATCTGGCGGCCAAATCCATGCCGTGGTGGATCGTTGGGTTATCTGCCTTCTCAACAGCAGTAGATAGTGGTGATTACGTGGCTATTGCTGGGGGGGCCTATACACTAGGACTATCGCAGTTGTCCCAGTGGTGGCTGGGGATTGCTGTGGGTTGGTTCGTCCTGAGTTTCTTTGTCATTGTTCCGATGTATCGGTCTGGGGTATTCACCAACGCGGAGTGGCTCGAATTCCGTTTTGGTCCCGCAGCCCGATTCCTATCCGTCTTGATCAACATTCAATCCCGGACCAATGTGTTGGGTAACATCTTTTTCTCTACCTTTCTGGTCCTTAATATTGTGGCGGATATCGGGAAGGTCTGGAGCTGGCTGATTGTCATTGCTGTCGCCTTCACCGCGATCCTGTATATCGTCAGGGGTGGCTTGAAAGCAGGCGTTGTTACGGACGCGCTGCAGAGCGTTACCATGATTGTCGCAGCCTTCGTTCTTTGGGGGGTGGTGTGGGTGAATGCCGGCGGCTGGAAGGGCTTGAATCAAAAGCTTGCTGAAATAGATGCTAACCTACCTGAAACCTTGCTGCATGTGGGTGGATATTCGCCGCCTGGCGTGCCTCCCCTTCTGGTCATTTTTGGACTTATCGTGGTATTGACAATGTATGTATTGATTAATCAATACGAAACCATTCGGTTTTTGGGGGCCCGTTCCGAATGGGATTTCAAGATGGCAGCACTGGTCGCTAGCCTCGCAACCGCTGTCTGTCTGTGGTTTAACGTGAGTTTAGGCCCCTTGGCGCGAGCAGATTTCCCTGTGCTAGAGATGAGCGATCAAGCCTATCCCCTGATGCTCAAAAAATATCTGCCCACCGGCTTAATTGGTCTAGTGCTAGCTGGACTAGTAGCAGGAGGGTATTCGACCTTCGATTCTATCGGTATCGGTATCTCAAGCCTTCTTGTCCGGGACATCTATGCCCGTTTCATTGTGAAAAATGGGTCCGATGCCCACTACACACGAGTGGGTAGAATAACGGTTCCTTTCATCATTGTCCTCGGGTTTCTGTATGTGCCTTTTCTTCAAGGCGGGATGGTGTTCTTTTATCTGCGTCTAGCCGGAGCGATTCAGGTGCCGCTCATGACGGTTATCCTCATGGGTGTTTTTACCCGGGTGCATCGTGGGACAGGCATTATCGGGCTCGTAGTAGGGCTAACCTACGGCATATCGGCGATTATAGCCGACGCAAAGGGGTGGGCACTGCCGGTCTGGTATACCAATACTTGGTGGGCTTATCTGTGGAATCTGATACTACCGGCGGGTAGCATGTTGATCGCTTCAAAGATTATTGATTGGTTGCGGGGACCCGTCAAGGAAGAAGAGATAAAAGGTTTGGTCTATGCCCAGCACGAGGCAACAACCGATCTCCGAGAGCTGATGGCGAATCGCTTAAAAGCCCTTGAAGGCACATGGTTGCAGAAAACATTGAGAGAAGCACCAATCCGGCCAAAATATCCTTTTGAAGTGCCGGAAACCGGTCTGCGCTGGTTCCAACGTCCGGGGGTGTGGGCAATTATTTACCTTGCTATCGCCTGCTATCTGCTTTTTGTCCTGCTCTGGTGAAGGGAGGCGAAATGGAAAATTCAGAAGATACCAAAAAAGCCAAGCAGTTTGAGAGATTGTACACAGCACTGCTTGTGCTACTTGTAGCGATTTTGCTGCTAATCTCTATTCTTTATACACCGCGTTTGTGGTCGGTAAAGGTTGCGATCGCTGTGATCCTCATCGGTGTCAGCGCACTCTTCGGTCACAAATACCTACGAGGACGATAGCCTACCGGAACCAATCATAATTCAGTCCTAAGGAGCGGTCCGCCAACGGCAGATCTACTCGGACACCGCTCTGCGCTGAGGACTGCTTGAGCGCGATTTCGACCTCAAGTGCTATGGCGACCCTTCTGCCCGAGTTTTTGGGTTCATCCAGCCTACCTTCCATGCAGTCTATCACATCCGCCAATCCGTAAACTGCACCGTAGGGCCCAACAAACTGCGGCTCGGGCCACGGTGTCTCTACCCGGTTAACACCGGCAGCTGTTTCGATATCCTGCCACAACTTGAATCCGGTCGCCATTGTCGGAACAAGTATTTCACCGGTGGTGCCAGTCACACGCAGATGCGGTGCACCCGGCCGAAAATAAACGGCTAACTCACGTTCTGTCATTAGCATTCCTTGACCGGCAAATTCGTCGCTGCCGCCGGGTCCCCTGAATTCATCGCTGCCGGTGCCACGTCGCTCCCTATCCCCGATACCAATCACCCATGCAGGGGAGCTATCCAAAAAGTAGGACCAGCTCTGATGTTGTGCGCCGGGCCGCGGTGTTTCGACAGAAACGACATCGCCGATTGCGCCGCTCGTGACCAACTCCTTTGCCTTCGCAAACGACGGATGAGTTGTTGAAATTGCACCACAATTGAGTGGTACACCAGCGTCAGCACAGACCTTGACCATCCGATCAGCTTCCTCAAGCGTGTGTACCATTGGCTTTGCCGTCACAATTCCCTTTGCACCATTCTCTACCGCCAAGCATGTCAAGTCAACCCGTCCCTTGACGTTTGTGGCAATGGCCACGATATCAAGCTTTTCAGCACGCAACATCTCAGTTGCATCGGTATAAAGTGTGCCGATGCCGTACCGTTCCTCGAAAGCTTTTAGCCTTTTCTCATCGCGATCAGCTGCGGCGACTAAATCTACCTCCGGCCGATCCCACAACGCCTCGGCATAGCTGCTCGGCAAACCCTCTTTGCCGGGGTGCCCATGGTGACGGATTTTGCGATGAATATCCAGTTCAGGGGTTGGGCGGTCAATATCATCAATGTTGAACAAATCACCGATTCGCTCCGCCATGTCGTAGAGCATTCCCATCCAACCCAGACCTATCACTCCTGCACGATACTTTGCCATATGTTGGTTCTCCTTGCGGTATACACCTCTGATTGTTCACATTTTACGGTTCAAATTCCTTCACGTTCCTGCATCATGGCAGCAAACATCATCATATCTTGTTGGAAAGCCTCAGTAAAATCTACCGCTTGCCTCGTTTCAGCAAATCGGTTGAACACCGTTTCTAATGCTTGAAGGAATTCCCCTGATTTCCCCTCATCTTCTGCGCATTGTTTCATCCGTTGAAGGATTGTCATCTTAGCTGCTGCTTCTCGTTCTGCCTGTACTTCCTTTATTGATTTGTCAAATGTAACCCGAAGTGTTTCAACGATGTGATACGCCATAGAACGGTTGTATTTCTGTGAATCCCGTTTCGCACCATCATAAATTTCAAGCGGTAGCAATAGGCTAATTTGTTTTTTTAGAGAGTCTTTAGGTTGGCGGTATTCCTTCATTGAAATCCTCGACATTATTGTATTGATTTTTATCCTAATACTGATATTACAAGAATTACATATAGTATACTATTAAAACATTCAAATGTATAGTAAAATTATTTGACTAAAATTACGGTGTTTTATTTGGGCCAATTTTACTCCCACGATATGCTCTCCATGGTCATATGCAAATCTTTTTCTGTAGGCATAGTATAAATTGCGGTTGTATTCACATTGGAATGTCCCAATATCTTTGACACTCTATCTATCGATTGTCCAGCGTCAATCAAATTCTTAGCACAAGTATGCCTAAGTACATGCGGAGAAACACGCTTTATTTTCGCTATATAGGCATATTTTTGAATGATATAGCGAACACCACGATCCGTCAACGGCATCCTTTTCTGCCCGTAGAACAAGAAGCGTTCCTTCTCAGGAGCTGGACCGGTTATCAATGTCGTTTGTCCATTACTGGAAAATGACTGTAGATAGTCCTTCAAAACGCTTATAACAGTTGAGTTTAAGGGGATGTTGCGTCGTTTCGTGCCTTTGCCTTCGCGAACGACAATCATATTACTACTTGTTGAAATACTAATATCGGAAACTCTCAAATTACATAGTTCGCTAACACGCATGCCGGTATGCAGCAGCATTGTGGTAATTGCTAAATCCCTCAAATTTCCTGATTTACGCACTGCTCTTAATAGTCCTAATTGCTCTTTGCGCTCTAATGCTCGTGGAGCAAGCGGTTCTTCGGCGACACGCCGTATGCCTTCGGCAGGATTATTTAGAATGAGGTCGTTTTGCTGTGCCCACTGGCAAAAACTAGAAATACTGATCAAACTGCGATTAATCGTCGATGGCTTCTTACCCTGGTCGAGCATTGCATTTCGATAGCCGATTATCTCCATCGGCGTAATGATGTCAGGGACAAGTGGTTCCCCAGTGGTATGTTGAAACCAATGCGAAAATGAGTGGAGATCCGTCATGTAGGCTTTAATCGTCTGCTCGGACTTATCCTGATCGTAAAGATAATCGCGATAATCCTGCAATAGATCGGACATTTTTTATCTCTCCTTATCGGACATTTTTTTTAAGAAATCAGTGGTTATGCGGGTTAGAACGTCTAAATTTGGAGAATCGTTTCACTTATCGGATATTTTTCAGGGAAATAATGTCCGATAAGATTAGTTATCGGACATTCTGTGGGAGAAGGTGTAAGTAATCGCTATTAGAATAAGCCCTCTCTAACAGAAATCATAGTTTTGCTGAAACTCAATGCGACATCAGCCCTTTCCTCTTCGTTCATCCGCTGATTCGCTCATTATCTGTTTGGACTTGACATCAAATTCGATGAATGCTATCATCCAAATATTACTATCCTTTGATATGTATAGCAGCCAGAGCCAATTGACAGGCAAGTGGATGTCAGCGGCAATAGTGGTCATATAAAGGCTTAAACTCACGAATCATGTTTCACCTATTATGCAGATTATTCTTGGATTAGACATTGGCGACGCGCGAACAGGTGTCGCAATCAGCGATGAATTAGGCATCGCCGCCCACCCTCTCTGCACAATTCAGCGCAAAAGCAGAAAAGCATTACTGGGAGAGCTGCAGGAATTGATTGCTGTCCACAAAGTTGAACGGATTGTCATTGGATTGCCCCTTCAACTTGATGGCGAGACAGGAGTACAAGCGCGAAAGGTTAAAAGATTTGCAGAAAAGCTCGAGCAACATGTAAATCTGCCCATCATCTTTTGGGACGAGAGTTTTACTACCTTCGAAGCAACCCAGATCTTGCAAGGGACTAAAAAACGTCGCAAGAAACGGAAGCAGGTGATCGATCAGGTAGCTGCTGTGCTAATTCTTGAGGGATATCTGGAAGAATTACGCAATGCACGCGGAAAAGGTCAAGTCAATGAATGTGAATAATGTCATCAATAGGTTGCTTCACATAGGCTTCAGACCGTACACCGATTTTGTAGTTACCTGAATTTTTATCAGAACAAACCTCAATGAAATCGCTAGATATTCGGAAAAACGTATGGTGGTATATCTCCATCATCCTCTTTAGCATATCGACTCTTAGTAGCCTTACAATCCTTATCACTATACACTACATGACACTCTATTTATCTCCTGTGGATGCAAATGCAAAACCGACACAGTTGAAAATCGCCCCCGGTATGAGTTCAATGGAAATAGCAAATCAGCTTGTCGATAAGAATTTGATTCGCAGTCCGTGGGCTTTCCTGTTTGCCACTCATCTCGGTGGAGCAAATCATAACTTGCAGGTAGGGAGTTATCGCCTCAGTGGTGCAATGAGTGTGCTGCAGATTATTGACCATATCAAAACCGGAAGGGTAATCACACATCAACTCGTCGTGCCTGAAGGTTTAACAGTTGCACAGATCGGCAAACTTTGGGAAAAGGACAGCTTGGGAACCGCGGTGGCGTTCAACCAAGCCGTGAGCGATGCTAAGTGGCAACTCAACTATAAAATCAAAGCGAAAACGCTAGAGGGTTATCTATTCCCAAACACATACCAATTTCCTGATGGAGCACCGCCGCAGGTGCTTATCCAAACGATGCTTGATGAATTTGCAAAACGATGGACAGCCGAGTTGAGTGAAGAAGCCAAGTCGCTTGGATATACTAGGCATGAGATAATCACCCTTGCATCCATTATTGAAGCAGAAGCAAGAGTACCTGATGAACGTCCCTTAATTTCAGCGGTTTTTCACAACCGTCTGCGTCGCGGTTGGAAACTCCAAGCAGATCCAACCGCGCTTTACGGGTTGGGCAATCCCGATCGACCACCGAGAGCAGCAGACCTCAGAGCTGATTCACCCTATAACACTTATCTCTATAAGGGGTTGCCACCAGGACCGATTTGTAATCCGGGTATGGCTGCAATCCTGGCTGCACTACGCCCAGCTTCAGCTCCCTACATGTATTTTGTCGCAATTGGTGATGGTAAACATCATTTTTCAAAGACATTAAGAGAACATCAAAATATAATTAACAAAATAAAACGGAATCGCAGGTTGATTGCTGATTGAAAAAACGTCTAAAATTGAAGGTCATACACCTATAACTCCAGATTGGATCTCGCCTAGAAGTACACAAACCCTTCAATTAACAATCATTAATTTCTAACCGAACGAAAGGGCATATACTTTTTGGCTTCACAACAAACTATTCAAAATGAGGTAACTATCTCTGGGATCGGTTTAATGCTTGGCGAACCAGTCAACCTCGCATTCAAGCCGGCACCAGCAAATCATGGTATTGTGTTTCACCGGATAGATCTCCCCGGTGAACCGATAGTCCAGGTTTGTTCTGATAACTATCAAGCGGTCATTCCTCGTTGTACAAGCCTCCGCGCCGGGGATGCAACGGTTAACAGCGTTGAACACCTGTTGTCCGCATTCGCCGGTATGGGAATTGATAACGTGTGCGTCGATATTGATGGACCGGAGTGCCCAGCGTTAGATGGCAGTGCATTACCGTATGTTCAAATCCTTCAGCAGGCAGAGATAGTTCAACAAGATGTTCCACGTGCCCCCATTGCGCTGACAGATCCCTTCGCCGTTTATGACGAGGACAAACAGCTCATCCTACTCCCCGCGGATTCCTTTCAAATATCCTTTGTGTATGATCATCCCAAGCTCCCTGCTCAAGTGGCAACCTTTACTATAGATCCGGAAACTTACGTGAATGAAATCGCTCCTGCACGTAGTTTTTGCTTTGCTGACGAAATCGAGTTACTCAGAGGGCAAGGTATCGGTAAAGGGGCGAGTTATGATAATGTTCTTGTCATCGAGGAGGACGGAAGCACCAGCAGCGATTTACGGTTCACAGATGAATTTGTCCGGCATAAAATGCTAGATCTGATTGGCGATCTCTACTTAGTCGGGAAACTCCCCCAAGCCCAAGTCGTTGCGCTGAAGTCGGGACATACGCTTCATGCACAACTTATCCTATCAATGGCAGAAAAAAGACTGATACAACAGCAAGAGCCCATTGAAATCATGGATATTTTGAAAGTATTACCACACCGATATCCGATGTGTATGCTAGATCGGATTGTTGAAGTGGAACTTGGTAAACGGGCAGTCGGTATCAAGAATCTCAGTTTCAACGAGCCGTTTTTTCAGGGGCATTTTCCAGAACAACCCGTCATGCCCGGCGTCCTCCAAATGGAGGCGTTGGCACAGCTTGGGGCATGGTTGCTGTTAAAGGAACTCGGTGCCGAAGGACAAGTCGGATATTTTGTGTCAATTAAGGAAGCCAAGTTTAGACGACCGGTTGTGCCAGGCGATCAACTCCGGTTAGAAATCGAAGTTCTTCGGAGACGCCAGACTTGGGCGTGGCTTGGCGGTAAAGCGTATGTCGGAGATCAACTGGCAGCGGAAGGAGAGTTATCAATTGCACTAGGTTAGGAATCGGCTAGATGAAGAAATGACCGATTGGTTTATTCATTTAGGTTGAACCTATCCAGATGCGGTATTTCCCAATCGAAATTTTGGGTAACTCTTTAATAACCAAGGACTGCTTCTGCAAGAGCTCCACGTGGGAATAGCTCTATCTACAAAACAAGCAATGGGCTGTAGGTGCCTCACACTAGTTTATGGAGCTACTCAATAAAAAAAGGGAGAGCAGCGGTGACCAAGATTCATGAAACTGCCATCATCCACCCAAAAGCCGAATTAGACGAGAACGTTGAAGTTGGCCCCTTCTCGATTATCAGTGAGGATGTACAGATCGGCCGTGGGACAGTGATTGGACCACATGTGCAGATTGACCGGTGGACAACCATCGGCGAAGATTGTCAAATCTTTTTCGGATGTACACTTGGTAATCCTTCGAAGGACCTCAAGTATGGTGGTTGGCGAAGTTATACCCGAATTGGCAATCGAAATGTCCTACGGGAGTACGTCTCTATCTCTAGAGCCACAGAGGAAGACAGTGCAACAATCATTGGTGATAATAACCTGCTCATGAATTGGGTCAACATTGCTCACGATACGGTTGTCGGAAGTCGAATCATTATGGCAAATTTTGCGACAATCGCCGGACATGTTCTCATTGAGGATGATACGCGGATTGGCGCCCACGCCGCGATTCACCAGTTCGTCCGAGTCGGTAAAATGGCAATGGTGGGAGCGTGCTCAAAATTTGTCCAAGATGTGCCTCCATTTACTGTCGCTGATGGGCATCCTGCCCGTGTACGCAGCCTAAACATCATTGGACTGGGCACCTCACAAATTCACCCAATGGCATCACTCTCTCCTGAAACCATTAGCCGACTCAAAAATGCCTACCGCACGCTATTCCGCAGCAAAGTCAACCTCACACAGGCAATCGCACAGGTAAGAAACCAAGGCGAACCGGACCCAGAGGTGGAATATCTGCTGAATTTTATTGAGAACTCCGATCGGGGAATCGGTGTTTAGCCAAAACAGATGCAAAGGTACAGCCTTGGAAAAACTTGGGATCATTGCTGGAGCTGGCGATCTGCCACTATTGCTCACAAAAGCAGCGCTAGAACAAGGCCGGCTGCCGATCGTTATTCAGATTACTCAACCCCCTTCCGAACAGCTTGAAAGCGTTGCTTCAGAAACATATCCGTTCGGAATTGGACAGGTTCAGAAGATAACAAGAACGCTGCTCGATTCGGGTGTGCGAGAACTGGCAATTATCGGCAAAATTGATACAAGTATCTTGTTCCGTCCATTTCTGGTAGATTCCACAGCGGTGAAGATTCTAGCGAGGAATCGCAACAAAGGCACTCACGCTACCGTTGCTGCGGTGATTGAACACTTTGAATTAAAAGGAATTACTGTAATTGAGCAGCACTGTTTTCTGAAAGAGCTAATACCGGAAGCAGGCGTGTTGACAAAAAGGCACCCTACCCAATCCCAATGGGCAGATGTAAGGTACGGGATGCAACTTGCGCGTCAGGTCGCCGATTTGGGAATCGGCCAGACCGTCGTGGTGAAAAATATGACCGCAGTCGCGATTGAAGCCATTGAAGGGACGGATGAAGCGATAAAGCGGGGTGGAACACTTGCCGGTAAAAGGATTGTCGTTGCCAAAGCTGCATCGACAAATCACGATTTTCGTGTCGATGTACCAACAGTCGGCGATCAAACGCTAAAAACCCTCCATGCAGTTGGCGGTAGCGTGCTCGCCGTTGAAGCGGGGCGGACCTTTGTTATGAATCAACGCGCACTTTGCGAAGCAGCAGATCGGTGGAAAATTCCCATTGTGGCTGTGGCTTAACTAGTAGACAATTGAGTTCCGTGAGAAATCATATCAGTCTCACCAAATGAAACCGGATAGAACATTTGCCCGTGGAGGACACAACTTTAGCTACGGGCTTTTTTGTTGCCCTATTCATCACACTCTCATAACAGTTGTGTTGGTTAGATAGGGGGAATCAAACCGGGTAAGTTCACCCGCACTCAAGCCGGGCACGGGGAATAGACGAACAGAGAGAGGTTTGCCCCATCGAGTTGAGAGGGAAGCTACGTCGGTAAGGATGGCGCAAATTTGACTAGTGGAAGTATCGCCGGGAATCGGGATTGTGTCCAGCCCGGTGCCACAAACAGCGGAGTAGAGCAGCAAGCTATCTAGGTTAAAACAGCCCTCACGGCTACGATTTCCTAGCACTTCGTCCTCAAGGACCGGGAACATCAAACCCGAATATCCACATCGTGGCAAATTTAGCAAATCGAGGGTTCGTGTGATTGCCCTTGCGACAGTGAGTGTTCCCCTTTCGCCAAATCTGCCGGAAAGTTGCGTCTCAATCGCCTCAGCAATGCTCTCAGTTCCCATCGGAGCTGGTGAGACATCCAACCCTACAAAACGAATCCCTGCTTCCGTCGCAATTTCTTCAGCGAGCGCTACAATCTGTTTCCCTTCGTGCTCCATTAAGTCTTTCAATCGTCCCGACGCAATCTCTATATTTGGTGCATCAACAAATGCCTCATGCACGAGATCTGCAGCCTGCCAACCGATTCCGAGGTTGAATCCTTCATCCTGCCAATACGCAGCGGGGAAAAATGGGGTGTTGGGTGGGCAATTCATTATTGCCGCAAAACGTAGGTTGCCGAGACCGCCATCAGTTTTTCGGGCAATCTGCTGCATTGCTGTCGCCGTTTTTTCGGTTGCTTCCCACTCAATCTGTTGGTCGAGGGTCGTCAATGTGGCTGACGCGAAAAGGGTGCGACTCTGAGAAATGGCATCTGGGACGAGCATGAGATGGGGGGACGTTTGCGGGAGATTGGGAAAGATTGTTCCTAGGCTGAAAAATTCACCCTCTAATTCAACGACACGACGATCTAATTCAAGAACCTGATCTAGACTAGAAATTTCGCTCCACGCCTGGCTGCTCACCCGTGTGGTTTGAACCTCGTATCCATTTGCTTCAAAATAGACCTGGCAGCGACTATTGATATCTATCGCGAATTGCAGTTGCTTGCGTGAAAAGGCGTCGGGTATTCCTACAGTTACGGTTCGAATTTTCATAATTCACCGTAAACACCGATTCTCCGGTAGCGTTCGCATCGCTGTTCAACCAAGATAGCTGGATCAATTTCTATTAATTCCTTGAGATGCTTCCGGATTGCGGTTTTAACACGCCTGGCAGCTAGCGCGGTGTCGCGGTGGGCTCCACCAAGTGGTTCACGGATAACCTCGTCAATAACGCCGAATTTCCAGAGATCTGCGGCTGTCGGTTTGTAACCTTCTGTGGCTTCCGGTGCACGCTCACCTTCATCTTTCCATACTATACTACTGCACACTTCGGGCGCAGCGACACAATAAATCGCATACTCCATCATCAGAACGCGATCTCCAACGGCGATAGCTAACGCGCCCCCACTTCCACCCTCACCAATCACAACAACAATAATCGGAACACGCAATGTCGACATCTGAGCAAGATTCTCCGCGATCGCTATTGATTGTCCTCGCTCCTCCGATTCCGCATCGTAATGTGCACCGCGCGTATCAACAAGGCAGATCAGAGGGCGATTGAACTTTTCCGCTAGCAGCATCAACCGTCGTGCCTTGCGGTATCCTTCTGGACGGGTATACCCAAAGTTCATCTCTTGGCGTTCCTTGATGTTCGTCCCTTTCTGCTGGGCAAGGTAAACAACTGGCTGCCCGTCAAACCAAGCGAATCCACCAATCAAAGCCCGGTCATCAGCATACAGTTTGTCACCGTGCAACTCAATTACATCTTCAAGGATTGCATCAATATAGACGGGTGCCTGTGGGCGTTCTGCGTGTCGTGATAGCCACACTTTATCCCAGCGCGTCACCTTCTTGAAGGCTTGCCTTGTGAGTTCTTTTGTGTTCTCATCAAGAGCGGTAATCGCTTTTGTGAGATCCAGATCGGGATTTGCTTCAGCAAATGCCTTCAGTTGTGCAGCATATTGATTTAGTTCAAGCAGCGGTTGTTCAAAATCTAAGAGTCTTCGCATAATTTCGATTTCTTCGTTGATAGATTGTTTATTTATAGTACCTCAAAAAATGGCTCCATTTGTCACGATAAGTACAGTTGCGTTGCAGTGTTAATCTTCCGCAACTTCTTCTCGCTCAAACAATGCTTCAACAAAATCACGTCCCACAAAATCGCGGAGATCATCCAGTTTTTCACCAATTCCAATTAATCTGACCGGGGCACCAATTTCCTTCTTCACAGCGATAACAATCCCACCCTTCGCCGTGCCGTCTAGCTTCGTCACAGCGACACCGGTGATTGGAACTGCTTCGTTGAAAACCTTTGCTTGCATAATCGCATTCTGTCCGGTTGTTCCATCGAGGACAAGCAGCACTTCATGTGGTGCCTCCGGGATCGCACGCCCCATCACTCGTCCAATCTTTGACAGTTCATCCATCAACGGCTTCTTTGTATGAAGTCTACCGGCTGTGTCAACGATAAGCAGGTCAGCCTGACGAGATCTTGCTGCCTCTATAGCATCGAAGACAACGGACGCTGGGTCTGCCCCTTCGCC
>JAKZSX010000106.1:0-5050 GCA_047517405.1 Candidatus Poribacteria bacterium | reverse complement strand
CGTCGGGAGCAGATCGCTGTAACGTTTCCACCTTGAACCGTCTTAAAGGTTTCAATGTGGGCTCCGGCAACCCAGCCCAATCCAACAATACCAACATTCATATCACTCATTTTTTACCTCCGAATATCACTATTTTATTTTTCCTTTGTAGCATGCTAAACTTCCCGTTTGTCTAAATACTCTATACCGATTTTAAGTTACTGTCAACACATTTTTTCATTTGGCGTAACTGTTCGTAATCTGCTATACTTTCGTTTATAGCCATGATGAACGGAGGAAACTTGATGGACGCGTTACTGCTCGATTTTCCAGAGTCGTTCGAGTCGGACCGATTGACCATCCGGGCCCCTCGTGCGGGGGATGGCACCGAAATACAAGCTGCCGTTCGCGAAACCTTTGATGATCTCAAGCTATGGATGCCGTGGGCACAGCAGATGCCTACTTTGGAGGAATCAGAGAGCTATATCCGCAGGGCACAGTGTCAATTTTTGGCGCGGGAAGATCTAGCGCTACTTCTTTTTCTTAAAGGTACAAACACGATGGTCGGAGGCAGCGGCTTGCATCGGATAGATTGGGATATCCCCAAGTTTGAGATTGGTTATTGGTGTCGAAAGCGTTTTCAGGGGCAAGGCTACATCACCGAGTCAACGGAGGCAATTACGAACTTTGCGTTTGAGACCCTTGGGGCGAAGCGGGTGGAAATTCGCTGTGACTCGAAAAACGTCAGGAGCCGGCGCATCCCCGACAGGCTTGGGTTCAAATTAGAAGGCACATTGCGGAATAATTCGCTTTCGCCATCAGGGGAATTGCGAGATACACTCGTATTCGCAAAAATAAAACGTAATGCATAAAGGGCATGGAAGAACCGGGACTAATACCAACTTGCATAAGTGGGGGAGGCGATATGCAACTGACCGGAGAACAACTGGAGCAATACAGAACCGAAGGGTACACCGTCGTGCGTGGGTTGATTTCACCCGAAGAGGGTTGTCGTGTGCGTAACCGTCTCATGGATCTGTTGGCTGGCAACCACGATTGGCCCGACACCCATTTTCAGGTGCTGGATCCGTCGAAATTCCGAAATAACGAGGACGGGGTCGTCCCGATTGGCGTGCAACGTCCTGCCATGCGGGAGGAGGTTTTCAAGGCGATAGCCGATCACCCAAACTTGCGGAGCGCTATGGAACAACTGCTTGGAGGTCCCGTCGAACGTTTCACCGATCAGGCACTGATTAAGCATCGTGGCATCAGCGGTCAATCGTTCTTCCACCAAGATTCGTTCTATTGGCATTTAGCCCCTGAGCAGGGCTGCAATTCGTGGATCGCTCTTGATGAGGTAGGGGTGGATGGGTGCGCTTTGGCAATTATGCCCGGCACGCAGCAATCGTGGACATTGATCGAGCACGAAGGTTACTACGATGAGCCGAGCTATCACACCGCTCGAAGTGCCGAGGCGTTCAAGCGGTGGCGCATTCCGATAGCGGAGATCGATTTTTCCGGGGAAATGCTGTTGCCTATGTCACCGGGGGATGCAGCGTTCTTCACCAATTACACTTGGCATCGCTCCGAACCTAACAACTCTGGAGTTCATAAATGCGCCTATGCGATCGCGTATCAGTTACGTAAATGACTTATCCCTGACAAAACGCGGCTTTCTGACGTGCACACTACTCTAAATACTCTAATGTAACCGAATTTATTTCATAGTGGATTAGAATGAAAGGCGGAGGTAAATCATGTTAATTTTCGACGGTGACTATCCGATGGCGTATGGTGCGATTGACCTTAATCGAGATTTAACCTTGCCAATTGAAAAGGTCCGGGTGGTTCAAGAGGGATCAGGAGAACAGGACCGGTGGCCCGCTGCTGGAACGATGGCTTCGCTTCCAGAGATGAGACGAGGAAAAATTGCAGCGGCGTTAGTTAAAATAGCAGGACGGATTCAGCGAGAGAACAGTCCTATCTGGGGATACAGGAGTGGTGATGTCGCCTATGCCGCAGCACAAGCACACCTCGCCTACTATCGGATTCTGGAGCGTAGAGGCGAGGCGCGGATCTTGAGGACTAGCGGGGATTTCAGCGAGCATATACAAACGTGGTCGGAAGCCACAAACTATGAAGATCTGCCAGTTGGTATGGTTCTTGGCATGGAGGGGGCGGATCCCATCCTTTGGCCCGAACATGTCCACGAATGGTGGGAGAGTGGGCTGCGCACAATTAACTTGGCGCATTACGGCATCAGCACCTATTCTCACGGAACGGGGAGACCCGGCGGATTGTTGCCGCCAGCCAAACCGTTGCTACGCGAGATGGAGGAGTTAGGGATGATTCTTGACCTCACCCACACCGCCGATGAAGCGTTTTGGCAGGCACTGGATCTATTCTCTGGACCGGTGATGGCAAGTCACCAGAACTGCCGTGCATTAGCACCCGGTGAGCGACAGTTTTCCGACGAACAACTCAAAGCCCTCCTAGAACGCGGCGGTGTTATCGGCGCGTCAATGGATACGTGGATGATTTACGCAGAAGGGGGCATTGATTGGGGTGGGGATATTCCACCACGGCGCAGCGTTTTCCCAAGAGAGGCGGTTACGCTGGAGCATCTGGTGGATCACATGGACCATGTCTGTCAATTGGCGGGTAACTCGCAGCACGCCGCCATCGGCGGGGATACGGACGGTCAGGGGGGGCAAGATGGTGCCCCGTATGAAATTGATACAGTGTCAGATTATCAGAAAATTGCTGACATCCTTGATAAACGCGGCTATGCTGAAGCGGACATCGCTAACGTGATGTATCGCAATTGGCAGCGGTTTTATGAGCAGTCGTTACCGGCGTGAGAAAGTTTGTTCAAAATTGATCGACATCCCAGAACGGTTCCACTATTTAGGCAAAAACGAACCAGTTAATCTGACAAACCGAATGCACAAATTACCGTGTTTCTCCATCGAAGAGATGGCACCCGATCATCTACTAGAGTGGCAGGAATTGGTTGATGTCATCACGCATGAAAACCAAGCAAGATGGGCATTTAATCCGCATTTTGAACAGTTCGCACGTTACTTCTTAGCTGCCAAACAGGATGGGGGTATTGTTGGATTTCTCATGTTTGTAGTTTGGAATATCGGTCCCAACGACCGCGACCATCCGCCCATTCAGATGCACGGAAAGAAGCTACGAGAAGCGAAGATTATTGCATTTGGTGTGAAGAAAACCTATCGGCGGCAAGGCATTGGCAGGGCACTTCAAGAGTATACACTGAAACGCGCGAAGGAACTTGACTGTTACCAAGTTCGATCTGTCAGCGACATGAGCCACCCAGAAAACTATCAACTCAAACTCTCGATGGGTTTTGCCGTAGAGCCAATGGAACGTGATAAGCCGAGTTTGGCGTTTGTCATGCCCCTGGGTCGTATCGAAAAATGATTGTAATTGCTGCCACAACACGATAACTTGGTTGGGCTTGAATTGCCAACCATTTGTCAAAACTGTGTAGTCGTAATAGCCGTTTTTTTTGAAAAGGAGTATGAAACCAATGAGAGTCATTACCGGCGCGATTGGTCATGAGACCAGCACTTTTACTACTGTTGCCACCACTTGGGAGAGCTACCGTAATCAGCGATTCGGCTATCTGATTGGAGACGAAATCATCAGCAAGTTTCGCGGCACCAACACGACCATCGGTGGATTCATTGCAGGTGCAGAGGCGCATGGACTTGAGCTAATCCCCACAATCTTCGCTAACGCGCATCCGAGTGGACCTACACCGCGAGATGTTTTCGAGGCTATCCTGAAGGATATGTTGGATCGAATTGCTGAGGCAGGTTCCATTGATGGTGTCCTGCTCGATTTGCACGGTGCGATGGTGGCAGAGGGGATTGACGACGGTGAGGGGCATATTCTGGCAGCTGTCCGAGAACTGGTCGGTCCACGGGTGCCTATCTTGGCGGAGTTGGACATCCATTCCAACGTCTCCCGTCGCATGATCGAGATGGCGGATGTACTGATTGGGAGGGAAACCTACCCGGAGATTGATCAGGCAGAACGCGCCCGCGAATGCGCTGATGTTCTGGTTCGTATGCACCGAGAGGGATTGCGCCCTACCATGGCACTGCACCAAATTCCGCTGGTCTGGGGATTGAATCAGGTTACAGCACACTCACCCATGCGGGAGGCAATCGCTGAATTACACAGAATCGAGGCGCAACCGGGCGTGATTTGTGGTTCGATTGCTACCTGCTACCCGTTGGCTGACATCCCGGACATGGGTGCGTCAGTTTACATCGTCACCGACAATGATCCGGACTTGGCGCAGCGGTATGCGGATGAACTAGCGGCATGGATCTGGGAACGTCGTGCGGACTGGCAGGCACCAATGCCACCAACCCGTGAAGCGCTAGCGCAGGCGACAGCGGAGGGGAAATTTCCGGTGATTTTTGCTGACCGAAATGATAACACCGGTGGCGGTTCGCCGGGCGATAGTACCGGCATATTGCAGACTTTCATCGAGGCAGAGCTAGAGGACGCGTGTATCCTGTATATTGTTGATCCGGAAGCGGTGCGTGCTTGCCAAGAGGCGGGTGTGGGAGCGACGCTGACTTTGGATGTAGGTGCGAAATCAACTCCTCTCCAGGGGGAACCGATACGCATGACAGGGGAGGTTATCGCGCTTTCAGATGGCGGCTTTCGTTATGATGGACCGAGGAATGCCGGACTGGAAAGCAGCATGGGTACCTCGGCGTATATCCGACAGGACGGAATTCATGTCCTACTGGTGACAGAACGGGAGCAGCCCTTCGATACCGCTTTTTCGCGAACCATGGGCTTAGATCCACGTCAGATGCGTTACATCGGGGTCAAATCGACGGTGCATTTTCGGGCAGGCTTTGAGTCGTGGGCGGGGGCAATCCACGCGGTGTCCGAGCCGAGTGTGCATGATCCCGTAGGCAAAGAGTTGCCGTTCCACAATCTGGGTCGGAAGCTATATCCGTTTGATGACATATAACAAGAAATTTTACGCTTTATATGAAGCTGAACCCATCTGATAGAC
>JAKZSX010000105.1:0-3867 GCA_047517405.1 Candidatus Poribacteria bacterium | reverse complement strand
CGAATAGTGCCATCTGTAGTCCAGCACCTAGACTGTCGTCCGAAAGGTATTCAAAAAGGTTACGATCGAGCACCCGATTAAATTGAGCGTCTCCTGATTGTCCCCACGTGTAATTCGGAATCGTTTCCCCGATTCCAACGATTCCCGCAGCGGTAGTGACCTTGCACAATTCCACGACCGACCAGCCGGGCACCCTTACCTCTTTGACGTGGGCACAACGCGGGTGGAAAGGTACGTTTAGCACAATCCGTTCAATGTCTTTAACGATAAAATCTTTTGAGGTCATGGTATGCTCCTGATCTTTTGGACAGTGTACTAATACAAATCATTAACATCGTGTGAATCGAAACTTTCAGGGTGAGATCGAAAATTTTTCACTTTTTAGTTCTTTAATGGAGTAAAAATCTTTGGTTTCACCAGGATCGTTTCGATCAACTTTAATGGTTGAGCAGAATCCCCTGTCACTTCAAAAACTTCGGTGGTGAGTTCGTTGGGCTCGACCTTGACCCGGCAATAATTATAAACTGTTTCCTGTTTTATCAAGCGGACATCTATCTCTTCACGCCGGTAATTCGCCTTGAATTTTGACAGTTTTTTGGCATCTGTGGCATCCCTCACCGGCGCACCCCCACCACCGCTTATGATAAAATGTACCGCGCTCTGGTTTGTATCTCCGTTAGAATGTGCTGTAACGATGCTGTGTTCATACAGATGCTCATGCCCACAAAACACCACCTGGACATCCTGTTCCTGAAATAGCTTGATAAGTTGCCTCCGCTTCTGAGAATTATTTTCCCCAAAAGCGGGGTTCGTCCAGTTGCCGTGATGTTTGCCAAAAGAGATTGGTGGGTGGTGCAGCGCGACCATTTTGAAGGTTTTGTGTCGGACTGCCAATTCACGCTCTAACCAGCCCGGCTGCTCCGGATCATCGGCAATAAACCACTTCTGAAACAGTTTTTCCTGTACATCATCGTCAATGAATTGATACTGATCGATAATGACGTTAGAATCGACAACGAAAAGTACGGCATCAGGGAAATCTAATACATAGAATAGCGGATAGTCAAAAATCGCCTGATAATTTGGTAGCCCATGCTCAAGGTCATTTGTCCGCTCATGGTTTCCGCTGACCACAAGATACGGAAAATCCACCAGCAGGGGACGCTCTACTTTGTTCTCTCTTAGGAATGTCTCCCAATGCGAGGGGCGTCGTCCGTCGGTCGGCATATCACCGGTGTTGAGAAGAAAGTCTACCTGAGTACCGTGGGCTTCAGCGTATACAGCGTCTCGTACCATTCGGCGTTCTCGAATCCCGTAGTCGGGCGTGTGCCGCAGCCAGTTGACCCCACCGACAAATCCATTGCCTAACCAATAGAGCTCATAAAAAGGGAAAATGAGCATTTTCCAAGTCACCCAGTTCTTCTTCTTGGCAAATTTCTCCAAAAACCGCCAACCCGGGCGGTTGTCCCCGTAAACGATAAATTTAGGATTTCTCTCCACCGGGAGCAGTAACTTAGGAACGTTGTAGAATTCGGCCGGATATTTTTCGGCGACTAGCCCTTTCCGTGCACAACTCGCCCAGATTGTAAGAGCACCCAAAAAAAGAAGTATTGCCAAAACTCGTCCGATAACGGTTTTATATTTATGAACCATTATAACTTGAACCCTTATTTTGGGACTTGTTCTCGGCTGTGTTGATGGTCCCTTCTCACTGCACGATGCAGCATCGCTTCAATTCATTCGGCGTTCAATTTCTCAAGTTGCTCAACGATCGAGTCCAAACTGGGGCGGTCAGCGTTTTTCTCGCCAACGTATAACCATCTCAGAATGCCCTGTTTGTCAATGAGGAGTGTTGCCGGCAGATACATATCCCGGTTGTGAAAACGATACGGTTTAACAATCCCGTATGCTTCGTGAATGGATGATCCGGGATCCGCCAGAAGCGGCAGGTCCATTGTTACCGGGTCTTTGAAGCGAGAGGCAACCGGCTGCGGTTCAGGTTTTATGGCAACAACAAGGGTCTCATATTTCTCATCAAATAATTGGCGATTTGCCGCAAACTGCGACGTTAAATTGGCACAGAACGGTCAGTAGGTTTGCAGCAATAGCGTGACCAATACGTGCTTTTTCCCTTTATAATTGGAAAGGTTGAAAGGGATGCCACTTTCCGCATCCATCAGTCGGAAATCGGGGGTGGGTGAACCAATCGGGAGAAGATCATCGCGCTTGAGTTTTGCTAATTCCGATTCAAGTTTTTCGACTGTGGGGACTGAATTGGCGGCGTCGGGAAACTTCCAACGGACATATCCTGACTTGTCGATGATAAGGGTTTCGTCTTCCCCTTGTACGGGGAGCATGGTTGCGCCATACGTGGTTTCAAATGCCTCCGCTTTCTGCTCCAATTGGGAGATAAATTCTGGGTGGTTCGCTGCATCTCCCACAACGATGAGGTTAGATTTTCCATGAAAATCAGCGAACTTAACCTGCTTGTCGCCGGACGTGAAGGTAGTCCCTAAAGCACTATCGCCCACCTCCAAGCCTTCCGAGATTGATACTGCAAATATAAAAAACATCACGACAAAAATGTATCGTAGCATATTTTTATTTCAACGCAAAGACGCAAAGTTTTTTATTTCTTTTTCTTATTTGCGTCCTTGGGTTCCTTTCTTTAAGTTCCAAATGTACGGCAATCCTTATTCGGTATTTTCTCCTGCCACCTGCTCAAACTGACGTCTGATTCCCGATAACATCTCGTCTGGCAACCGACCACGTTCCACGGCGGCGAGATTGTCTTCAAAGTGATTAATGTTGGTGGTGCCGACGATGGCGGTGTGAACATCTGGATCGCACAGCAGCCACCGCAATGAAGCCTCAACGCGGGATAGATCGCCTATCACCTCTGGTGCTAGTATCTTCCGGGCGTTATGCCACAACCTAGCATTGTTCTCACTGGGCTGAGGTTGTTCGTAAACTGCATTTGCAATGGGGCCCTTGATGATGATTCCCATATCTTTTTCGCGGGCGGCAGCAATGACTTCCGCCGGTTCCTGCTGAAACACGTTGTAGGTAAGCTGCAGTGTGTCGTATTCACCGATCTCAATTGCTTTGAGTGCAGTTTCTCCATCCGCCGATAGGCTGATAAAACGGATTTTTCCGGCTTTCTGTGCTTTTTTGAGTCCTTCCAATCCGTCGCCGAAAGCGACATCATCATAGCTGGGGCTGTGCAGCTGCATGATATCAATACAATCTGTCTTCAGTCGCTGTAGGCTCCGGTCAATCTGCGGCTCAATCGCTTTGGCGGAGTAGTCCAAGGTTTGTACCCATTCGCCATCAGGCTGCTGCACCCGCCCCGAACCGCACTTGGTGGCGAAATAAAACTCGTCTTGACGATGCCCGATATACTTGGCAATCAGTTCCTCACTCCACCGATATGCCGCTGAAGAATCGATAAAATTGACACCCACGTCAAGAGCGCGGTTGAGGAGATGTCCGATTTCATCTCCCTCTTCCGGCGACGTCCAGCCGATGTGCCATGCGCCGAAACCGAGTTCCGATACCTCTAGTTCTGTGCGTCCGAGTCTCCGATATTGCATGGTCTTTCTCCTTTTTATTGTTGGTAGGGATGGAAAAAGGTGATACTTTGGTGCTTAACCCCCGAGTTCCTTCCGAATCCAAGCGTGATGAATATGGTTGAGGATAAGATGGACATCTTCAACAGGTCCATAATTGTGGCTGTCTACAACAACGCTGACATCTGCGATTTGTTTGAGTTTTCCGCCGCCGAACCCTATCCAACCGATGGTTTTACACCCCATAGTCTTGGCATGACGAATCGCCCGAAGAACGTTTTCGGAGTTGCCGCTCGCA
>JAKZSX010000104.1:0-3732 GCA_047517405.1 Candidatus Poribacteria bacterium | reverse complement strand
ATCTGGTTACGATGAAATGTCAACAGAACCTAACAACTTGACCGAAATGGTGGGTAATGCTATAATCGTCTGCGTCCTAATCTATTGAGAAACAACTGCGTTGCATTATCACGACGAAGGAGAAGATTGATGGGAACACTATACGGGGTCATTCGAGACAGCGTTTCAGGAGAACCGGTCGAGGCGAAAGTGCATGTGCTGACGAGCAGCGGAAATTTTGTACATCCCGCTGATAGCATCTTGAAAGTGGGTCCCGGTGAGCCATTCTTTTATAGTGCAGGCGAGTTTACGGTTAATGTCCCGCGAGGATCAACGGATATTATCGTTGAGCGAGGCACAGAGTATGAACCGCTACGGAAAGTGGTCTCAGCCCCTCAAAAAGGGCACGTTGATGTCGAGTTGCAACTCAAACGGTGGACAGATCTCCCATCGCAAGGTTGGTATCCGGGCAATACACATCTCCACTACAGCGAGAATGAGATGCAGCCCGACGCTCGGCTGAACCTCGACCCAAAAGTCCATGATCTGAGCGTAACGGTGGTTAGCATCCTGCAGCGGCGTGAGTTGCCTTATGCTAGCAACAAGTACCCCATCGGATTTATGACGGACTATTCAACCGCACACCACCTAGTAGACTGCGGAGAGGAGAATCGGCACAATTATCGCCGGGGCGGCATGGCTTATGGACACATCATGCTGCTGCGTATCCGCAATTTGGTGGAGCCGGTTAGCCGCGGCGACCTCGTCAGCGATTTCGATCCGGACTATCCGCCGCTTTGCTACGCCTGTGACGATGCCAAACGGCAAGGGGGTATCGTGCTATGGTGCCATAATGGAATCGGGATGGAGGCACCCGTCGCAGCGGCGTTGGGCAAGCTAGATGCCTTTAATCTCTTTGACCCATACTGGTCGGATCCAGAGTATGATATCTGGTATCATCTGCTCAACTGTGGTATTTCGCTCCCCGCATCAACGGGAACCGATTGGTTCATCTGCTCAAACAACCGCGTCTATGTTCAAACAGATCAGGAATTTACCTACGAGAACTGGTTGCGAGGGTTGCAGGGGGGAAATACATTCATCACGAATGGACCTTCGCTATTTCTCACTGTTGACGGCACAATGCCCGGTGGACGGATTGACTCTCCGAATGGGAAACCCCGCAAGCTATCAGGGGAAATTTCGTGGCATTCACACTATCCGATTAATCGTGTGGAGCTCATCCACAACGGCGTCGTCGCGCAACGCAAGGATTTCAACGAAGTACCAGTACAGAACGGTGAGTGGGAGTTTGATTTCGGAATCGAAGCGGACGGATGGATTGCTGCACGCGCCTATGGTGATGCGAGGGATAGCTTTGCACAGGCGATATACGCACATACCAGTCCAGTGCAGATTGGCACGGGTCGTCCCCCCGGTATCGCACAGGAGTCCGCAGCGTTTTTTGTCCGCTCAATTGATGATTCTATTGATTGGATCAGTCGGATTGGCAAGTTCACCCAAGATAAGCAACGAGAGGAAATTTTGCACCTGTTTAATGAAGGACAGAAGATCTATGCAGGTCTGACAGCGGGGCAATAGAGGGTTTACTTCCCGATAACGCTGTAGTAAATCGCATTGAACAGCAGCTTAAATGTTCCGTGCGACTGCGCTCGATGCTGCGGTTTGAATCCGAACAGAATCACATGCCCCTTTCCCAGCTTGACATCCCAGAGCGCGCCTTTCTCACGAATCCGTTTCTCTCCCTCGATCCAGCCGCTCATGAGTGGATTGAAGTTGGGATAAGCTGCAACTCTTTTTCCACCTCTCGCCTCAAATGCCGGACCCGACTTGAAAAAGACCGCCATTTCACGCTCCAGCCCGTAACCAATTGGATGGGTCGTTTCAACGAAAACACGCAGCAGCGAGCCGGGACAAAAAAATTCCGTCCCGGTCGAGTTTTGCGGACCTGATTGGTCTGACTCCAGAACGTTGGTAATTTCCAATCCAAAATATTCCGTTGGCAACTCGGTCGCCCAGTTCAAACAGATAAGCGTACCACCCTGTTCAACAAAGGTGCGAAGGTTCGCCACGCCCTCCAACCCAATACCGCCCACGTACTCCGGCGGGATGCTGCCTTCCGCATGCCCTTCAATCATCGTTGATGCCTTCATGTCGGGCAGGATTATCGCATCGTAGCCTTCGACTAAATTCCCGGCGCGGATCTCGGCATCCGTCAAATTACGATAGGGGAACTCATGCTCCTCCAGTACCCACCGAGTCCACCCTTCATCAATGTTCGCCACCCACGGCTTATAGAGCCCCAAGCGCGGCTGCCTCAACTCTGCTTCGACATCTATCAAGCGTTGGTTGAGCGCGTAGATGTCAATCCCAAGGGATTCAGCGAGATGGCGCAATTCGGCGGAATCGCTTCCGGGTATTCGGTCTGATTTAAGGACAATCGTCCCACGGGGCAGGTGCAGATTCTTCCACACGTCTTCTCCCTGCTGCTGATAGATTTTATATTCGTCCTTTTGGAGCAATTGATTCAGTGCTATGGTCTCTAAGTTCGTTTGATTTCTGAAAACGTAGACGACCCCTTGCTGAAGATCAACTCCGTCAATGTGTAGTTTGCCTGCTGCCGCCGGGATTTCCGCGACGGGTGCTAAGTCTGCCTCAAATTTGTTGACTACCCGGATAACTTTGACGCCCATCTGTAGCGGCAACGTCCAGCCCGCGATGTCATACGGACGTTCCGCCGGTGCACCGGGTGCTGGGATGCGTCGAGGATACTCTTGCACCTCAAGGAGATCCTTAGCATGTGCTCGAAACGGCTGGGCCATCGAGACAACGTAAGTCCCTTCAGGATATTCGACAGTATCAGCCGTGAAAATCGTGTTTGCCCGATGGATTTGCACACCACCACGCTGTAAAATCTGCAGCATCTTGAGCGCGGTATCGATATCCCGTTGATTCGTCGGCACGAGAAATGCGCGTGGCGGTTCCCCTTCGCCCTTCTCAACAGCGTCCAATCCCATCTTATAGAAATTGGTGAGAAACATCTCCTTCTGTTTGGCAGCGATTGACATTATTGAATACGCTGCCGCCTTCTCATATTCGATAATGTCGCGCAACTGCCACCAACCGCCGGGCCACGGTTCGGGAAAGTTGGTCTGCTGCGCGTATTCGCTCAACCCCCGTCGATGCCCCCTCAAACTCAATCTCGGTTGAAAAATTGGCGAAGCGATGTTGACACTGGCAGCCTCTGTCAAAATGCCTACCATGTTGTGGCGATACGGGACGGTGCGAAAACCGCCGTGCCACCACGTATCGTAGACCGCGTTGGACAGCACGCCGGTGAACCCTTGCGAGGTGAGATCCAACGCCATCTGTGCACCGATTAGGGAGAGTTCACGCTGCAACAGCGGCGGGATATTCGGATTGACAGGATGGAAGTAGGGCGGAATCACGAACCGTGCCCCTCTGTTACCCATCTGGTGCACGTCGTAGACCACTTCAGGAAACCACTCCTCGTAAAGAATCTTGGTTACTAGCTGCGTTTCAACCTGTGTCAGCATGAACCAATCTCGGTTGTTATCGTGTCCGGTGTATTTGTGGTAGAGCCAAGGCATCGGCGCGCCTTCATACGGCGTGTTGACGGTGCGCTCGTACCAGTCAATCACCATATTCAGCCCGTCAGGGTTTGCGGACGGAATCAGCAGGAGGATAGTGTTTTCCAGAATCTCCTTGATC
>JAKZSX010000103.1:0-4704 GCA_047517405.1 Candidatus Poribacteria bacterium | reverse complement strand
TTGAGATCTGCCTGAAGCTCTTCAACCTTGTCGGGTTCAGGGGCTCCCACCTGAACATATCGGATGCCATGTTCTAAAAGCTCTGCACCGCCCCCTATATTCGCCAATACGTTTTTCATGCGGACTCCTTTCTGTGCGGATGAATCGTGCTTCCGTTCTTTCCGACTTATACACTTTGTGAGTGACGATTTACTATGTTACACTTTTGGGGGACAGATCGCAAGTCGTTTGTTGATTTGGTCTAATTTTTTTAGCCTTTTTTTTTTAATCGTGCTATAATGTTTGTTCAACTGACAGAGATTTTCCACTGCAAAATGAGTGAGGAACCATTTGTGCCATGCTTAACGATTCACAGATTGCGACATTCAAAGCAGAAGGCTACCTGATCATCGAGAACCTTTGCACCGAAGATGACCTTCGCCCGGTGAAGGACAAGTTCAGTGCTGTCGTCGAAGCGCAGGCACAGCAACTTTATCAAGCCGGGCAGGTTAGTGGTTTGTACGAAAATGAGCCATTCGAGCGGCGGTTGGCAAAGATTGCTGCCGAAGCACCTGAAGCAACCTCGGCACTACAAACCCGTGCCCATAAAGACGAGGCGTTGTTTGAGTTTATGAAACATCCCAAAATTCTTGATAGGGTTGAGTCGCTGGTGGGGCCCGATATTCTGTGCCATCCCTCCTACAATATCCATCCACGCCTACCGGGAGGGTACACCAGTCCACATCAGGATGCAGGATATTATCTGCCCGATGGCGACGAGACGTTGATTTTGGCGTGCCTGATACCACTCGTCGATACCACGCTTGAGAATGGGTGTCTATGGGTTGCCCCACGCCGGCATAAAGAAGGTGTTTTGCGCCATCTCTGGGGTGAGGGTGGACTGAATATCCCCCTCGAAGATGTCTCAGAGGCGGAGCGGCAATCACTCCCTACAAAGGCAGGCAGCATGGTGATGTTCGGCAGTATGACCCCGCACGGTTCGCGGGCCAATCACACAGACACTATCCGCTGGAGTATGGACTTACGCTACCAAGCACTTGGGAAACCCACGGGACGCTGGTATGTCCCCGGTTTTGTCGCCCGTAGTCGTTCAAATCCTGAATTGGAGACACCCAACTGCAAGGCATGGATCACCGAAGTTGAGCGCGTCGAGGAGCACGCAAACAGATTTCCCGAATGGCCACGTTACCGTTGGCCCAATATAAAATAAGGGGCTGTGTAGATGTAGGCTTTTAAGGTGTGAATATATGAAAAATAAGCACCGACTGCGTTCAGAGGATGTCCATGATTGGCTTCGTAAGAAAGGTTATGATGTTCCAACCTCAACACAGCCTATTGACTTGCGGAGGACGGGCGGTACGCGTGCGCATCCGCATCCAAGTGCGCCTCTGCGTTGGTTTCGACAAAAGAAAATTGGAGTTTATCGCATATTCCATATAGAAACGGGCAGATCTTATATCGGTCAATCTGTCGATATTTATCAGCGCATCCGACAGCATTTTTGCCGGAGCGGCAAATTCGGTCCGCGCAAATCTATGGACTGGGAGATTCTAGAGGAATGCGACAAAGAATCTCTCACTGAACGCGAAAACCACTGGATAAAGAAATTCAAGTCCAAAAAGCCTAATGGATACAATTAGCGAATCTTAGCGTAGACAAGCCTGTATCTACACAGTCCCTAAAATAAACTTGTTCAAAGGAATTTCTCTATGGTCCGAATCCCAATTACCATGTGCCACGGCATTAGGCGTAATGGCAACTATCCATTGACCTCGGACCGTCTCGACAGACTGGTGAAAATTGCTGCTGAACTGAATTTTGAGTCCATCAATTACAATCAGCTTTTTCAATGGTTTCGAGAAGGAGGGAAATTACCGCCTCGACCGATCATGTTCGACTTTGATCACCCTGTGAAATCGATGCGCTATGAGATACACGATGTCCTGAACAAATATGGCTATGCTGGAAATCTGTTTATCAATACCGGACCGGTGCATGAACTTTACGCCAAGCCTATGCCACCGTATTCCCTCCGTGAGATTATGACTTGGGACGAGATAGGGCAGCTCATAGAAAGCGGCTGGCATATCGGGGCGCATACGGTGACGCATCCGAACCTGTCTGAACTTTCTCTAGAGGATGCGTCCGGCGAAAAATTACGTGCGGAGTTGGAGCAATGTGACGAAACATTGAAAAAGTATCTCGGAATTACGCCACAAGATTTCGCTTTTACAGGCACGAGTTGGAGCAGCATCGCAGAGCGCGAGGTCTCAAAAAGATACCGGTTTGGCAGGCTCTGGATTGTGGGAACAGAATATCAGGTTGATGGCAAGACAATGAGATATGCCGATCTCGTTGGCGTTGATGGTCCCGACGAAGAAGATGGAGGACCGCCAATGGCGGCGCGTTATATTACAAAGGATTCGCCCCCTTACCGTCTGCCATCGATGGAAATTCAGAGACCACTGATTTATGATACTGATGCGTTTCGCCACTATCTTGAAGGAGCCCTAAGGACTTAACGGAATTTCCGCACAATTTCCTTATATATCGGGGATTCACCGTGAATTGCGTAACTTAAACGTGAAAGTGAAGTGAACAAATGGCATCAATTGATTTTTCATTGACCGACAAGGTTGTTCTCGTGACCGGTGCGGGAAAAGGTATCGGTAAGGAGATTGCACTATCTTGTGCACACGCCGGAGCGGACATCGTCGCAGGAAGCCGCACCATAAGCGAAGTTGAACAGGTAGCGGAGGAGGTTCGCAAAACGGGTCAGCGTGCAGAAGCGTGGCGGTTGGACGTTGCGGAGGTTTCAAGCATTAAGGAATTTGTGCGGAAAACACTTGATACCTTTGGCAGAATTGATGTGTTAGTTAATAATGCCGGAGTCAACAAAGTCCAGCCCGCGCTTGATTGCACTGAGGAAGACTTCGATTACATCATGGATGTAAACTTTAAGGGAACTTTCTTCATGAGCCAGATGGCGGCGAAATCAATGATTGAGGGCGGCGTTCAGGGGCGCATCATCAACATCAGCTCACAGGTTGGCGTTGTGGGTGGACAGCTTCGAGCCCCCTACAGCGGTGCGAAAGGTGCTGTTTGCCTACTCACCAAATCGTTAGCCGCAGAATGGGCACCGCACGGCATTACGGTCAACTCGGTCGCACCAACCGTCACCCGTACGCCGCTTTCGGAAATAGCAATGCAAAATCCTGAGTTTCACAAGATAGTAATCGAAAATGTTCTGATGGGGAGAATCGCAGAACCGGAAGAAATAGCGGCGGCGGTTATCTACCTCGCAAACGACGTAGCTGGTATGGTCACTGGACACACACTCCTCGTCGATGGTGGATGGACTGCGGTTTAACTGTTGAGCCCACCAATGCTCTATTTACCGCTTGGGGCAAAGGTCAAAACTTAGGAGATCTTTATAACTACAGTTGATATGATTTTGACGATTTTGAGTGTGGCTTTTGTCGTCTTACTACCTTTGCTGATTTCGGTCCTTAAACAAAAAAGGAAGCTAACCCGCCAGTTTCAAGGGGTTCTTGATGTTGAAGCGGAGCAGAAAAAAGTTAAAGCCGTCCTTGAGGCAGACCAGGAAAAAGTTTGGGAGACAACCACTCGGTTACAACAACAACGAGATGGACTCCAAGTTGAAATATCTAGTGCTGAAAATACACTCACAAAATTAAAAAAACAAGTGAGTACCCTTGAAGATGAGTTAAATCTTCAGAGTCATGGACTTTATGAACCGAAGTACGATTTCGAGACATCAGCACGGTACAAAACCGCAATTGCTGAAATTCGGAAGAATCAGAAAACGATGATTCGTGACAAAACAGCTATCGTTTGCACGACTGAATGGACCGTTGATGATAGCCGAGTCAAAGGGCGAAAGATGACTAACCAGTATATCCGGTTGATGACTCGTGCATTTAACGGTGAATGCGATTCGATAATACCTAAAGTAAAGTACAACAACTATCACCGTATAGTGGATCGAATGCACTCTGTATATGATGCGATTAACAAACTTGGTGAGTCTCAAAGTTGTGAAATTAGCCCAGATTATTTCGATTTAAAAATCGATGAGCTTATGCTAGTCCATGAGTATCAAGAAAAATTTCAAGCAGAGAAAGAGGAACAGTACAGAATTCGCGAACAGATACGAGAGGAACAGCGTGCACAACGCGAACTTGAAAAAGCCCAACAAGAAGCCGAAAAAGAAGAAAAACGTTACCAAGTAGCTTTAGACAAAGCGCGTCGAGAAATTGAGAAATCAACAGGCGAAAAACACAACAAACTGCAATCGGAGGTCCAACGGCTCAATGAGTTGTTGTTAGAAGCCCAAGCAAATAAAGAACGAGTGATTTCTCGTGCTCAGATGACTCGCTCTGGGCATGTTTACATCATTTCTAATATCGGTTCGTTTGGTGAGCATGTCTGTAAAATCGGGATGACACGCCGTCTGGATCCGGAAGATCGAATCAGAGAGCTCGGAGGTGCTTCTGTACCGTTTCGCTTTGATATCCATGCGATGATTTACTCAGAAAATGCTCCTACACTCGAAAATGCGTTACACCAGATGCTTGAAAAGCGAAGTGTCAATCGAATCAATGCACGCAAGGAATTTTTCAATGTCAGCCTTGAAGAGATCGAGGAGATAGTCCATCAGCAGGATGTTAATGCAGAGTTTAT
>JAKZSX010000102.1:0-3621 GCA_047517405.1 Candidatus Poribacteria bacterium | reverse complement strand
CAATCTGGCGGTTGTTTCAGAGATGGCGGATGATATCGCGGTCATGTATCTTGGCAAACGGGTTGAGTTTGGTAGCACGGATGCGATTTTTGACAATCCTTTACACCCTTACACCCAGGGGCTATGGCGATCCATTCCCAGTGTGGACGGTCCCCTCGAAAAACTTGTGCCGATTCCGGGTGTTGTTCCCAGCCCAAGGGACTTGCCGCCGGGGTGTGTTTTTGCCTCTCGTTGTTCGGAGTTCATGCCCGGCGTCTGCGATCAACCAAAACCGGTCCCAATCGTTGAGGCGGAGCCAGATCATTTTGTCGCATGCTATCTTTATGATAACGAGTGACGAGTCGTGAGTAATAAACTGCCAATTTATGGGTTTCGTGTCTTAATCTGGAAAAGTGGCGTAACTTATGGTAAAATCCTTGCGAAAATAATCAATGGAGTGATTCGATTCATGCCTATTCCTGCTTTTCGCCCTGATGGGTATCTTCCTGAAGGGCTACATCTTGCGACGCTTGAAGAAATAGCTCTGTGTTTTGGCACATCTACGCCGCGCCGGCAATCTCTTCTGGGTTGCCTAGAACGATGGGTCGAATTTGTCCGTGCAATCGGATCATTACGTTTTTTCGTTGATGGTAGTTTTGTTACGCAAAAACCTACTCCGGGTGATGTAGATGCTGTCGTGTGGCTACCACCTGACTTTGAAGGTCAGGTTGACGCAGGATCTCCTGTGGCTGTAGCACTCGCGGAAATGATTGAAACACGCCAACCCGAGGAGCTTTTCGCAGCTGCCAATGCTTTGGAATGGCAAGATTGGGTTGAGTTCTTTAGCCAGACTCGGGAACTTGATGGCCGACGCAAGGGAATCGTGGAGGTACAGCTATGATTCAGAACGAACAAGAACGCAAAATTGTCGAAGAACAATTACGAGAGCTAGAGAAACGGTTGGAAAAAGTAGAGAAGTGTCAGCCTTATCCCAACCAGAAATACTCTCGCGCCAGTCTCAAAAAAATGATTAGCCGTTTACATGAAGAACTAGCGGAATTAACACAGTCTGAAGAAGAGGCCCAAACCATTGAACCTACTGCCGCCGTGATACGAGAAGTAACCGACACCTAAAATTGACCACCCCGGAAATCATACGAAAAGCCAGTTAAAGAGGTAAATAACGCCCGAAAACATAGCAATGGCGGGGGTTACCATCGAGTTGGGAGGGCGATTACAGGGTTACTCTGCTGTTGAACCGGGATACCGTAGTCTTTGTACGGTACTTGCCTTGATGGGATATTTATCAATAATGAATAAAAACGGAAAACCCATCCTAGAAGTTCGAGATTTGCGGCAGTTTTTCCCCGTCCAAGAGGGCTTTCTACGGCGGACTATTGGCTATGTTAAGGCTGTGAATGGGGTCAGCTTTACAATCAATGAGGGCGAAACCTTGGGGCTTGTGGGTGAGAGTGGTTGTGGCAAGTCCACCTTGGGCTGTGCCATTCTCCGGCTTTATGAGCCGACGGGCGGTGAGGTTATCTTGCATGATGGGGATGAAAAGCTATCTGTCTTTGAACTGTCCCACCGCGAGATGCGCCATGTCCGCGCTAACATGCAGATGATTTTTCAGGACCCATTTGCCTCACTGAACGAGCGGATGACGGTCTTAGAAAACGTGATTGAGCCGTTGGTTTGTAACGGTATTGGGACAAGCCAAGAACGGGAAGCGAAGGCTGAACATCTCCTGATGCAGGTGGGACTTCAAAAAGAACACCTGCGTCGTTATCCGCACAGCTTTAGCGGGGGGCAGCGGCAACGGATCGGCATTGCTCGGGCTCTGTCCATTGAGCCGAAATTTATTGTCGCGGATGAGCCCGTTTTTGCGCTCGATGTGTCGGTGCAGGCACAAATCCTGAACCTGATGCAGGAACTGCAAGCGGAATTTGGGCTCTCCTATCTCTTCATCTCGCATGATATGGCGGTCATCCGCTATGTATCTGATCGTATCGCTGTCATGTACGTAGGCAAATTGGTCGAATACGCGGAGCGCGACGAACTGCTGCAACGCCCCGCTCACCCCTACACCGAAGCCTTGCATTCAGCCGTGCCGCGACTGACCCAACGGGGTCGCCGTGACCGCATCATCCTCGAAGGAACTCCACCCGATCCCAGTGATTTGCCTCCCGGATGCGTTTTCCAAGCGCGATGTAGACATGCTGAAGCGAAATGTAGAGAGGAAGAGCCAGAGCTTAGAGAAATTTCAGACGGTCATTTTGTGGCATGTCATTTGGCTGAAGAACTTAATCTGGTGGGAATTCAAGGCTAGTCGGCGGATAGCAGGTCAGGGCGGAAAGTTGCAAGTGAAGTCATGGTGTGGAGTGTGGGCAATCCAATTTTCAGAATGTGTCGATTCCATCAAACTCAGATTGATCCGGCGGTTCTACCTTCGCATTACGACCGAATCTAAAGCTTACTACGACCGAGAGACCGTTCAGATCTGAGTTCTGGAGTCCTTCGATTCCAACGCCACGGATATATCGGTAACTGCCCCCAAAATAGATCTGGAGATACGTTTTCATATTCCATACTATATTGACTTCTGGCTCAACAATAAAAAAACTATCGTCGGGACCACCCAATCTACTATATTCATCGTATCTATCGTATATATAAACCCGCTGATACCGATCTGTCAACCCGCCAAAACCGATTAAAGTTTTGGCAGAGAGGTGGACATCGTGACTGGGAGCGATAATATATTCCAGTTCCAGTCCGCCGTAAGCGAACTCAAATTCACGTTCAGCAGAATCAGACACCTCTACCCCGATGTCTCTGAGCAAGCCGTAGAAACCGCCCCCAATTGCGTATGTATGCTTATAAATCCAGCCGCCTTGTCCACCAACCATCAAGCCGAATACATCGTTGATTCGTGTTACCTTTAATACCGGTCCCCCAAAACTAGTGCTTTCTTTGGGCTTCTCAGTTGGCTCCTCTTTCGACTCTTCTGCTGCCCATAGAGATGCTGCCAACATAAAGAAAAACAGGAAAAGCGTCAATTTTTTCACGAGTTCTCCTTCTCTCTACCACTTACTCCTCGAGCTGTTCCATTAGCTTCTGCGACAGTCGGGCTAAGATAGCGAGGCGAAGATTGGCATCTCCATCCACACCAAAGCGCTTGAAAACTTCCTCAAATCCACCTTCAATGTTGTCGACTTGCTCCTCGATAGTTGGTGACACGGTAACAACCCGTTCCTGCTCAGTTGAGGAGAGGGTGGTAATACCAACCCGAATCACCTCACCTGCGCTGTCAGCCGGTTTTTCAGATTGTTGCTGCCTTTCAAATGACAGTACTTCAAAACGATGAAACTTTCTCGCAAGTTCAGAAAGGTTCATTTCAAAATGGGCTTTATCTGAGTCGTTCCACGATGCCGGAGGTTTGTTGGCGATATACGTCCCAATTGCCTCAAGCCATCCCTTGAAATCAAGTCCTTCATCACAGACTCGGATTAAAAAAACTTTGAGTTTCGTGTCAATTGTCCAATTGAGCAGGGGTCGTGCTCTTTTAATCAGTTCAGTGTGCGGCCGATTGCCATTCGACTGCAAAGAAAACGCAGAAACAAGCATCCCCTCAATGAAAGA
>JAKZSX010000101.1:0-11592 GCA_047517405.1 Candidatus Poribacteria bacterium | reverse complement strand
TTTTGATATCTACGATGATATCATTATTCCCATCGGCGAGTATGAATTTACTACCTACCGCGCAACGATTGAAACCGATGAAAGTAAGATGTTCGCCGGACGGTTTGGGGTGGAGGTCGGAGATTTCTACGATGGAACGAGCCGGGGTTTCGACATTGATGCCGGCTTCAAACCGAGCGGACGGTTTGTGCTCGAAACGCAGTATCAATTTGCCCGGGTCGAACTTCCCGTGAGATCTTTCAATGCACATGTGTTGGCAAGTCGGGCTGTCTATTCTTTCTCTACCCGTTTCTTTGCAAAACTGTTTGCACAGTGGAATAGCGCGGACGATCTGGTTTCAACTAACTTTCTGCTCAACTATATCTATCGCCCCGGCAGCGACTTCTATCTTGTGTTTAACCAAGTTTATGACGAGGACGGTGGGACGATTGGCCTCTCGGAATCAACGCTTGTCGGAAAGATGACGTATTGGTGGAATCCGTAACACAATCAATGAGTGATAAACGACGAATAGGAAACACAGGAGTTTTTATGAAACGATTCTTGGCTTGGCTACTTGGATTTGGCTTGGCACTAAGTGGGCTATTGGCGACCTTTTCAATGAGCCTTGCGGAAGAGGGAGAATGGTTGGAAAAAGCCGGCATGCCTTTTCCGAGACTTTTTTTCTCGGTTAGTGCAGCGGGTGAGCTAGTTTACGTCATCGGCGGCACGCTCGCGGAACCGATCGCGAGGGTTGATACCTACGATCCTTCGACTGACACATGGGCGCAGAAAGCTGACATGCCATCTGCACGCGCAGGGGTCGCGACCTCCGTTGTCGATGGGAAAGTGTATGCTATCGGCGGCTGGAGCAATGAAGCACCTGCACTTTCGACTGTAGAAGAATACGACCCGGCAACCAATACGTGGACACGGAAAACCGACATGCCAACGCCACGGGTGTTTTTTACCACTGCTGCCGTGAAGGGAAAAATCTATGCCATTGGTGGCATCGCGACAAACTTCGGTCCGGTGCTCCCGGCTGTCGAAGTATACGATCCAGCGACTGACAAGTGGACACGGAACGCTGACATGCCAAATCCTCGGTCAGGAACGGCAGCCGCGGCTGTGGGTGGGAAAATCTATCTGTTTGGCGGTGTGTCTAACGTGCAAGGACCAGTGCTTGCGACCGTCGAAGAATACGACCCTGTAACTGAAATTTGGGTACCAAAAGCGGATATGCCAACGAAAAGGACCGCCCTAGCAGCCGGCGTTGTTGGGGAACAAATCTACGCGATTGGTGGTACTGACGCCGTGCAAGGTCCAGGGCTATCCACAGTTGAAGGGTATAATCCCACGAACAATACATGGTCGAAGGAAACAGATATGCCGACTGCAAGAGTGTTCTTGGGAGCAGGTGTTGTGGACAATAAAATCTATGCCGTTGGTGGGGTGGCAGAAGGATTGGGCCCAGCTATTCTACCTGCTATGGAGTCATTTGATACCGGTAGGCTGCGTGTCGAACCAAAAGAAAAATTGCCAACGCTGTGGGGGCAAATCAAGGGAAGGCATTGAGACAGTGATATTGAACGAAACAGGAGCGCAAACCGATGTTTCCAAAAAATGGATGAAAGATCTCTTCGTCGCCCAGTTTGCTAGACCATCGGACCTCGAGGAGATTAACCTGAGTCAATTGACGCCATTTCAGCGGGCACTATTGGTCACCGATGGGACCGTTACACGGTTCATCGAAGCGTATACGCTCTCTCCGGTCGAAGTTGTGCTGCTCCACCAAGAGACGCAAATCCTACCTACAAATCATGTTTGGCTCGAAGTCGCAAAAGGAACGGAGATAGTTACCCGTCGAGTGATGCTGCAAACGGGGCCCAGAGGCGGTCAGCAGCCCACTGTCCATTCCTACGCGACTTCATTCATCGTGCTGAAACAGATCCCACAAGTCATCAGGGACGGCTTGACCCTCAGGGGTAGAGGTTTGGGGCAGCTCCTACAATACAGCGGTTTAGAAACCCGACGCGACCTGCTGTGGTGGGGGCTTAAATACCCAAAAGATTTACCGGAGATGCTCCTTCATCTAGAAGGGGAACCGTTTCTTAGTCGTACCTATCGTATCGTCGCTGACGGACAGCCCATCATGTTAATTAACGAACAGTTTCCACTTGACGCATAGGTGTGAGATTGAAAACCACCGGTGGTAGGTGCCCCTTTCTAGCACGCTAGGGCACAGCAAAGGGACACCCAAAACTGTTATCGGTGGAAGCACCTTTGCCTGGGGAGAGGCATAGCGCGCCCTTTGTTTTATCCACGCTCCTTCACCGTCCCCTTATTGCAGCCGTCCACGTCCTAGAATTGGCCAAACTGTCTCGACAATGCCATCGCGAATACCGTAAATTTCGTCGTGTAGTGCCACAGTGACATCTGAGTAGCCGATAACGAACTCAATTTTGTCTCCGACACGCGGTGTTTCGCTCGGTTCGGCGAGTTCGACCTTCCCATGCTCGGCTGAGAGCCCTACTGATTCTACACCGGAAATTCCGATAGGAGCAGGATCTGCTGCGCCCTCGCTCATGGTCTTTCTCCCGGCATCGCAGATAATCCGCGTGGTAGCGGGTCGACTGGTAACGGTCGCAAGAACAGTAAGGGCGTACGGGTGTTCAACGCCAAACTGATTCCGATAGATAACGTCGCAGAAGATGCCACCACCCGCTTGAATCTCTGTGATACCCGGCTGGAAGGCACTGATCCAGTAAGTCCCCGTCCCTCCACAACTGATGATGTCGATGGGGATTCCTTCGTTCCGGCACTTCTGCGCGGTGTCGGTAACGGATGTCAGCGCATCGTCAATCATCCGTTTTTTCTCCCCCGGATCTTGGATACGGAGCGCAATCGATTCCCAAGTAAAGAGTCCCGCAAGTTGCACCCCTTCCCTACCTTGGATTTTGCGCGCCAAGGCGAGAGCTGGTTCTCCAGGATCTACGCCCGCCCGGTTCATACCCGTGTTAATCTCAATGACGACGCGGATACGGACTCCCTTTTCACGGGCTGCACGGTCGATAGCTTCGACATGCTCTTCACAGTCAACAGCAACCATAACATCCGCATGTCGCCGTAAATTGACCAGACGGGCAATCTTTTGCGGTCCCACAACTTGGTTAGCGACCAGGATGTCCTTCACACCACCGGCAGCCATAACCTCTGCCTCGCCGAGCTTGGCACAGGTAACACCGATGGCACCTGCATCAAGGAGTTTATGGGCAAGTGCCGGGCTTTTCATCCCTTTCGTATGGGGTCGCCAATTGACCCCTGCTTCATGAATAATGGTAGACGCCATCCGGTCAATGTTACTCTCCATCGTCGGCAAATCAACTAGGAGCACCGGCGTGTCCAATTCTTCTTTGCGACAACCGATAAGATTCGTGTGTGCTATCATAACAAACCCGCTGTCCTCATCCTTGAATAATCGAGGTGAGACGTGCGGACTCCTTTCTGCTTAATGCTTGCCCCGTTTCTAATTCGGGCGTTGAATATTTAAAATGCAAGTTCTTCTTACGTTTTACGTTCCGCTCTTCATACCGGCTTCAAGTGTTTCGATAATAGTATCTACATCGTAGACGCAGCCGCCCCACGTCCCTCCACCAACGCTCTGAAGAGCCGCCCACAGACGCGTATCGTCCGGTAGCAGCTCGTCAGGAGAAAGGTCCGGACGTGGAGATCTCTCCGCTAAGACGTGTGTACCTGCTTCAGCACCGAAGTTCTGGTCTCCATGACCGACCAAGTCAACCCTCCCTTCAAGCCTATTCCGATCGACGCTAATCTGGATCTGATCGCCGTCAATCAACTTGCCGATGGGTCCTCCCGCCAACGCTTCTGGTCCAACATGCCCGATGCATGCACCGGTCGATACGCCGGAGAATCGCGCATCGGTGATCAGGGCGACATGCTTACCAAACGAAAGATGCTTGAGCGCGGCAGTGATTTGGTAGACCTCCTCCATGCCAGAACCCATTGGACCGCGGGAGCAAAGCACCATTACCTCCCCCGGCTTAATTTGGTCGTCGCCGTGACTTTTGAGAGACCGAACTGCGTCTCGCTCGCTCACAAACACACGTGCCCGCCCGGTCATGCGGTAGACGCCATCCTCATCAACAACGCTGGGATCGATTGCGGTGCTTTTGATGACAGAGCCTTCTGGCGCAAGGTTTCCACGTGGAAAGGTCACCGTGCTGGTCAACCCACGTGCCTTTGCGGCTTCTGGGGTCATGATCACGTCGTCCGGATCGATTCCATCTCGTTCCATCAAGAGATCTCGTACCCGTTGGCGGCGTTCTGATTTCTCCCACCAATCGAGGTTTCGTCCAAGGGGTTCGCCTGAGGCGGTGATAACATCTTCATTCAGCAAACCTAACGCCCGTAAATGCAGCATCACTTCAGGGACGCCACCGGCTAGAAAGACTTGAACAGTCGGGTGGCCGACAGGTCCATTGGGTAGGACATCCACGAGTCGAGGCACGCGCCAATTGATCCCGATCCAATCCTCAACGGTTGGGCGATGGAGTTTCGCCGCATGTGCGATGGCAGGGATATGCAGAAGTAGGTTGGTTGACCCTCCGCAGGCGGCGTGAATAACCATCGCGTTGCGAACTGCTTCGTCGGTCAAAATATCACCCATCTTGAGACCTTTTGCGTCTAGGTTGACCAAGGCACGGGCGGATCGCTTCGCCATATCCGACCAGATCGGTTGACCTGACGGTGCAAGGCCGGAATGCGGTAACGTCATCCCCAGTCCCTCAGCAACAACCTGCGATGTTCCAGCAGTCCCAAGAAATTGGCATCCACCGCCCGGACTTGCGCAGGCTTTGCACCCGAGATCAGAGGCATCCTGCAAGGAGATCTCCCCATGCGCAAAACGAGCACCGATGGACTGAATTTTACCTGCATCCTCACCTTCGGTAGGTGGCAACGTCACACCACCGGGGACTAACACGCACGGCAGGTCGCGCATGGCAGCGATTGCAATCATTGCTGCGGGCAACCCTTTGTCACAGGTTGCGACCATCATCACCCCTTTGCGCGTCGGCAAGGACCGGATGAGCCGTCGAAAAATCACTGCGGCGTCGTTACGGTAGGCGAGGCTATCCATCATGCCGGGGGTTCCCTGGGTACGCCCATCGCACGGATCCGAACAGAATCCAGCAAATGGGATCATGCCAAGTGCTTTAAATTCTTCCGCGGCAGCCTGCATCAACAAGCCAACCTCCCAATGACCGGTGTGGTAGCCAAGTGCGATCGGGCTCCCGTCCGGCGCGCGGATGCCTCCTTGTGTACTCAGGATGAGAAACTCTCTCCGATTGAGTTCACCGGGTGCCCATCCCATGCCTGTATTATGGCTCCAACCGAAGACATCCCCGCTCGGCAAATCGAGCAGCATCTCAGAGGTCAGTGGCAAGCTGCCCTCAGGACCGGGTGAATGGGTTTCCAAATCATAAATTGTGGGATCGTTAGAATCCAAAAGTTCGTCGAAATCAACAGTTTTCTTAGAAGCCATATTATACCTACTTTCGTGTCAAAACAGGAAAATGTGCAATCATGTTGCACGCATCACAGCGGCTTACCACGCAACGCTTGCCGACACTGCATCAGGCCGTTGCCAGTGACATTATACGCAAAGGTGTTCATTCGTCGAGACAGATTGGAGGTATTGGCGGCAGAGCCATGAATAATTAGCGCGTTGAAAAAGACACCATCGCCCGGCGCCATCTCTACTTGGACAGCGTCCTCACGTTCATGGTAGTGCCCCGGCAAGAATACACCAAATGTCTGCTGACGCCGTTGATGCTCTTGTAATCCCCACTTATGGCTGCCGGGGACAAATTGGATGCAGCCATTTTCCCGCGTTGTGGCATCAATTGCGAGTTGGCAATTCACCATCAGTGGGCGGTTATCGTCTCGATTCCAATAGGCATAATCCTGATGCCACGGAATCACTGTGCCATCGTTGGCATCTTTCGGAAGCAGCTTGCTGTGATACAGTGAAACATTGGGACCAATCATCTGTTCGATAATGTCCAATATTGCATCTGAACGCAAGATTTTGTTCAGGGTCGGACTTATCAACTCACTGTTCATCAGCTGCTTAAGACGTGGGGGTAGGGTCGGATCGTCGAACTCTTCCCATGAGAGACCAACCCCCTCGACAGGTTGTTCCGTCATGCGATTGTGGATGTCCTTGATCTCCGCACGAATTTTTTCTATCTCTTCAGGCGAAGCAAGGGCTTTTTTCAGAATAAAACCGTTCTCATCATAAGATTGTTTTTCTTCGTGGGTGAGCATCAGATTCATTCCTTTCATAGTAGGGAACGCAGATCTGCCTTCCCTACAAGGTTTGAACGAACTGAAGATAGATCGCATAGATTGCCAACCCGATCATCGCAAGGAAGCAAATCCAAAGCACAGAGTCTGCCTTCCTTCCCGGTGCAATGCGGCGGTCGGTGCGGAAATATCTCAGGTAGATTGTATTGCCCGCGACAAGCGGCATCATCATCGCCCCAACTGTGCCACTGATAGTGAGCATCCAGACAGGATTTTTAGCAAAGAAATAGCACAATGACTGGATGGCTGGTGCAGCTACCGCCCAGATTTGTCGGACACGGATTCTCATTTTGTAGTCGTTGGGATCAATCACACCAATAACTCCCATTACATCGGCAATCATCCGTGAACCACCACCGAGTCCTGAAACCACCGTTGAAAAAAGGACAAAGAATCCGCCAACCATAAACAGCCACCATGCCCATTGACCTAACGTCTGTGTGTACATGTTAGACAGAATACTGAGAGTATCCAACCCATCGGGCATCTGCCCCATGCGATTTAGCACGCCGGCACCGAGCATGTAAAAAGGAATCGTAGCAAAAGTCAGAACGATTAACGTCACTACCACATCGGTGTGCATAACGCGAATCCAGCCACGTGCCCGGTTTACCCAACCCTCGCTGCCATCGGTCGGTCCGGTGAAACGGGCGTAGCCCTTTTCGGTGCACCAGTAGGTATACGCCATCGACTCACCGGCGTTGACGCCGGTGCCGCCATAAGCCGCTAGCGCGGCTGCAATTGCAAAGGCGGGGAAATCAAATCGCAGCCCTGCCCCTACATCTGACCATGTGATGGCAAATTCTGTGAACTGTAACAGAATCGCACATGCCAACGTGATGAGGGTGAAGGTCACGACCATAAAGGTCAGTAACTTCTCGAGGAAGCGATAGGTGCCGCTCAGAATCAACGTCGCCGTCCCTATGGCAACGATAATTGTCCACCATCTCGAATCCAGAAACGGCATCATCATACTCATCGCCTGTCCTGCGCCTCCATAAATTCCGCCGCCGCCAAGTAGACCGGGAATCTGTTGGAGGAACCATAGGAAAATAAACCAAGAAATTTTGCTACGGAAAAAGGGCATCTTGCCGGGGATGTCATTGAACGCAGCGAGAGCGGTTTGGCCCGATGAGACAGCGTAACGTCCTAGTTCTGCCTGTACGATGCTCTTGCCCCAACAACTGAGTAACATCCACCAGAGCATCACAAAACCGACCGTTGCACCGAGCGTTGTCGTCAGAATAATCTCTCCCGACCCAACGACGGACCCCACCAGAATTAACCCCGGCCCGAGAAACTTGACTGTATTCCAAAAACCGACGGGAGGCTCTTGGATATATTCGCTTCGAAGGACATAGGGATCTTCAGGGTCCCTCTTTACATTTGTATCTTCATTTTCTGTCATAAATCATTCCTCTCAATTTAGGGTGGCGGTATGGTAGAGAACACAGATTTGCGTTTCCTATGTCTACCTAGGATCCCTCGATCAACCGATGGCTGCCATTTTCAAATGCCCTGCCCACTGCGTCTGTAACACTTTCTTCAGCACCTGATGCGCGGGTTGACTCAGGTTTGGGTCCATCTTAGCAAGCCGATTAGCCTCTGACTTCGCAACCTCAAGCAACGATCCATCTCTGAGGATATTGGCGATTTTGAAGTCTGGCAGCCCGGATTGGCGGGTCCCAAAAAATTCGCCGGGACCTCGAATTTCCAAATCCGCCTCCGCAAGCACGAACCCATCATTGGTTCGTGTCATCGCTTTGATTCGGCTTATCCCATCGTCTGTCCTTGGGCTGCCAATTAGATGACATGAGGATTTGTGTGTGCCGCGTCCGACACGCCCCCGTAACTGATGCATTTGCGACAACCCAAATCGTTCCGCGTTTTCAATCACCATGAGCGAGGCGTTTGGCACATCAATCCCGACTTCAATGACGGTGGTGGACACCAAAATATCGATTTGTTTATTTTTGAAGTGCCCCATCACTTCCTGCTTTTCCATCGATCGCATCCGTCCATGTAGCAATCCGACGCGCAAGTGCGGAAACACATGGGTCTGAAAATGATCCGCCATCTCCGTTGCGGCTTTAATTTCTTCTAACTTCTCCGACTCCTCAACGAGTGGATAAACGATGTACGCCTGTCGTCCACGTTGGACCTCTTTCTCTATTTGCGCGTACAGTTTTTCGCGGTCTTTTTCCCTCACCCATCTTGTCGTTATCTTTCGCCGTCCCGGTGGAAGTTCATCAATCACAGAAACATTGAGATCGCCATAAATTGTCAGAGCGAGTGTCCGTGGGATGGGGGTCGCTGTCATGACCAAGACATCCGGGGTTGTTCCTTTGTCCCGGAGCGTCGCCCGCTGCATCACGCCGAAGCGGTGCTGCTCGTCAATGATGACGAGACCAAGCTGATGAAACTCCACACCCTCCTGAATCAGGGCATGCGTCCCGACAACGACATGAGCCGAGCCATCGGCAATGGCAGCAAGTGCTTCGTCACGTTCCGCTTTGGGAAGGTCGCTTTTGAGTAGGACGACTTTCAGCCCTAGCGGTTCAAACAATTCCGAGAGGTTGTAGGTGTGTTGTTCGGCGAGGATCTCTGTGGGCACCATCAGCGCGCCTTGATACCCACTCTGAATCGCGCACAGGGCGGCAATCGCTCCAACGATTGTCTTTCCGGAACCGACATCCCCCTGAAGCAACCGATTCATAGCCTGTACGCTTGCCATGTCCGACTTAATCTCCTCAATGACTCGTTCTTGCGCGGCTGTCAGTTGGAAAGGCAACGCCTCAATAAACCGGTTTAACAATTCACCTTCAACTTGGAAAGCGACCCCCTTCTCCTCTGTTTTCCAGCGTTGCTTTTTAAGCTCAAGCCCCAATTCCAGTAGGAAGAACTCATCGAACGCCAGCCTCCTCCGCGCTGCATCTCTATACCCCTCTGATGAAGGGAAGTGGATCTCTTGGATTGCCGTGCATCGATCGATTAGCTGATTTTGCTGCCGGATGTCTAGCGGTAAAATTTCTGGATAATCCCCTGCGTAATTGTCTAGGAGCGTCTTGGTCCACTGTCGAAGCATCCGTTGGGTCAGCTTTGCAGTCAGCGCGTACTTCGGCACAATTCTGCCTGTATGGATGAGGTCTGCATCTTCCGCTTCAAGTACCTCGAATTCAAAATCGGTGGTTTGGATTTCGTTGTTGCGGCGGGTAAATTTACCGCTCACGACAACCTGCGTACCGACTTTCAGTAGGCCTTTGAGATAACCGACACGACGCCCAAAGTTGACTAACTGTGCCACACCGGTTTGGTCATAGATAGCAATTTTTCCGACAGCCTGTGCACCCTTGCGGTTCGGCGTGAACTGGCTTTGATTGACCACCGCGCCTTGGATCGTTTCATATTCGCCGGTACGCCCCACCTCATAAATCGAGCGGAAATGCCCACGATCGAGGTAGTCACGCGGGTAGTATTCCAGCAAATCGCGGACATTGCGGATGTTGAGTTCCGTTATCAGTTTCGCCGCTCGGCGTGGACCGATGCCACTTGCATACTGAATCTCTGTCTCTAAGAATTTCAGCAACGCCAGATCGGTTGAGATGGGCACCTCGTTAATCGACACCTTTTCTGGAGGTACAGGTTGTGAATCAGAATGCGGAACGTCAGATTCCGATGGATTGGTGGGAGCTGCGAAACGTGGAGGGGATGATTTGACCGCCTCTGACCTTCCATTGACCTTTGAATCAATAGGGAAAAGCGGTTGTTGACCTTTACTCTTCCTGGCTGGTTTCACCAAAGAGGTAGACGTCTTCGGTGATTGGCTAGGCAACGATTGAAATAAGGGAAGATCATCTACTGTCTTCGTTGCCTCAGGTTTTCTCGTGGGCAATGCTTTCTGATTTCCCGATGTCATCTCGTCGATCTGCTTCATAGCAGCTTGCACAACATTCCGGCGCTCTTTCGGCGAGGATGTTTCGTAATCTGAGAACAGCTCTGCAAGTGAATCCAACAGCTGCTTCTCAGCGGGGTTGAGCGTCAACCGCTCGGCATTCCTAACCCAGAGTTGGACATAGGCACCCAATCCGTTAATCACCACACTGTCTTGACAACCGTTCCGTATCTCCTGCTGAAATGGACGCCGGATCGTCGTTAGAATTTTGGCAAGCTCATTCATTGAGCTTTCTTTCAAAGTTTGCATAAGGGATTCCGTCTTGGAATTGTAGGAGATTACCCGACACGGTTAAGCCTCAACAAGCGCGTCTTTGACAAGCGGCATCAGCCAGCGATTCATACAGAAGCAGTACCAACGGATCGGCTCCTTCTCAGCGATGAGCGTATGATGGACACCCGGCGCGTGTCCAATGAGATCCCCCGTCGAAACCTCAAAGATATGACCGTTCTGTTCAACGTGTCCTGAGCCTTCATGGATGTACCAAAACTCCTCATGGCTATCGTGGACATGGTTGGCAGCACGTGCCCCAGGCTCACTGCTATTCTGATCCCAATGATCTAACGTCGAATGCGGTCTAGCGTGTGGATACCGGTAACAGGAATCCCCCTCCTGTGGCGGGAGTTCCTCTCCCCGCACCAGTGATGGCTTGCCCTTGACATGATCGCCGTGCGAATCTCCAATCCCGTCTTCCAACGCATCTGCAGCAATCTTCCAAGTGGCGGAATGGAAAGCAACATCAAACCATTTGACCGGCGTATCCCCAGCCGTGAGCGAATGGGGTATCCCCGGCGGGGTGATGATTAGGTCTCGTGGTTGGATTTGGAGGGTTTCATCGCCACGGGTCATCGTCCCCTTCCCATTGATGATAATCCAGAATGATTCACGCGATTCGTCGATAATCTCTGGAGTACGCATCCCTGCGTTGAGGGTGCGGATAGCGAACCGCTCAAGAGAACGACAGTCCTGGTCCAGTGTCGCGTATTCAAACGTCGTCCCTTCGGGGAGGAATTTTGGTTCGGGTAGGTCTGTATACTGAATGTGCATACTTCACCTCATAACACATCATCTGATGGCGTAACTATCGGATAAAGTCTCAATTCCCCGGCGGTAGTGGTAGGTCTACACGCACATTTCCGCGCTCTTGCGACTTGAGGAATCCGATGACAATCTCGACTACCTTCTTCGCTTCGGATGCGGGAGAGAGCAGCTCGCCGCCGTTTTCTATCACTCTAATGAGTTCCTCAATGCAAGCGGGAATACCGATTTTCATG
>JAKZSX010000100.1:0-8840 GCA_047517405.1 Candidatus Poribacteria bacterium | reverse complement strand
ACGGAGGACGCCCCTGAACGCCTCTATGTCGGTGAGTCCACGACCTGTGTGCGCCGACGGTTGCTCCAGCACCTCTCGGACGAAGGGAATCCAGAACTTCGGAAGCAACTCCGCATGTTCCGTGACATCGTCCAATTTTCGGTGGTATTTACGGAAGGGCGACAGGAGACGCTGGCGTTGGAGACGACGGTGATCCGAGAGTGGCAACCTGAAACGAACCGGTATAAGTTGAAGTCCCGCAAAGATTAGGTTCTGTTGGCATCTTACAAATTGAACCTATCTCCGTTCCGAGAGCTTTTGGGGCAGGCACAAGACCTGTCCCTACATTGGCTTCCTCCGTAGGGGCAACCCTTGTGCCTGCCCTGCTGTAGGTGGGGCGTCTCGCCCGACTCGTGCCAATCCACACCGAAGGTTATCAATCAATCCGTTCCCCAGCTTTCCCATTCACCAATAAGCGGATAGAACGTCCAAATGTATGGACGAATAACTCTCCCTTCTCTTGAAGATGCCATCTCTCCAATAGGCAATCGTCGAACGATCGGACATCAATTTCAATAGCGTCATCAAAAATTTTCACTCTCAGATCTTCAACAATTGATTTGTGCTGATGGTCTAAGGCATCAGCAATCCGCAAAATGGCAGCCAACCGGGTCACCTGTTCCTTTTCGGTAAACGAAAGCCTCTGAAAATGAGAATGGGAGGTTTTGTTCGGATCGGGGAATGCTTTCCGATGATAACGAGCGATGTTCGCAACCAGTTCAAGCTGTTTTTCATTGAGTCCAACAATCTCTGAATTCCGTATCAGGTAGTAGGAGTGCTTGTGATGTGACAAGGGGTTGACATACCCGCCGATTTCATGGAGTGCTGTCGCCACACTCAAGAGCATCCGCGATTCTGAAGACAGATGATGAACTGGTTGCAATTGGTCAAACAGCAACTCTGCCAAGTAACGAACCTGTTTGGCATGTCCTAAATGGAAGTGATACTTGTTGCCAAGTGCCATCGCTGCTTTGATGATCTCCGCCTCTTCAGAGGTCACGTCCCATGAGTTCCGGTGGCGATCTGCTATCTCAGCGAGTAACCCGTCCTTCAGCCCAACATTTGCCGCATAAAGCCCCCTCGCCCCAATGACATTGCTTACTACCTCCGTGAGAACCAGACCTGCAGGCAAAATAACGTCCGCCCGATCCGGTGCCATACCGTATCGCTCCATACGTTCCTGCACACTGAGTCTCGAAATCTCTCTGACAAAGCGTTGAAAATCCCGCAGCGGGATGAAACGCACGTCTCTGGGGAACTCGTTGTTATCTGGATCCAGAACACCAAGCTGTTGCCCAAGTTCTTCGACGTTTCCGCCGGTACCCAGCACTATATCAATGTCGTATTTGTTGATAGCGTCGAGTGTCGTTTCGAGCAGTTGCTCCATGTATGCCCTGAGCAACAAGATCTGTAGGTCTGAAATAGTATCCGTTCGCAGGAAGGTTTCCTGCAGCCGCACGGTGCCCAACCGAAGACTGTTGGAGTAGATAATCGAACCGTGATCGATGACATCAAACTCGACACTACCCCCACCGATGTCGATGACCAAGGCGACCCTATGCCGGATATCGACTTTGCGGGTCACCGCGAGTTGGACGAGGCGTGCCTCTTCGCCGCCAGAGATACGTTCCAATTGCACACCGGAGCTATTGTAGATACGGTTTACGAGGTTGTCGCCGTTGATGGCTTCACGTGTTGCACTGGTTGCAATCGCACGCGTGGTATGGACTTTCATCTTATCTATGACTTCACGAAACTCACCAAACGCCTCGATTGCCTTTTCAATCGTATTATCGTTTAGGAACCCCGTCAAGAAAACCTCATGTCCCAAACGGACGGGTGACCGATGTTGATAGACCTCCTCAACAGTCCCATCAGTTTTCACTTCAACAATTTTTAGCCGAATCGCGTTGGATCCAACATCGATTACGGCAAGCGTGGCACTTTCCATATTCTCTCCTCACGTCTATATATGGCAAATATTAGATGATCCCGTCTCTGATTGTCAAGTTAAGAATCGCTTGGGTTTTCCCCCAAGCTATGCTAAAATACCCAACTTGCCGCTCATAGGAAGCGTTGCAAACCGGGTGAAGGGGAGCTAAATTGAGTCAATCATCGCTCGCAGTGGATTGACAAATCCACTGCATACCCGTAAACAGCGGTTGCGGTATATTACTTTGAATCCCGAATACGTGATGCGTAAAGCATAATGCGAAAAGAAAAAATCTTACGCATTACTCGTTACGTATTATTTCTCTGCGTTAGATGTGCACAGTAGCGACTTATTGTGATTCAAGATACGTAATCCACCTTGTTGGCGGAAACGCACATGACCTTCAAATCCCTCTCTTATTGGTTCTGGTTCGCTGTATTGACGCTCCTCGCGTTGATGCTTGCAAATACCCCCCTGTTTAATCTCCTCGCATTTGAATTTTGTGCGGTTCTGGCTTTCGGGATTTCATTTGCGGGGGCACATACCGCCATAACGGGGGTGAGCAACCTACGGCAGCGCACGCAATCCCTGAGAGGTACCGCCGCCCAGACGGTTATGTCGACTTTCTGGCGGACGTTTGGGATTAACCTGACATTGCTGCTCCCGCCGTTAATCATCATTTTGCTGAACGGCTTCCGCGTCAAAAATTGCGATTTTTTTGAAGGGTTCATTTTCTTTCTCCTTTTGCCTGTGATCAGTTGTGCATATGCCACAGCTTTGGGCGTATTCTTCGGGTTATGGTTAAAGCGACGCTGGAGGGCCTATCTCGTTTATCTCGCCTATATCTTTGCCACACTCCTTGCCCTTGCCTATAACCTCATCTTTCACCCACCTGTTTTCGGCTACCACTCGACCTTTGGCTATTTCCCGGGACCCATCTATGACGAGCGTATCATGATATCCAGCACCTTACTAATTGCGCGTGGCACAACGCTGCTGTTGGCGTGGATTTTCCTATCACTTGCGATTAACACACTGGAGATTGGTAGGCATACCCGACTCGAACCGACCCTCTATTGGCAAAAACTCTATCGATTCAAGCGGCGGTTTTCTGACCTGAACCATCGTATTTGTCTCATCGTGCTGATAATTCTGTTCGGGTTAATTTGCCTGTTTTGCGGAGATCTGGGGTTGCGTCCCACACGAGGATATATTGAGAGCAAATTAGGTGGATTGGAGGAGACAGCCCATTTCAAGATTTACTACGAGAAGGGCTCTCAGGTTGAAAGGGAGATTGAATGGATTGCACAAGATCACGAGTTTCGCTATGCACAACTAATCCGTTACTTCCAAATACAACCCACCAACAAGGTTCGATCCTACATCTACACTTCATCTGAACAGAAGAAACGGCTTGTGGGAGCGGGAGGCACATCAGTTGAAGATCCGCTTGGGCATGGGTTTCATATCAACTACCAGGATTTTCCCCATCCGATCATGAAGCATGAATTGGTACACGCTTTGACGGCGGATTGGCATCCAATTCTGAAGGTAAGTCCCAAAATCGGACTACATGAAGGAATCGCCGTCGCCGCCGATTGGGATGAAGGAAAGTTGACGGCGCATCAGTGGAGCCGGGCGATGCAACAATTAGGAATTGCCCCAAAGATGAACCGGATCATGGGGCTCGGTTTTTGGACGCAAGCCTCGTCGCGGAGTTATACGCTGGCAGGTTCTTTTGTGCGCTTTCTCATTGAAAGATATGGGGTCGAAAAAATTAAGCGTGTCTTTCCAACCGGAAATTTCAAGGAGATTTACAACAAGTCCTTAGCAGAACTTGAGCGCGAATGGAAAGAGTTTCTGGAAACGATTACGTTGACGGAGGCTGATCTGGAAATCGCAGCGCACCGTTTCAAACGCCCAAGTATTTTCCAGAAACCGTGCGCCCATGAAATCGCTCAACTCTCTGCCGACGCGTGGAGCGCGTATCGACGATCGAATATGAGCACAGCGATTCGTCTGTTTGAACAAGTCTACCAATTTGATCCGGATAATCCGCGTCATCTGCGAGGACTCATGTATACACACTACCAAGCTGAAGATTACCCGTCAACCCTAGAGTGGTCATCGAGAATCGTTGCACACCCCAAAGCGAGTGTGAGTCGGGTTGCGGAGGCGAAAAACGTGGAGGGGAACGTCTATTGGCAGCAAGGAAAGCGTGAGGACGCTCGATCACGCTTTCAAGAAGTCTTCGCGCTTCACGCTTCTGATTCCCTTGACCGGGAATCTCAAGCCAAGCTCGCAGCGCTCGCTATCGATTCCCTCGATGTGGAAAATAAAATCAGACAATTCCTCATCGGTCAGCCATCAAGTCGACTCAGGATGACGCTGCTTCATGAAGTGGTCAATGCACTACTAGAATGGGGACTGGGGCACTATCTCATCGGACGGCAACTCTATTTTGATCGGGAGTATGCTGCATCAAATCTGTATCTGTCCAAAGCTGCTGTTTTAGGCCTGCCGCACCAGAATATAGCTATTGAAAATATGAGGCTCATCGGCGTAAATTTGTATCGACTTGGACAATATGCGGCTGCCATTGAGCAGTTTCGCCGGATCACTGCCCATACCACCCTTCCTCTCGGTACCGTCCATAGCGCGAAAGATTGGATTGAACGGTGCGAATGGGCAATTATGCAATTGAGCCAATCGGCGGATTAACAGACATGCCAAAACAAGAAAGTAATTCCTGGACACAGCATCCATTCCACTTGGGTTTATGTTTACCAGCTAGCGATGAAGTCTTCCACATCGAAATCAGCAGGCATTTCAGTCAGCATGTACCGATCTTGCCGAGATTCTAAATTGGGAACAGACAGGTCTATCTCCTCCTGAATTTTCTCATAAAGTGTCCGAAACCGATACCAAAGCAGCTCAGCTTCTTCTGCTGAAAAACGCCGGGAGAAATCCTCGAAAATATAGAAACTAAGCCGGTGCTCCGAAATGGCATCCACACGCTCCTCAAACGACAGTTTGGAGACATCGGGCTGTTTCAAGGTGCGTGTTTTTTCCGCCAACTTTGATAGGTATACCACACATACTATCCGCCACGCTTCGCCGGGGTGAATCGCTGCAAGTCCATCGCGGAATCCCTGCGCGTTTTTCGCGATAATGGCGCGGAAAGTGGACTCAATCACATCGCACTGCTGTTCATGCAATTGATAGAAATGCTCAAACCGTTCCCGTGTCTTTTGCGGCATACGCTTTGTGAAATCCAGATGCCAGTAAAGATGGTTGACCAAGGGATAAACAGGACCGCCGAAGGAGCGATAGCCAAGATGCACCGTCCGCCGTAACTTCGCGCTGTAGTTACTTCCCCAGTGTAGCATCATGTGAATATAGACGATGCCATCGCCCGCTTTAAGTTCCACCGGCATGCCGCCCGGTATCGGTTCGCTCCCGTCTGTCGCCAAGTGTTGATTTTCTGCTTCTGTGTTGGGGCGCTTGTGGCTTTTTGGTACGACCCAAAATACGCTGTCATCATAGAGAGGGATGTTCCATTGGACGTAGCCCGGCGCATTTTGGAGCACATCCATCTGCATGCCCCGTAGCGGTGCCTGCCCAACGGGATCAATGTCGCGATGCCAGCTAGCCGGACCATGATCTCGCACCGGACTACACATCAGTGCCATCAGTGTTGGGGAAGCCTCCGATGCCTGCATCAGCTGTCTGCTAACGCCCAAAGTATTTTCGTGCAGACAAAACTCCACTGCTTTAGCGGTTGCTTCGTCAGCGATGCCATCGAAAAACACGCGCGGTTGTGCCGCAGTTTCCCAATAGCCTCCCGGTGGGTCATCGGGCTTGCGTTCCTTCGCCCAGATAACCTTCTGTCGCTCAACTAGCCTCTCAAAACAGTCACGCAATTCTTGTAACTGTCCCGGCGGGATGACCTCGCGTAGGATGATATAGCCATCGTCAAGCAACTGTTGTGGATTGACTTGCATACGTGGTTCTCCTTTCATCTCAGCTAGACTACACCTTCGATTCCAGAATCTGCATCACCTCAAAGATAAGTCCGTTGGGCGATCGGTAAAAGGAGATGCGGCGTGACCCAAAATCGGTGCTAATCTCCACCGGCTCAAGGAGCACTTCCGTGCCTAACCCTATAAGTCGTTGATATGCCTCATCCAAGTCATCGACTTCAAATACCGCATGGGTCAGTCCCGGCATGAGCGGATGATTGAGTGCATCCTGAAAGACCGGTTTCGGCGTCAGAAACAGACGCGTCCCACCGAACTCCAGCAGCGCATGGGGATGGTCCCCATCTGCCCTTATGCGTGAGCCACGGCTCAACAGTTTAGCACCCAATTCTTCAAAAAAGCTGATTTCCGCATCTATATCTTCGACCTTTATGCCGATATTCCAAAGGCTCGCATCCATCGTTTGTTCTCCTTATTGACTTATAGCCGACCGGGTGATATATGCTTTGGTGATGTCAATAATAAGCGCAATATCGTGGCGTGCGTCTGCGATTGAAGCACGTGAGGGGACGCCTTGGGTGATGCTCTTGTGGAAGTAACGCAGCTCACGGGTGAACCCGCTTTCCCATGGGATCGCTGGCTCCTTGTAGAAACTGTTTCCCTCCGCATCAATGCCCTGTACGATTAGCTTTGTAAGAACCCGACGCGAAAAACCGGTTGGGTAGGAGAGGATAACCCGCTTGTCGTCGCTGTATATCTCAAGGGTCTGCTTAAAATCCCACAATTTGTTAAGATCTACTCGACTGACGACACAACGCGCTCCGTTGGGATATTCCAAGATGGTCGTTATAGCGCGCTGGTCATTCCAAATCTCCGTGCTGATGACCGCGCTCGGCACACCTAGCATGATTCGTAGGCTGTAGAGGTCGTGGATGAGCCCATAGGCGATGCCACAGGATTCAGCAGCCTCGAAGAGGTCCCCAAAAGCTTCGCGCCGCGCGGCTCTGGAAGCAGCGCGCTGTTCCTCCATGACACTGGACGGCAGGTCATTGAACCGCTTGACCTTGAAATGGCTTAAATGGAGCTCATTGCTCGGGTGCAGGTGATTGGTCTGCACAAATCTGACATCGTCCATGGTATCGACTTCACGTTTCGCTAGCTCAAAGGCGGGTTCGTACACCTTCATATATCCAGCCTGACCAACCTTCCCCGATTTTCGTGCCGCATCGATCATGGCATCGGCTTCCTGTAGGGAGGTGCAGATCGGTTTTTCAATGAAAACATGCTTCCCTGCCTCGAACGCCTGCACCGCTGCCTCAGTTTTGGGATCTGTGTGGCAGAGCAATATCGCGTCGATGTCCGCTGACAGCATGTCCCGAATATCGGTCACATATTTGGGAACTTTGAACCTTCGAGCCACGTATTCTGCTTGTCCCGGCGATACGTCGCAAACGATGGGCACTTCAAATTCATCATCAAGTTCAAGCAGATTGGGAAGGTGCTGGACTTGGGCGATTGCACCACAGCCGACGATACCAATTCGTACTATTGACATAGTATTTTCCTCCATCTTTCAGGATACAGACTTCAACGATAGATGTGAAGCGATCCCGCTCGTGGGGTAAGCGTGTTCCACTCTTCCGCTAATTCATTGACTTTTTTGAAAGTCTCTAACAGAGGTTCCCACATGACATTTCGTATCTCGGCAGCAGCTTTCTCGTCCCCCGCCGCCAATGCCTGCTTGAGGGCAGCCGCCATCTGTTCCTGGATCTGGGCACTGTTCTGTGCCATGTCTGCTACTGACCGCGCCGTATCAACATGGCGATCAATAAGCGCGTCAATCGGCGTAGTAGAATCTGTCTTCGTGTCATAGTCGCTGGACGGCCTGAACTGAGGCGGGAGCCGTTCCCCGTCGTCAGAATACTGGGTGTGGGTCGGCTGGATATGGGGCGTAACTGAGAGATACATATACACCGGTTCATCCCCAAGTACACGCACCGAATGAGGTTCGTCCGCTAGGGCGTAGCACATCTGCCCCGGACCTAGCTCTTTCGTCACGCCGCTGATCCTGAACTCCACCCGTCCCGATAGAATAATAAAGATCTCATGTCCCAAGTCGTGGGTGTGAAACTTATCAAGCGAGCCCGGTCCCGGCTCCATGCGACAAAAACGAGCCCGTATCTGCGGGGTCACCAAGATATTGCTGATGTCTTTGCGACAGTCATAGACAGTGAAACCCATGGTTTTCTCCTCCTTAAAATGGCTGGTTGAAAAAGTCTAGTTCACAGGTGCATCAAGGCCCAGTGCGGCATCAATATCCGCTTGGTACTCCCGGATTTCACCGGACAGCACGCTTTCCATACTCACGGAGCGTTTAGCCAGAGCGGATTCGTATGCGCCAACTATTGCCGCAACCGCTTTCATGCCACCGTCACCGTCCACTTCGGGGCTTGTTCCGTTACGAATTGCCTCGCCGAAGTCGTGGTATTCGATGGCTAGATGTTTGGCATCAACCGCGAAGGTGGCAAGGGCTGCATCTGCCGGAGGTTCGTATTCAACGCCTTGTTTGCCAAAAAATCGCTCGGTTATTTCGTTGAGTTCAAATTGAGGCAGCAGCGACAAAATTTCCTTCCCTTTCAGTTCCCGGCCTTCTAGACGCAGCACCACAGGATTTCCGTTGCGTTCTCCGGGGGCATACACAGCACCCCAGCGACCGTGAACACTCCGTTCCCAACCTTGACTGCCGCGTCCGCCGCCGACGTACGAGAGTTGAACCACAGCTCCTGACTCCATTGTATACAGCGCAATGACTGAATCCTCGCCGGTCGCTTCAACGGTCTCCGGGTAAGTCTTGGCACGTTCCCGATAAGAAATTAGTGGATGGTCGG
>JAKZSX010000099.1:0-4990 GCA_047517405.1 Candidatus Poribacteria bacterium | reverse complement strand
TATGGGGACATCCCACACGAAAACTATGAAAACTTGTCTAGGGACACTGATCTAAATCTAACGTTGTAACCCAAACCTGATTTTATTGGTGATTGGCACTATTCTGAGGAGGACCTTCAATAATAATGGTAATAAAGACTACCACTGAACTTGACAAACTCATCCGCGAGGCACTGCTAGCCGCAGGAGCCGATGAGCGTAACGCCAACCGTGTTGCGGAAGCGTTGGTTTTATCGACCTTGCGTGGTGTTGATACGCACGGCATCCTACATCTGCCGAGCTACGTCGAGAAGATTCAAGCCGGTGAAATTGTTCCCACCGCTTGGCCCGAAATCCGGCAGGAGGACGCCACAAGCGCACTCATAGCGGGCAACTGGACCTTTGGGCATGTGACGGCGAAGTATGCGATGGAGGTCGCAATAAAGAAGGCTGAAAGCCATAACGTGGCGGTCGTAAGTGCCGTTCAGATAAACCATATCGGGCGCCTGGGCGAATACGCCGAAATCGCAGCCGCCAAAGGGATGCTATCAATAATCTGGGCTGGAGGGTTCGGTGCAGAAGAGCCGGTTGCTGTTCCCTACGGTGGACGGCAACCGGTGCTGAGCACCAACCCAATTGGCATGGGTTTCCCTGTTGGAGATGGTCCCCCCATGATTATCGATTATGCCACGACGGTCGTTGCCGGGAGTAAAGTCCTGACGGCGAGAGACAGAAGCGCACAACTTCCACCGGGCAGCATCGTCGACAAAGATGGGAATCCTTCCACGGATCCGATCGATTATCTGGAGGGCGGTTCATTGCTACCCTTTGGTGGGCACAAAGGCTACGCCTTGATGCTGGCAGTGGAGTTCTTTGGGCGGGTCCTGTCCGGGGCAGATGCTTTTTCGGACGAAGAGAAACGGGGCGGTACTATTTTCCGTCACTCTGGCGTTACCATGATGGTCATGAAAGCGGATCTGTTTCAGTCTTTGACAGACTACTCGACACGAATGGAGGATTTAGGGAATCAGATTAGATCTGTGCCACCGGCACCCGGTTTCGAGGAGGTACTGCTCCCCGGCGATCTTGAGGCACGGGCGCAAGCGACCCGCGGGCGCGATGGCATCCCCATCGCTGATGCACTCTGGGAAAGGCTGGAGGTGCTTGCCGAGTCGTTGGGCGTGAATATAGACTAAAATACTGGAAGTGCCATGCGGACTAGACATTTCAGGATAGGGTAGAGGATGAAGTTGGACTGAGTTTGGGAAAAACAACTCGAATCGTCGCGGGGAAATGATTCGGATTGCAGACTTGACCGATTCGCACGTCGCCGGTGGCACTCATCAACAGATAGGCTTCCTCAAATGAAATATCAAGTTTGCGTTGGAGAAGGCTCGCCATCTCCTCACAAGCGGTTGTAATCGCATCGACCAGTTTTGGTGCATCTCCTGTGGTTATCCATGCGTCCGCTGTTTCAATCCACGGACGGGAGATTGACTCGCCCTTAATCAGTTCTATCCGCACGGTAACTTCCGCACAGATTTCTATCCCAACCATGGAGATTTCCCCGTCACCCATGGCGGCGTGAACGTCGCCAAGACCAAACAACGCGCCTTCCACAAACACGGGCAGGTAAACACGCGATCCAACTTTCACATCGCTGTGATCCATGTTGCCGCCGTGGGAACCGGGGTAAAGCGTCGGCACAGCTTCTTCAGCAGGCGCAGTGCCGATGACGCCAACCATCGGACGAACCGGAAAGCTGATTCGATCATCAAAGTGAGCGGTACTTCCTTCGATACGGATGAGTTTGGTTACGTAACGTTCTGCGAGATGCCCCAAGTTTCCGGTGCCGGCTTTAATAGCGATGAAGCCTTGCGAAGCGAGTTGGATAGCCTGAATCTCAACGCAGAGGGTATCCCCCGGTTCAGCACCACGCACGAAGAGAGGACCCGTCGCAGGGTTTACACCACGTGGGTGAGGTTGGTCGAGAAGGTCGTTCTCACTCAGAATCGTGCCGGTCCGCGCATCGTAGGTTTCGAAGCAAATTTTATCCCCCGGATCGACTTCCTGCACAGGACGATGGCCACGGCTGAAGCTGTAAACAATACGGTCGCGTGTGATGATGTGCATTCTGATGGAGCCTCCTCAAAACGGTGAGCGATTGGTCTACAAGTTTGTCATTCCGCGCCGAAAGGAAAAGCTTCAATGTCACTTTCCACTGCTTTCAGCAGAATAGAGATTTCGCGCTTATCAGCCGCATCCAGTTTATGAGGCGCAGGTGCCCGTTCCACCATAGAGGTTAATACGCCTCGGCGTTTGAGAATATAGCGGACAAAGTAGTGGTTTTCCAGATTGATCAGAGGCAACAGACGGGTATGTAGTTCCCGCGCGCCGGCTTCGTCGCCTGCCCACCAAATCTCCATAATCTTTGCTAGCACATCGCCAAATTCACAGGCGGGCATACAACCGTTGCCACCGCGTGTCATCTCCGCCGGCAGCACCTTACCGGCAGCACCCCCGAAAATAGTCTTGATCCGATCTCCAGCCAACTGCTTAACTTCGGCGATGTGCCTTGGGCCCGGTTGCCTTTCCTCTTTGACATATTCAATCTGCGGGACGTCTTCTGCGAGTTGAACAATCTGCTCCCCGGTCAGCGGTGCGTAACTATCGGCATTTTGCACCATAATCGGTCCGTCGAAGACCTCTCCAAGCCGCTTGAACATATCTATTGCTGACGCCGCATTGGTTCGTGCTGGTGCCATTGCGATTATCGAATCCACCTCCGCCTGCTGTGCTGCTTTTGCATAGAGCAGCACCTGTGGCACAGAGATGCCAGAGCAGCCAAAAACTACTGGCAGCCTGCCATCCACTGTTTCAAGGACGGCATCCAAATTACGGATACGTTCCTCCTCGCCGAGGAAATAGAACTCCCCTACCATGACGGGCCAGACAATTCCGTGTTGTCCCGACTCACAGCAGAAATTGGCGGTAGCCTGTAGATCTGCGGTATGGATGTCTAGGTCCTCTGTGTAGGGTGTCGGAAGTAGACCAAAGACTCCCTTCATCGGATCGAATTTTGTCATTTATAAATTCCTCCGTTTGTTGTTTTTCTACTTCATGATTGATCGAAATTGAGCATCTATTCAGATAATTATTGAGTCGCAACTTCAGCAGGTTCAAAACCTGAGAATAAATCCGTTAGTCTGATGCGAGTGCTTTTGGACGCCACAACCCCAACAACTCCCCTTGTGTCTCATAATCTAATTCCTTCCACCGGTCAATAGACAGGGCGACATGAGCAAGTGCCGCTGTCGGCATCGTCTCCATTCTGCCTGTCAAGTGGGTCACAAGTGCCTCCATTCCAGGATTATGACCGACCACCATCACCCGATGGTCATCGTCTGGCACGTTCTGCAAAACAGCGAGATATGATCCTGGTCCTGCATGATAAAGCTCCTGCGTCAATTCGACCTTATCCTTACAACGATTCGCTTTGGCGACTGCTTTGGCAGTTTTTCGCGCTCGCTTGGCGGTTGAACTAATTATCCTGTCAGGCACTAATTCCTGCTCCCACAAAAATTTTCCCATTCGCAGCGCATCCTGTTTGCCACGCTTGTTGAGTGGACGATCATGATCCGCCAACGACGCATCTTTCCTACTCGATTTTGCATGACGTAAAATTAGTAATGTTTTCATGTGGACGCTGTTCCTCGTAGGAAACTGTTCACCCGTTACCCCGCTGAGACTTTGGGTAACAACTTGCGTTGATATATCCAAAACCATCTTATCACAAACTCAAATAGACATCCATACAAAAACTTCTTGTCGAAAAATGAGAGTTTGGCTATAATGAGCGGACGGTACGCCATTTGGGTAACGCTTTTTCCAAAACCCTTGTATAGGTTCGTGTGCATCCATGACAATTACTTGGACAACCCGAAAGGTATCAGCCAAATCCTGACGGACGAAGAACTATCCCCAAAATTAGGAGATATGGTATGTCTATACCTACGACAAACGCCGACAGCAAACCGGCGATAGAATTCACCGAAAACCAGAAATTCATCTTCGACACACGGGGGTGGATAGCCCTCCCCGGCGTGTTGACCGACGACGAAGTCGCTGAGATGCGAGATTTTTGCTACCGTCTGAAAAAGTCCCCGGAATCCATTCCTGAACATCACCGCTCATCGATCGGCGGACCCCTCGAAAAATTAACCGACCATCCCATTGTTCTCGGCTTCATGAACGAATTTGTCGCGACAGGTTACTCAGGTGAGGATTGCTACGGCTTTCGCATGGAAGGCACATTTCTGACAATTCGGCCCAAAGGGCATGACAACTTCAGTCCTCATGGCGGACGGGGCATGTTGAATTTTCCGGGCAACTCACATACCTATCACATGCACCACGACAAGGCGCACAGTGGATTGACGCGGGTCGTATGGGAACTGAATCCCGTCAAGAAACGTAGCGGCGGCACCCTATTCTTAACGGGGAGCCACAAGGGTGCGTTCCCTCCACCGAAATCGACGCAGGATCGGGATTGTCCGCTCTGGGATGATTATTCCTGCCCGGCGGGATCGGTGCTGTTTTTCACGGAAGCAATCACCCACACCGGCGCACGGTGGGAGGATGATACGGTGGATCGGGTCGCTATTTTCAACTGTTACAATGTTGTTGGCAATAAATGGCATAAGTGGGAGCCCCATCCGAAACACCTCGCTGAAATGCCGTTCAAACGTACCACGCTCTTCCGTCCCGTCTACTGTCAGAATAACGTGCTTTCACCATCCGACGATGTGTGATAAATGAGCAACGAGTGAGACGTGAGGTGTGACCGATAATACTTGCACTCTAACGGACATTGTTGGCGAACTCCGACCGTCCTCTGTGGGTTCGTCGGCAGTGCTTAACTGGAGGTAGTACATGAAGATTACGGCGGTCAAACCGTTTATTGCATCAACTGGGAATTTTTTCGTCAAGGTCGAGACGGACGAAGGTATCT
>JAKZSX010000098.1:0-3222 GCA_047517405.1 Candidatus Poribacteria bacterium | reverse complement strand
GCGTGGATAGAGGCGCTCCGCTGTCGCAAGGGTAGCGTAGTAAGGATTGGAGAGTCCGTGTTTCAAATATTTCCTCAGGTGACGGTCAAGCACAGGGTTATCAAAATTGATGATATTGTGCCCGATGAGGATTCGATTCTGGATGATACTTAGGAACTCTGGCAACACCGTCTCAATGTCTGGTTTATTTGCTACCATCTCATTGTCAATCCGGTTGATGAGCGTAGCCGATTTCGGAATTCTTCCCGGTGGTTTAACCCGTTGATGGTAATCTTTAAACTCATTGTCGATTGCACTCATTGCACAGAGTTCAATAATTTCTGCCTTGTTGGTATCAATACCTCCTGCTCCCGTTTCGAGATCATAGACAGCCATATCCGCGAGGTCTAGTTTTTCATAGCCCCTCAAGAATCGTTGGCACAGTTTCAATGCGGTAACACTGCGAGATTGGGTAAGCAGCGATTCGTTAAGTTGGATGACGTTTGAATCTACACGGGTCGCAGATCCGAGAAGGATCGTTGTATCCTTGTGTTCAGGCAGCTCCCCAAAATCTCCAATTAGGATGTTAACTCCACTTTCGTCCATTATCGAGGGCAGGGATGAGTTGGGAGGGAGCAGCTCTGTATGGATTGAGAGGTTGAGGTATCGTTCCAGTGTGCTGCTGATGATGTAGGCAGTACAATAAGAATCAATCCCGTAACTTGCGATCAGGTGGATGGGGTCCCCGCGGTCAATGGCGCTATACAGGGTATCCGTCGCAGCGCGAAGTCCGGAAATTTCCGGTTGCTTTTCAATCTCGTGTATGTCTTCGGACAGGTACGAGTTTCGTCTACGCGAAAGGAGATTGAAGAGCTTAGTTGCAATCGTGCCGATCTGTTCCCCTTCAATCTCCTCATGAAAATCATCAATTTGTTGGAAGAATTGACGCACGTTCCAACGGGTGAGAGGACCGACATAATCTGAATAGTGATCAATCTGTTTGAGCAGTTCAATTAGCGTGATATCTTTCTTTTGGGCGAGCCACTTCAACCGGGCCAGCGTCAAGTCGTCGATTAGCTGCTGCGGAAAGTTGACTGCCCTTTCGATATCGCGAGGAAGTTCCCACTGACTAAAGCTCAGATAGGAAAGGATCCCCTGTGCATGTTCCTCCTGAAAGGAATTAATTTGCCCAATACGCTGAAACTGGATCTGTTCTTGGTGAAGCCGATTCTCTAATCTCTCTGCTAGTTGGTGTGTGCGATAGAACACCGCTATATCCCCGTAGGAGCAAGCTCGCCGCTCTTTTACAAGTTTCTGGATCAGCGTAATGATATGGTTTGCTTCCGCGGTAGGGGTATCTAGCGTGTAGTGATAAATTATATTGCCTGTAGGGTTGTTTGTCTTCAGAATGCTTTCTTTTTGGCGTGTGTTTTTAGCAATCACTGCCCCCGCAGCTTGCAAGATCGTCTCGCTGCAACGATAATGCTCATCTAACTCTACCACTGCAGGGTTGAAGTCTTCCTTGAACTGTTCAATGTATTTAGGACTGGAGCCACGCCAGCTATAGATAGATTGATCCTCATCCGCGACGACCATCACGTTATGTGGAGGTTCGCGGGAGAGGAGTTTGAGTAAGGCATACTGTGCTGCATTGATATCTTGGTATTCATCGACAAGGATGAACCGGATGTCGTTATGGTACTTTGCGCGAACCTTGGGCACTTGTTCAAGCACTTCGACTGATTTGGCAAGCAGATCGTCGAAATCGAGACCGTTGTGATAGGCAAGCTTTGTCTGATAGGCTTTGAGCAGGTCAAGGATGTCTTCCACCTCTGCCGAATCGTTAATGGGTGTCCCATCACCTAGGCGAATTTCATCTCGATCCGCGGTCGGATCTTCCAACTTCATCTTATATACGCTGATGATGTCGCGCAGCTTCCACAGAGGATAGTTTTGCTGACTCAGACCAAGTTCGCGCAGGCATTCCATCAGCACATCGTCCTGCGTTTCCTGATCAAAAATCGCGAAGTTTACCCCTAAGCCAATCTCTTCAGCGTGCCCACGGAGCAAGCGGACGCAAAAGGCGTGGAAGGTGTGAATGTGGACCTCCAACCCTTGCGTTACACCGAGCAGCTCTGTGCTTTGAATCCGCTCAAGCATTTCTTGCGCGGCCTTGTTCGTGAAGGTAACGGCGAGGATCTGTTCGGGTGCTACTTGGTGGTTTCGGATCAGATGTGCAATTCGGTGGGTGATGACTTTTGTCTTGCCTGTGCCGGGTCCGGCTACAACCAGCATCGCACCGTCGGTATAGGCAGCGGCTTGCTGTTGTTTTTCATTGAGTTCTTGTAGGAGTTCCATAATCACCACCTCGTTTGGATTCGTTTACGTTAACTATATTTTAACATATCGATATAAATAAAGCAAATAGGAATATCCGAAAAAAGAAAAAATGCGGCAAGCGTGTGGTCACCCCCTTGCCACTTCGTTCGATTAACCCTTCGTTAATGCTTCAAGGGCGTTTAGGTGCCAGTCCGGATCCTCCAGCGCTTCGTACACAACACCACCTTCGACGTTTCGAGGCGTGGGTAAGCCCAACAGATGGCAGAGCGTCGGTGCGACATCAATTACCCGCACCTGCCGCTGAAGTGCCACACCTTGACGGACACCCGCGCCGGAGAGAATGAACGTCGAATGCTGCCCGGCCATACCGAAGCTGACAGAGGGAAGTTGCTTGCCGTGTGCGCCGTCAAACTCCGGGCGTAAGGCGTAAACTACATCCCCTACGAGATTGCTGGTAAGATTCACCATCTCAGCATCCGCGTGTGTCAACGCCAAGGAGAACGGATGTCTACCGGTCGCCGAATCTTTATAGGCGTGAACGGCAGCGATAATCTCACGCTGTGTTGCCTCATAATCGGCGGGGTCAACAATACCGTCAGGTTCACGTCCTTTGAGGTTGATGAAAACATGCACTAAGCCAACGTTGACGGCACAGGTCTTCGACCAATCGATCTCTCGTGTTCCATCCTTATAGACGATGAAGCCAGCCTCTTCCAGCACTTCGGCGATATCTACCGAACGAAATTGGTTAGGTGTCCCGCCGTGGTCTGAGCATATGAGGACGACCGTGTCATCATCCGCAAGTTCCATCACCCGCCCAATCATCCGATCGACCGAAGCGTAAGTCCGAATGACACCATCTCGGCACCGTTCGATCGTTTCGGGGGGTGCACCGCTCACCTC
>JAKZSX010000097.1:0-22213 GCA_047517405.1 Candidatus Poribacteria bacterium | reverse complement strand
CCGATTTGAAAGAACTTAATCAACCGATTACTTTTCAGCAGACGAACTGATTTGTCGAGTGCGCCTTCGCAACCGTACTCCAGTCCCAAACTAGTTAAGGTAAACGCTTCTTGGATCCGCTCTCGAATCTCTGTGCGCGAGGAGAGGTCTTCCACTTTGATCGCAATCAACTTGTGGGCAAGGGAAGCAATATCTTGGTGAATTTTGTCCAGATATGCAGGTGCAATCTGTCCCGTCTTTTGTCCATGTTCAAGTGCTTGGGCGAGAAACAGTCGACTGTCGTAATGGATCAGTGCGTCAACTTCAAACATCTTCTGGTTCCTCGTCAACTTTAGACCCCTCCTTGCCCTCTAAATTAAGTTGATCAAGGTCTACTTTTTCGAGAATCTCCGCTTCAGTGATGTCAATACCAGCAGCTTTATCACGCTCCCTGACACGCTCTTCCTGTTCCTCTTTCGCACGGTCAAGCGACCCCCACAGTTCTTCGCCTAACTCATCTTCTCGATCTAGCCCAAAGAGTTCATACAACACACGAATGAATAGGTCGACATCCGCTCCCCAGATTGCGTCCACGATTGCCCGTGCCCGTTCATCTGAGTAGTCAATGCCCGGCGTTGACGGGTCGACCAATCCTTCCTCAATAAACAGTGCTTTGAATTCTTCGTCCATCACGACGCGTCCACGCAGCAAACTGCCGAGAATGCCCACATCAATTTGGGAAAGCAGATCTCCAAGTTCATCTATCTCACATTCCGACAATTCAAAAAGCCATAAATCGAGCGTTTTTTCATCGAGCTTGCCGTTACGCCACAAAACGAAATCCATCATTTCTTCAAACTGATCGGACGACAGACACGCTAATAGCGCAGACACCGTCCCCGTACCAAGTCTTGCATCCAAGATTTGCAACACATCTTCCATTGGACTCATCTGGATTAACTCGGTACAATCTGGGACAAGATAATACAACTCCTCGCGCCCCTTAGCGTCTCGGGTGGATGAGATAACTTCCAGTTGCTGGTCTATCGTGTACCCCTGAAACAGTGCTTCAGCCACGGGGGTCGACATTCCTAGCAGTTTCTGGGCTTCCAGCTGCGGGTTGATGAGCTTTGCACTACTCACACTCATATCTCTCCCATTGTTTGGACGTCTTAGTACTTTTCGCGGACGAAATTCAGGTTCTTCGCCGCTGAAGCTATTGGATCATCGTTTGACGGTGTTTCGAGGACAAACCAACCGTCATAACCAATTGCGTGGGTGGCTTCGATAACCGCAGGAAAATCAACTTCACCCTCACCAGCATGGTTTCTCCCGGTGTCTTTGATGTGCATCTGTGCAATAGATTTTCCAAGCTGACGAATCTCTCTGGCAGCGTCATATCCGAGCCCTGTGGCATTGCCCATATCGTAATAGACACCAACTGCCGGGGAGGCGACCTGATCGAGAATCTGTTGGTGCTCGTCAGCACTTAACGTCGATTCCAACGCAAGGCAAACGTTATGTTGCTCCGCTGTCGCTGCGGCAGCTTTTATCCCGTCAATGAAACGCGGCGACGTTATATGTTCCGTTTCAATCTTGCCATCTCCGAAGAACGGCACAAGAATGACCTTCGCCCCAAGTTTTGGACAAACCGCGGAGAGGTGCTGCAACATTGCAATTCCTTCAGCTCGCGTTGCATCGTCTGGGTGGGCAAATGTATATGAAGTGAAACCGCCAGGCGAAAGCGCCGGCGTTTCAATGCCCGCCTCTTCGGACAATGCCTTGATGTGGTCTACACCGGATTCGCTCCAAAATGGATGATCACGATGATTGGTGCCGATACATACTTCAACGCCGTCAAAGCCAATCTCTTTCGCTTTGCTGAACACCTCTTCAAAGGGCAAACTTAACATACCATCTCGGATGCCAACTTTCATGTTTTCCTCCTGCACAGATGAATTCATAATAGGAAGGGATTGCTTATAGAATACTTGGCGAAATGATACCATTTTTGGATTCTTGGTGTCAAGCGGCGTATGTTAGAAACCTTGGGGTGCCTCACCAACACACTACAAATATGCGTTGGATGATCAACCTTATGGCGGTTGTTTGACAGACGATTTTCGATTGCCCACCACCCCAACCTATGCTATCATAACGGAAAGGAGAATGAGCAATGACATCTGATGAATTGGAGAGAAAATGCTTGTTTATGCAACAACAAATCTTCTTTATCTGGTGTTTGTTTTTTATCTCATTTGGAAGTGCTATAGCGCAATGGGTGAAAATCGATCCGGTGGAGGTTGAAAAAATGATGCAGTTACCTCAAGATGATTGGCTAAATCTAACACTGATAGGCACGAAAATCGGGTATGCTCATATCTACATGGAGAAATCTAGCTATGAGGGTGAGGATGCCATTCGAGTGCGAGCCGATATGGTGATGGACCTCAAGCGTACTGGCACCGGATTAAGACTCACAGCAACACGAATTTCATACGTCGGTCTGGATCTCGTCCCCCGCTATTTTATCACCACCTCCAATGAAACAGGCCAAGAGAAACGTGTTGAAGGACGTATCAGAGATGGGGTTGCTTACCTAGAGACAAGCCTTGCAGGAAAAACGACTCACACCCAGATGCCCATTCCAGCCGATACGATTTTTGAACAGATGATCGGTTACTTCCTACTACAGCGTACTATCCGGGTAGGTGATGCACATACCTTGCATGTATTCAATCTAGACCTCATGAAGCCTGTGAAAACAGGTGTCAAAGTTCTTCGAAAAGACCAAATCGAGTTTGATGGCAAGATAGAGCCGGTCTACGTCATCAACTACACGATAGACATTATGGGAGGACTCACGACAACTGAATGGTTGGGACACGATGGCACAACATATCGGATGGAGGTCGGACTGATGGGACTAAAAATGGTCCTAGCGAAGACCGATATGCAAACGGCACTTGGTGAATCGGGAGAAGTTGATGTAATCCTGAACACAAAGATTTTCGCCCAAGGCGGACAACCAACTCCGCATGCGCGTCGTTTCAAAGCGCGTTTGCGGTTGACTGAGGGACAGTTGGACAAAGCAGTGATGATTGACCACCGTCAGAGGCTGAAAATTGATACTGACCCACGCCACGGAGTGCTCGAAATCAACATACCCGCGATTGATCGAGCAGAAACATCGAACCTGCCGATACAAGATCAACACAGCAATCAGGAACTCGCGCAATTTTTGAAATCGACCGTGTATATCCAAGCAGAACACCCAACGATTCAGGCAAAAGCTGTCGAGGTGCTTGATGGGGAGATTAATGCCTGGAAATCCGCAGAGAAGCTGTGTCGATGGGTACATAAAAGCATCCATGACAAAAACCTGAAGATTGGATTTGGCTCGGCATTACAAACGTTAGAATCGCTAGAGGGAGATTGTACAGAACATACAGTCCTAATGATTGCGATGGCACGCGCTGTTGGCATCCCTGCGCGGGTTTGCGCGGGGCTTGTATTTCAGCACGACGCTTTCTACTACCATTTTTGGCCCGAAGTCTATGTGGGCGAGTGGGTAGCGATGGAACCAACGCTTGGTCAAATCCAAGCGGATGCAAATCATATTCAACTCGCCGGCAGCGAGTTGGAATCCGAATCCATGCTGGAATTCGGCGAAGGGGTAATGCGGACCCTGAATCAGCTTGAGATTGAGGTGCTCGAGTGAAGTTGAGGGGGTACCAAGCAGACAAGTTCCGGTTTCGTTGTCTCGGTACTTTGACGCAGGGAACAACAATCGTTGTTCCCTACGAAACCGTGAATCCACGATGCCGTAAGCATTGGAATAGCACAATAGAATCAGGATTTACATGTGCTCCCCACTTACGCATCACGTTTCACGCATCACGTTTCACGTTTTGCATACTTCTAATCTTTTGGTTTTCTGTCGCTGCCGTCGCCGCCCAATCTCCACTACAAATCATCCAAGCAGACACGAATAGTCTCCTCATCAAATTTGAGACACCGACGCTGCAATTCAGCTCACAAGAAATCAATGGACGCACCTTCACAAGGATTTATTTTACCGGGGCAACCCTCACGACGGAGGTAGGACGTCCTAGCCTGCCTATTTATCCTCGATTGATTGGCATTCCCATTGATGCCTCACCACATGTGACCGTAATTGACTCCCGGCTTGAAGTCCGCCAAACCGAGCCCATTATCCCCGCCCAACCATCAGGACTCGCCAACCGCCAACCGACACTCATCATCGATACAGATCTTTATCGACGGAATCGTCCCCAGCCGATCAAGCTGGTCGAAGTTACGCCAATCGGGCTAATCCGTGGACAGCGGGTTGCACGACTTCAGATCCAGCCAATTCAGTACAATCCCGCCAGATCGCAGATCAAAATCTATCACGAGCTGTTGATCCGAATCGACTTCAATTCTATCTACTCACCTCGCCAATCCTACCAAGATTCAAGGCAACTTGCTGCCCCCTCCCATGTCATAAAATCGTCGCCGGCTTTCGAGCAACTCTTTCAGGCAAAGCTGCTCAATTATAATCAGGCAAAGACATGGCGACGCTCACCCCAAAATGTCGCAGCTGCTCCCGCAGTGCAACACGCTAGCGAACCTCTAAATAGATACAAAATCCTAATCAGCCGAACAGGGATTTATAAAATAACCTATAGTGAACTCAGACACGCCGGTGCCAATATTGAACTTGAGACCCTTAAAATCGAAAATCGTGGACGACGGGTCGGGCTTCATATTTTTGACCATAATACAAATGGCGGATTCGATCGAGAAGACTCGATTGTGTTTTATGGGCAAGCACTAATCGGAAATAGGTTTACAGACACTAACGTATATTGGTTGAGTTGGGGTAGCGTTGGTCGTTCACAGGTCAGTGTTAGAGATGCCGCCCCAAAAACACCAAATGCACCTATCCCGCTTGCTTTCAAGAAAACCGAACGCTTTGAACAAGACCGTAAGTATGATCGGCTGCTTGATGTGAAATCTGAACAGGCAGACCACTATTTCTGGGAAAGTCTGACAGGTGGGGCAGACAGTAGGTTCAATCAGAAGGATTTCCCGGTTCAACTACCTCATGCAGTACAAGGGCAAATGGATTGGAATGCCGAGATTCGGATTAAGTTTCAAGGGGCATCGCGCGAAAGAAACGCCCAACATCAGGCACGCATTCTGCTTAACGGCGCACAGCTAGGACAAGTCGCTGAGTGGCGACAGCAAGCCGCACCGCTAGTTGCGCGTAAAATCGAACTGTGGCAGTTTGTTCGCCCGGGGGATACCGATGTTCTGAGGATTATAGCCGAAGACCGCAACAGCACACCAGCAGGCGAACCTGACTTCTACCTAGATTGGTTTGAAATCGATTACTGGCACACCTTTGAGGCGTCCGAGGGAATGCTTGTGTTTAACTCGGAAACTGAGCCTAGAAGGACTGGACCCGTTCAGTATCGGGTGATAAACTTTCACCATCCCGATGTCGACGTATATCAGATCCGCGATGGAAGTATTGTTGCAAAACTCGTTAATGGCCGGGTAGAACGCAAGGAAGGGAACTTCCAGCTAACCTTTGAGGATAATGCGACATCGCCACCAAGTTACTGTGCAGTTGAGCAGGGACAATATGCTCAGGTAGATCGCATTATTCCTGCCAAACCATCGGTAATCAGCAATCCCGCGAACCAAGCGGATTACATCATTATCTCTCACGACAACTTTATTGATAGCATCCAGCCGCTCGCAGCCTTTCGACGGTCACAGGGCTTATCTGTCATGATCGTTGACATCGATGAGGTGTATGATCAGTTCGACTATGGGATTTTCAGTCCATTCGCCATCCAGAAGTTTTTACGCCACACCTACACCCATTGGCGTTCCCCTAAGCCCACATACGTCCTGTTGGTAGGCGATGCACACTACGATTATAAAAGAGCGATTGTCAAGCTATATCGGGAGGCACTCAACAGGGACTATAACCTCTACCCTATTTACGTGCCGACGTTTCACAGCTGGGCACCGGCGAGTGGGGAAACTGCGATGGATCACCGTTTTGTCACTGTCAGTGGCGATGACCCACTGCCGGATATGTTCATTGGACGCCTCCCGGTACAGTCACCACAGGAGTTGGGTGATATGGTGAAAAAGATTATCGATTATGAGGCAAAGCGGCAGCCCGGCTTATGGCAGGGCAGATTGATGCAGGTCGCGGATAACGAGGCAGACAACGTTGGGGACGACATATTTGAACGAACCCGCGAACAACTCATTGAGGAACATATTCCCGTCGACTACGACACCCGCAAGGTGTACCTACGACAGATCGGAAGTCCAGAACGCACCAACCAAGCTATCCTGACGACAATTGATGAGGGCGTTCTCGTCGTCGAATATTCGGGGCACGGTGGCACCCAAACGTGGGCGGATGAGGGCATTTTCCGCATCGCAGATGCAGAGGATTTGCAAAACGTGCACCTACCGTTTATTATCACAACAACGTGTCTCAATGGGCAATTTGATCAGCCCCTACAATTCGGGCAACGCGGTTTAAGCGAACAATTTCTGATGGGCAGTGCCGGTGCAATCGGCACCTTGAGCGCGACCCGTTTGACCTTTGCAACGGTCAATGCAGAGTTCGATAAAAATCTCTTTACCTCCATCTTCACCGTTAAACCGCCAACACTCGGTGCAATCATCGCCGATGCAAAGACGCAGTTTATGATGACCGCACCACAACTGTGGATACCCGGCGCAATGCAGTACACTCTCTTCGGCGATCCAGCGACGCGCCTCGCTGTGCCAGAGCTAGAGATTCAGGTCGAGTTGGAGGAAGTTGCGGTCGATCCGAGTAAAGAACTGATCATTCGCCATAATGTTGTTGGACAGCATCAATTTTCGCCAATTACGGGAGCAGTTGAGTTTCACAAGACGACCGATTTCAGCACAGGGGCGATGTCCGCAGTAGCACTGTTTGGGAACGACCTAGACGATAATTCGCTCAACGATTTGCGGCAACAAAAGGAGGGCATCCAAGTATGGCAGGGCGAGTTTGGCGCGATTCGTATCCCTATTCCAGAAGATGTTGCCTCCGGACAGGGGGTTGTTCGCCTCCTTGCTTTCGACGATCGGCGGACAGCGGTAGGAGGGGTGAAGTTTTGGACGTATCAACCTGCCATCCTCGAAGTCCGCGAAGACATTGACCCACACATCACTAACACACTGAATCTTTCCGCGCTGATAGTGGACAATGAAGGGGCAGCAGGACTTAAGTCAGTAGAAGTGGTTTGGAGTGATACCGTGGAATCCAAGGAGCGCACCGTGGCGATGACACTCCATCCAGCACCATCCCTCCCCGCTGCGAACGGTGGACGGTGGTACAAGCTGCAAACCGCAATTCCCCTGCCGAAAGGCGGACAAACCGTACAATATCAAATTGTGGTAAAGGATCGCACCAACCATATCATCAGAACTGACAAAAAATCACTCAAGGTGCCCGAAGGCGCGAATATCGCTATCGCTTCGGCAGCGGTTGCCCCTCTTCGCTACACCTTCTCAAAGGAAAAGAAAGCTCATACGCTTACCGCCAAACTTGTCAACGATGGCGGGCAAAATATCAATGTCGCCATCGAAGTTTGGTTCGCAGAACGGGATCTGGATCGGAATGGGGACGGTCAAATCGACTCTGAAGCAGATGTGCTCGGCCATGTCTTGGTCAAAACCGATGCGTGGCATTCAGGGGAAACGCATCTTCAAGAAACGACAGTGACGTTAAGCCTCGCTGAACCGTTATCTAGTGGTTTGCATCAGATTTATGTCTTTGCGGACCCAGAATCGCCCGACGATAACCACGAGGATGGGGTTATCGGCAAGCTAGATGAGCCACGTTCGTTTGATAACAAAGGGTCCGGATCTTTTGTAGTCAACGAATTTACCCTGAAGGCGGCTGAAAAGCTCACTGCGTTCAGCCTAGATCTGGTATTTGACGTTGTATTCCCAATCGGAACCGCCCCTGAACCCACAATAACACTTTCGGTCAATACAATCGAACCGCCAATCCTATTTCAACCCGATCTTCATTTTGTTTCGCTTCCTCGTCTACCGGCATCACGAAATGGAGCATACCAAGTCGAATTACACTCCGACGCCGAGCGGTTGGTAGAACCTGCTACACTCAAATTCCGTTTCGATCTGGACGCTTTGAAAGATTATTCACAGACAAATTGGGGATTGAATCCTGAAGCGGCGGAATTCGACCTCGCAATCTATCAATGGCAAGCGGATATTAACGCTTGGAAACGGCTTCCCTCCGAGGTGCTGCGTGATAATACCGGGAACTTGATTTCGGAAAAATTTGTGACGCCGCCACAAGCCGAAAATGCAAGTGTTCAAAAATTACGAACCTCTTATATTAGCGTCGATCCGAACCTCACGCCGGCGGGAAAATGGGCAGTCCTTTTCCTTGATGCAGATCGGTATCGCATCCTGTTTCAGAGCAAAGGTAAAAGTGGAATCGAAGAACTTAATCAGACCGGGCGCATCGGTCAGCGTCTCAGAAACGAAGGATTTGGGATTGAGTTAGAGATTCCCCGCCTTGGGGAAACAGACGAGCTAGACAGAAATCTGATCTTTGAATTCGGCGATGTGTTGACCTTTGAAACTAATGTCAGTCCGAACGGAGAGGTGCAGCTTTCTGCACTAGGAAACATCGACCGAAGCGAAGGTGTTGCCCATGTAAACATCAGGACGAACAATCAGATCGCCGGTGACGAGGGTCATTCTGATGCTAGTGATTGGCTGATTTTCTTTCGAGATAGCGAACACTTTCAGCTACGAAATGCACGAAACGAGTTGGCTCTCGATACAAGGGGAAATCCCGCTGTGGGGCAGGTCAACCAGCCTTTGATTCTTGACAACCTCGAAATCGAGGTGCTCGTCACATCCCCGATGGGTTCGGGATTCAACGGAAACGACAATCCATCTTTCGAGTTTGGAGACCAGTTCAAGTTCAGCAAAACAACCGTGGGCATCGTCTCCGCCAAAACAAGTGAGCTCTCCACTTTTGCGCTCATGCAAAGCTCAGATCAGGAGCCGCCCAAAATCCAGCTCTGGGTGGACGGAGAAATACCACGTGCCGCCAGTGTTATTCCACCCCGTCCTCAAATCTCTCTCCTTTTAACGGATGAAAATGGGGTGGATCTGGACAGCTTCAGCCTAGCGGTCAGCAAGGACGGGAGGGCATTTGAAACGATTAAGGATCTTGAAATTGGCGGCGGGCAAGTGACATCGGTTTCCATCCGCTACAAGCCAACGCTGTTCATCGGCCGCTATCGCTTCAGAATCAGGGCAAGCGATCTCACCGGAAATATGCTTGGTGGTGAGGACGGGTTCCGTGATTTTACCTTCTCTGTGGTGGAGCAGCCAGACCTTGAACCCCCAACGATTGAAATCCGCGTCAACGATGAAGTGCTGATGGATGGAACGGTTATACGCGAACAACCGAAATTTGAGATCTCAATCGCTGATGAAGACAGGATCGATCCAACGACGATTCAATTTGCCTTCGGTTCAACAACTAACCCGCTGTTTCCACTACCTGAAGATCACTACAATCTTCAGTTCGATGTCGCCCAACCGACGCAAGCATGGATTACCTTTGAACCGGATCTGCCAAATGACGAGTACCAAGTCCAAGTCCGTGCCACGGATACCAGTGAAAACACAGGCGAATCCCAAATCTACCGTTTCCGTATCGAGGAGCCCGTGTCCATCACTCACCTGTTAAATGTACCGAACCCTATGCGCACCAATACGGTTTTTACCTACAACCTTGCACAGGCGCCAGACCAAGTCACAGTCAAGATTTATACCGTAAGCGGTAGGCTCATCCGGACAATCGAAGACGCGTCAGCAAGACGGGGCTACAACGAAACCGACTGGGATGCGCGTGATGAGAATAGCGAACGTTTGGCAAATGGTGTCTATTTCTACAAAGTCATCGTTGAAAAAGATGGGCGCAAAGTCGAAAAAATCGGACGATTGGCAATTTTGCGCTAACTGTGTGCGCCAACCTGTGAATCACCGAATCAAGTTCCGATTTTAACGTACTGACTCATTTCGAACTCTCCTGCTTTTTCTTGCGCTTTGTATAGAGATCGGTTATAATATATTGATTTTTTATACAGCTTGTGGTTAGATCAAATGTCCTCAAATGATTCGCTTATTCTGAACTATGAAAACATCTCTGAAGCCACAATCAATCGCCTTTCCTTGTACTCCCGGCTTTTAGCAACGCTTGCACTCGAAGGGGTTACGGTTGTGTCATCAAAGGAATTATCAGAGCGCACCGATTTTACAGCAACTCAAATCCGAAGGGACTTAGCCTATTTTGGGCAATTCGGGAAGCGTGGGATCGGTTATGAGGTTGCTGCGCTCAAGGGTGCCGTTGACAAAATTCTTGGCGTTCATATCCCTCGAAAAGTTGCGCTAATCGGTGTCGGTAACTTGGGCAGTGCCTTATTGGGGCATCGTGTACTGCGGGATCACAATTTTGAGATTGTCGCGGCATTCGATAACGATTCGAGAAAATGGGATCGGGTCATCAATAATGTTGTGATCCAGAACATTATGGAGCTGCCCGAAACCGTACAATCCAAGCAGATTGAAATTGGTATCATCGCCGTGCCACTCCATGCCGCTCAGAGCGCGCTAGACTGTCTCATCTCGGCAGGCATCAAAGCAATTCTTAACTTTGCTCCAGCACACTTGACCGTTCCACGTCGTATTAAACTAAGAAATGTTGATTTATCCATAGAGCTTGAGGGACTTTCCTACTTTTTACAGCATCAAGCATCATAAGGAGTAATTATGAGTCACTTTCCGATTTATCGTCCGAGGCGGCTCCGTGCCAACGAGAACCTCCGGCGGCTCGTTCGCGAGACACAACTCTCCGTAGATGACTTAATCTATCCAATGTTTGTCGTCCACGGCGTTGATATTGCATCGGAAATTCCATCAATGCCGGGGTGCTACCAATACTCGGTCGATCGCCTCGTTCGGGCAGCGAAGGAGTTGGCAGCCCTTCGTATCCCGGGTACTCTCTTATTCGGGATTCCAGAATCCAAAGATCCTGTCGGTTCCGAAGCCTACGCTGACGATGGTATCATTCAGCGTGCCGTACGAGCCATTAAGGATGCAGTCCCTGAGCTACTCGTAATGACCGATGTTTGCCTCTGCGAATATACAGACCACGGGCATTGTGGTGTCATCCATGATGGAGAGGTGCTGAACGACCCAACGTTGGAATTGCTAGTCAATGAGAGCCTATCACACGCTCGTGCAGGCGCAGATGTCATCGCCCCGTCCGATATGATGGACGGACGCGTTGGTGCTATCCGAAAGGCGTTGGACGAAAACGGATACGATCAAACCCCTATTATGGCGTATTCCGCAAAATATGCGTCCGCGTTTTATGGTCCCTTCCGGGAGGCGGCAGAATCCGCGCCACAGTTCGGCGACAGACGCGCATATCAGATGGATCCACCGAATGTAGAAGAAGCGTTGCGCGAGGTCGCGCTGGACATTGAGGAAGGGGCGGATATCCTTATGGTTAAGCCGGCGTTGTCCTATCTTGATGTGCTCAGTCAGGTAAAAACGCATTTTCAAGTGCCTGTCGCTGCATATAACGTGAGCGGGGAGTATGCAATGATCAAAGCCGCTGGACAAAACGGTTGGATCGACGAAAAGCGGGTAGCACTTGAGGTGCTCACTAGCATTAAGCGGGCAGGCGCAGATATAATCTTGACCTACTTTGCAAAATCGGTTGTGGAGTGGCTTGAAGAATAAATGAAAGGAAGAAAACACGTTGAATAACGCCAAATCTTTGGCAGCATGGCAAAAATCACAACAATTTATCCCCGGCGGCGTTAATAGTCCGGTAAGAAGCTTTAATAAGGTTGGCGGCAGCCCACTCTTTATCCAGCGTGGTAAAGGCTCAAGGGTCTATGACATTGACGGCAATGAATATATCGATTACTTAGCATCATGGGGACCACTAATCTTAGGACACGCCCATCCAAGCATTCTTGACGCGATTCGAGGCGCAGCAGAGAACGGCACCAGCTTCGGAGCAGCAACGGCACTAGAAACTGAACTTGCCGAACTGATTGTCAACGCCTGTCAGTCGATTGAGATTGTTCGATTGGTCAACTCCGGCACAGAAGCCACGATGAGCGCAATCCGAGTGGCGCGCGGGTACACCGGGCGTGACAAGGTCATCAAAATGGCGGGGTGTTATCACGGGCATGTTGACTCGCTCCTTGCTGAAGCAGGGTCCGGGGTTGCAACCTTCAGCGTTCCTGAGTGCATTGGCATCCCAGCAGATTTTACGCGGCACACCCTCGTTGTACCGTTCAACGATACTGATGCCGTGCGGGCTATGATTGAAGCGAATCCCGATCAGATCGCATGTCTGATTCTTGAACCGATCGCGGGCAATATGGGAGTAATTCCACCGCGTGATGGATATCTCCAAGAATTGCGCGAGATTACCGCCGAACACGGCATTCTTCTGATTTTCGATGAAGTAATTACCGGATTTCGCGTGGCGTACAGCGGGGCACAGTCCCTCTATGGCGTCACGCCCGATATGACCTGCCTCGGTAAAATCATCGGTGGGGGAATGCCAGTCGGTGCATACGGAGGAAAAAAAGAGATTATGGAAAGCATCGCCCCACTTGGCGATGTCTACCAAGCGGGGACACTATCAGGCAATCCGCTTGCGGTGTCTGCCGGAATCTCAATGCTGAAAGCCCTTTCCGAGCCTGACGTCTATGATCGACTTGAGACTCGCGCTGCTGCCCTCGCAGAGGGACTTCAAGCAGCCACCAAACACCACGGACTCGACGCTTGGCACAGTCGAGTCGGTTCGATGTTAATGTTCTATTTCACGAATGAAACAGTTACCGACTACGCAGGCGTGCAAACCGCTGACACCGAACGTTACGCATCTTATTTCTGGAACTTGCTTGAGAAAGGCATTTATATCGCCCCATCTCAGTTCGAGACCGGCTTTGTTTCATTGGCACACTCTGAGGCAGATATAGACCAAACAATCCAGGCAGCCGACGTAGTGCTATCAAAACTTTAATGTAGAAGAGGGGGACAACGTTTCACGTTTCACATCCGATGTCAACACCAAGCCTTAGCGAAATTTGCCAGTTCATTGCAGACGACCTAGACGCTGTCGAAACAAAACTCCGCGAAAAAACTACGAGCCATTACGACTTCGTTGACCTTGCTGTCCAGCATGTAGTCGAGGGAGGTGGGAAACGGCTACGCCCAATCCTGCTGCTGCTCTCCGCCAAAGCGTGTGGATACCAAGGCAAGGATGCCCATACGCTTGCAGCAACTGTTGAACTTATCCATGTTGCGTCGCTCGTTCACGATGATGTTCTTGATGAAGCTCCCATCCGGCGGGGACGTGAAACGTTGCACTCTAAATGGGGCAATAAAGTGGCGGTGCTCGTTGGGGATTATCTCCATGCGCGCGTGCTTTCGATGCTTGTCGCTCGACGTGCTGACGATCTCGCGATGACACTTCTCTCCGATGCGACACACGCGATGTGTGAAGGGGAAGTCATCCACGCCTATAAAAATGGGAATTTCAACATTGCGCAGGACGACTATCTAAAAATCATCGAGCTGAAAACCGGAAAGCTCATCACCGCATCATGTGCGATAGGAGCAATTCTTGGAACGCAGGATCCGCAAAGCGTCCAAGCAGTGACGGAATATGGAGAAGCTATCGGCGCAGCATTTCAGATTATTGATGATCTCCTTGACCTTGTGGCGGATGAGGACCAGCTAGGGAAGGAACCATTCGCGGATCTGCGTGATGGAAAACTGACGTTTCCGATGATCTATGCACGCGAAGTCTGCACAACCGAAGAACGGACGGAACTCGAGCGGATTTTCAGCTTAGAAATGGACGAGCCTGGGGCAATCGAATGGATCGAATCTTTACTTGAGCACTATCAAATCCAGGCACATTGCCGCGGAGTTGCTCAAGAATATGCGAACCGTGCAAGATCTGCTCTGAACGTGTTGCCTAAAACCCCTGCAAGGGAGGCACTTGCACAGCTTGCAGATTACGGCGTATCCAGGAATTGGTAAGAAATAATGCCCAATACGTAATGCATAAAAACCGTGCCCATGAAATGGCGATGGTTGTATGGATAGCTCCTTACGTATTACTCGTTACATATTGTTCTTCTAGACACAGTGCAGAAAAATCTACAACAACCTATTGCGCTACCTTTGATATCATGTTCTATCCAGCGTATCTGAACCTCCAAAATCGCAAGTGTCTCGTTGTGGGCGCAGGGATTGTCGCTGAACGAAAAGTGCTCTCTCTGCTGCGTAGCGGCGGGGAGGTGACGTTAATCAGTCCTGAAGCGACACAGGCAAATGCTGACTTAGCACAAAGCAATCAGATAACATGGCATAAACGCCAGTTTCAGTCCGGTGATACCGAAGAGATGTTCCTTGTCTGTGCGGCAACTGATCTGCCGGAGATTAACACACAGGTCTTCAAGGAAGCACACGAAGTATACGGAATCAACCTTGTCAACGTAGTTGATGTGATTCCTGAATGCACATTTGCAGCGGCGTCCGTGATTACGCACGAAGATCTGACGATTAGTATATCCACAAGCGGCAAAAGCCCAGGGTTGTCCAAACGCATCCGAGAATATCTTGAAGCGAAATTCGGAGCGATATCTCTTTACGATGAACCGTCTGAGGCAAATTTCACCTCGTCGCTCAAGGGTAACGGACTTCCGTATCCGGTCTATTTTTTGTTAGAGAATCAGCGTTGTGTCCTAATCAGTGATTCGGAGGAGATGCGGGAACCCCTCGCGCAAAGATTAGACCTACTGCTACGTTGCGGCGCATCTGTTGATCAAATTGCCCCAACCCCTGACAATCTGGAACGCGTGTCAGATGCATTCCTTGTGTTGGTTGACGATTTTGAGTCCGAAGATTCTGTCTTCGCCACTCTCAATCAACATCAACTAATTGAATTCATCAACGCTCCAGAGGTTGGCGCATTTACTACGCCGCCTCTGGTGAGAGATGGCGATCTGATTATCAGCATTTCCGCTAATCATATTCAAGGAACTGAAAAAGGTGTAAATGAGGGATGTAAAATCGAGTCTGTACAAACCCAGCTTGCCCATCAGTTTGAAAATAACGGTTATGGGGAGTTTATCGATTTTCTCGGCTCGCTACGACCTACGGTGATGGAATCCCTCCCGACTCAGAAAGGTCGTCAGCGATACTTCGATTACCTTATTGATCAGGTCTCTGGACATGAAGAGCAGGAGTGCTGCTTAGGCTTTGAAGACCCTAACTGTGTGGTCGAATGTACTTTCAATATGATTCGTAGTGGGCAAATCGATGATGCCCGTCAATATGCCCTTCAACGGATCTGCGAATAAACTTAATAAATACGTTTCTTACGTTTTATATCGCGATGAATTCACTATTTTTTCACACGCTTTTGCTCGTCTATTTGGCAGGGTGCATACTTCATATTCTTTTCCTGAGCACCGGGAATGGAAAGATTGCGAAATTCGCCCACTGGGTGACAATAGGAGGATTTGCGCTGCACTCGTTCTTTATCCTCCTGCGCTGGCGGTATGCGGGACATCTAATGGCGTATTGGTATGACTCAACCTCCTTCCTAGCGTGGGCGATTATCTTGATTTATCTGTGCATTGCACACCGGCCCCACCTTCGCCCAATCGGGGTTTTTGTTGTTCCCGCCGCGTTTATAGCCACCTTAGTCGCTTATACGCTACAAGCTCAGGAAAATACTGCGATTCCCGCTTATCTACAAAACTACTGGCTCATCGCTCACTCTGCCGTTATTTTTCTATCTTATGCCACATTCATCGCCGCGTTTGGATTTGGACTGATGTACCTAATTGAAGAAACAAAAATTCGTAAGAAACAGCACCCGCTCATCTACAATCTCCTACCCGCACTTGGACGATCCGATGAACTCGGCCACAAGTGTATCTTCGTGGGTGTGATCTTGATGACGATGGGCATCCTCATTGGGGTACTTTGGACGCGGTATGTCCAAGAAGTCAAATGGACATGGATCGATTCAAAGGTTATTTTTACAATCGCCACATGGCTTATCTATGTGTTGCAACTCAGCATCCGCCAAGTTCTCGGTTGGCGCGGGCGCAAAACCGCTTATTCCGCAATCATCGGTTTTGCCGCTGTGTTGTTTACCTATGTAGGCGTTAATCTTTTTTTACCTAGCATACACGCATTCTAAGCAGATGAACCCAATTGTCATTGTCGGTACTAGTCATCATATTGCACCACTCGATTTTCGAGAACGGTTGTCGTTTTCTGAAAGCCAGCTTGTAGAGGCTTTCCAACTTTTAAGGGAACATCCCGATGTTCGGGAAGCCACGATTCTTTCGACTTGTAACCGTGTCGAAGTCTGTGCCGTGACCCACGGCAAAGACGGTTGTGCCGTTCTCTCCGATTTCCTTTCAAATTACCATCAAATCGAGCCACAACAACTGGGCAAGTTTACATATAGCCATCAAAATCTTGATGCGATTCGTCATCTCTTCAATGTAACTGCAAGCCTCGATTCTATGATTGTCGGCGAACCACAGATTCTCGGTCAGGTGAAAGACGCGTATGTCCAATCACTCTCCGCTGGAGCAACCGGCAATATTCTTAATCGCCTGTTTGCCAAAGCGATAAGCGTCGGAAAGCGAGTCCGCACCGAGACCAATATCGCCGCCGGTGCAGTATCCATTAGCTACGCAGCGGTTGAACTTGCCAAAAGGATTTTTCAAAGTCTGGAAGATAAAACGGTTGCTATCATCGGGGCGGGCGAAATGAGTGAATTGACGGCACAACACCTTGTGAAGAACAATGTTTCCAAAGTCATCGTGGCGAACCGAACATATCAACGTGCAGTCAACATCGCCAAAAAATTTAATGGGATTCCTTTGGCATACGATGCTGACCTGAGTTTCCTCGTCGAAGCGGACATCGTAATCAGCTCGACCGACGCACCGCACTATCTGATCCACCGGGATTCACTTGCAGAAATTATGAAAAAACGGAAGCATCGCTATATGTTCCTGATCGACATCGCTGTGCCTCGTGATATCGACCCTGAAGCGAGCAAAGTAGAAAATGCCTTCCTGTATAACATTGATGATCTTGAGATGGTGGTCGCGTCCAACCTCAAAGGCAGACAGCAGGAGGCGGAGATTGCAGGACAGATTGTCAAAGAAGAAGTCGCAAAATTTCAGTCGCAGTTACAAATCTCCGAAGTCAACCCGACAATCAAGGCACTCCATCAACAGTTTCAGCAGGTCGCTTCAAAAGAGTTGGGAATCTGTATTGACAAAGCGAAACTGTCCCCTAAACAGCAGCAAATGGTTGAGGCTATGACGCAATCAATTATCAAAAAATTGTTGCATCAACCGACCGCGAATTTACGTCAGGTTGCTTTGAATCCCGATCGTAGCGTCAAGGCGGTCAATGATATCAATGGCGAGCATGTGGAGTATGTCCGCGCGCTGCAGGAATTGTTTGATTTGAAACACAGCGAGAATGTTGGTACAAAGAATAAGGATTGAAACTGATGCGATACCAAACCTGATGAAGGAATCGACAATGGAGACATTCGGTATTATCGGAATGACGTTTGGAGCGACTGGCTTCATCTTTGGCGTCTTAGCTTATGCTCTAACCACGCGCCTCCAAGGACGGATAGAGCATCTGGAATCTGAACTTGAGAAATTGAAGGTTGAATAGTGTCCCTGAATCCCTTTATCAACAGTCACACAACACCCTTAACCGGTTGGAAACTGAGACGAGGCAATTACGGTTTCTACACGAGTCAGCCGGGCGCGACTGAACCGTCGGGAAATCCGCTGGAGTCCACATGAAGCAAACTATTACCATCGGCACACGCGGCAGCCAACTTGCCCTCTGGCAGACAGAGTATGTGAAAAAGTGTTTGCATCATCACTTCCCCGACCGTTTGATTGAACGCAAAATTATTAAGACGACGGGGGACACAATTCAAGACCGTTCTCTCGTCGGACTCGGTAAAGGGGTTTTTACAAAGGAAATCGAAATCGCGCTTTTGAACGGCACAATCGATCTCGCTGTCCACAGCATGAAAGACCTGCCGACAGATTTGCCCGACGGGCTTTGTATCGCCGCTATCCCCGTACGCGAAGATCCCCGCGATGTGCTGGTCACGCAGTCTGGGCTGGCCCTCGATCAACTCCCAAAAGGAGCAAAAATTGGAACGACAAGCCCCCGTCGCAAATCTCAGCTTTTACACTTACGTCCTGATTTACAGGTTGTGGATGTCCGCGGAAATCTCGACACGCGCCTCCGTAAACTGCATGAAACAGAGCTTGATGGTATCATCCTTGCTGCGGCGGGAATTAAACGACTGATTGGTGAGGAAATCATTACGGAGTATTTTGAGCCAGATCGGATGGTCCCCGCTGCCGGGCAAGGAGCGTTGGGGATAGAAGTGCGCGAAAATGACCGTGAAATCAAGACGTTGCTAGACGCAATTAACGATAGCCATAGCGAAACTGAGGTGCTTGCAGAGAGGACTGTGTTACGAGAGTTGGGTGGTGGATGTCAAGTTCCAATTGGCGTAAACGCACGACTGAAGGACGATAGGCTTCATCTAATCGCCACTGTTTGCAGCACCGATGGGAAGCATCGCATCCTTGAGCGGCTATCTAGTTGCTTTGAATCCCGATCTGATTGGGGTAGTTCCGCATACACCCAAGAGTTGAGTGTCAACCTTGCAACCAAGCTGATTCAGAATGGTGCACACAAACTTCAGAGTGAAACGTAAACAGATCTTACGTTTCACGCATTACGTAAAGCGTGAATCATGGCTGCCATAAATGGTAAAGTCTACCTTGTTGGAGCGGGACCGGGCGATCCGAAACTGATTACGCTCAAAGGGATTGAATGCCTCCAACGTGCAGATGTCGTAATCTATGACCTGCTCATTAACGTCAAATTACTTGAGCACTGTCCTGCACATACCGAAAAAATCTATGGCGGAAAATTGATAGGCGAACAGGCGCAACGTCAAGCCGAAATCGATGATTTGATGATTCGGCACGCGAGGGCAGGTAAAACGGTTGTCCGGCTCAAAGGCGGCGATCCGTTTATATTTGGGAGAGGCGGAGAAGAGGCACTGACACTTGTGGGGGCGGGTATTGATTTTGAAATTGTCCCCGGCATTACCTCAGCAATTGCTGCGCCGGCGTACGCAGGTATTCCTTTAACCCATCGGAGTTACTCATCCTCTGTCGCGTTTGTCACAGGGCACTCGGCGGCACTGAAAGCGGATTCAACAATCCGTTGGGAACAGCTCGCTACAGGCGTGGATACGCTGGTTGTTCTCATGGGAGTGGGGCATTTACGCGAAATTGCGGCGCGTCTGATTCAACATGGACGTTCACCGGATACACCGATTTCTCTCATTCATTGGGGGACAACACCACAGCAAAAAACGCTTGAGGGAACCCTCTCAGACATCGTTCAAAAGGCAGATGCTGTTAATTTTCGCAATCCGGCGGCAATCGTTGTCGGCAAAGTCAATACCTTGCGGAAACAATTGGGTTGGTTTGATCGAAAGCCGCTCTTTGGTCGTTGCATTATCGTCACGCGCGCTCGGGCGCAAGCGAGCGACTTCGCGGAATGTCTCCAATCTTACGGTGCTGAGGTTATTCAATTCCCGACGATTGAGACCCAACCCATTCCTGACAACACCGCGTTGGATCAGGCAATCGCCCAACTTGCGACGTACAACTGGGTCATCTTTACAAGTGTCAACGCTGTGGAGTATTTCTATCGTCAGCTGCGGGAAAATGGCAAAGATACCCGATCACTCAGCAACGCTTGTATCTGCGCAGTTGGCTCAAAAACTGTGGCGGCATTAGATCAGATCGGGATTCGCACAGATTACGTCCCATCGCAAGCTCGTGGTGCTATTGTTGCAGCAGAATTAGAAGGTGTGCAAGGACAAAAGATTTTGCTGCCTCGTGCTTCGATTGCCGCTGATGATTTACCGAATGGCTTACACGACAGAGGCGCGATTGTTGATGCTATTCCAATCTATGAAACCGTCAAAGCCGGTGCAGAGGGACGTGCGACAATTGAAGGGAACCTACACAACGGGCGAATCGACATGGTGACATTTACAAGCTCGTCAACCGTTACCAACTTCCTTGAGATGTTCGATTCACACCCACCCGCCGTCCTGCTCAACCAAGCCCACATTGCGGTCATTGGACCATCCACCGCAGCAACCGCGAAAGCGCATCAATTGACGGTAGACATAGTTGCGAAAAAGGCATCTGTCGAATCACTCGCGGAAGAAATTGTCAAGTTCTATACACGAAAGGAGAAGCAAACATGAATCGAAAAAGAGTCAAAATCATCATTGCGAGTTTCATCTTAGCGGCTGCAATGACGTTCCTCGTTGTCGCAGGGGTGCAACAAACAAGTATGCGATATTTCACGCCTGACGCGCTCATCGCACACGCACAAGAGGTCAACAATAAGAGCATCCAAGTGGACGGATTGATTGCGGAGGGAACCACCCAATGGAATCCAGCAGATTTTAAACTTACCTTTGCCGTACGAGATCGGGCTGGACAAGCGAACGTCAATGTAATCTATGCAGATAAACTTAGACCCGATAATTTCAAAGATGGTGGAAATGTCTTTGTTCAAGGGAAGTATAACGCAGCCGAAAATCTCATCGTTGCCACCAAACTCCAAACGAAGTGTGCATCGAAATATGATGCAGCTGAAGGAATGACAGCACAGACCGGTGGAACCGATACAAGCGATTATTGAGCATCAGAAGGAGAAATACACGTTATGGCAGAATTAGGACAGGCAGCAATATGGCTTTCAGTTTTTTCCTGTCTGTGGGCAGTGGTAATGCTCTGGATGGGGCTGCGCCATAACAACTACAACGCAGTCATCAGTGGACGAAACGGGGTAGTTGGGACCTTCGCTTTAATAACACTTGCGACAGGCGTATTGATCTACGGTTTTGTGACAAGCGACTTTTCAATGAGGTATGTCGTCGAAGTCTCCAGCTATGATCAACCTCTGATGTACAAAGTCACTGCGTTGTGGGGACGGATGTCCGGCTCGCTCCTGTTTTGGCTTTGGCTCGTGACGTTTTTTGGTGCTTTGGTCACATGGACAAACCGCCGCACGACTGATCACTTGGCGGACTATGCACTTATCCCCATCTCAATAGTACAGCTCTTCTTTATTATTCTCGTGACCGGTTTAGTCGAAGGCGTCTATAATCCACTTGAACGTTTGCCCAATGGTGCGGTTGCTCGGGACGGTGCCGGAATGAATCCGCTGCTCCAAACACCGAGCATGGTTTTTCATCCTCCATCGCTTTATGTCGGCTTCGTCAGTCTGACTGTGCCGTTTGCCTTTGCTGTCGGTGCGCTTGCCGCGGGAAAGATAGGCAGCGAATGGATTAGCAGATCGCGGCGATGGATGATGGCATCTTGGCTAGTGCTGACCCTTGGCATCACGCTCGGTGGAAATTGGGCATATCGTGAACTCGGATGGGGCGGCTATTGGGCATGGGATCCCGTAGAAAACGCCTCTTTCATGCCATGGCTGCTCGGTACCGCCTATCTCCATTCGGTGATGATCCAAGAGAAGCGGAACATGCTCAAACTCTGGAATATCGTCTTGATTACGCTTGCGTTTGAGTTTACGCTGCTGGGAACTTTCATCACCCGTAGCGGGATAATCACCTCCGTTCACGCATTTGCACAGTCGGACATCGGGGGATACTTCCTCGGATTTATTATCCTCTCCACACTTAGCGTCATCGGACTTCTGGCTTATCGCTGGAACGACCTGAAAAGCCCCAATCGCCTCGAATCTCTCCTCTCCCGCGAAAGCGCGTTTCTTCTAAACAATTGGATGCTTGTGAGCTTGACACTGATTATCCTTTGGGGAACGCTGTGGCCAATTATCACAGAAAAGGTCACCGGAGAAAAAGCTGCGGTCCCAGAGGCGTTTTTCAATCAGGTAGTTATCATCCCCGGATTGTTTCTCCTGTTACTCACAGGAG
>JAKZSX010000096.1:0-17684 GCA_047517405.1 Candidatus Poribacteria bacterium | reverse complement strand
CTCAATTCAACTGCTCGTTGCCGAACCGGACGTCAATAATTCGTTGGTTTCGGTTGGTGCGCTTATTACAGATGATGAGTCAGCTTCCGGGGTGGATTGGGATAATCTTGATGAGTCATGGATCGCGCTTGATGATGTCAGACGGAACCGTAAGATTGATGGAACGCTTGCTACCGATGAAGACCAAGCGCTTTTGTTAAACCTGATTATGCCACTCGCCAGTGATGGAAGTCAAGATGGTATATATCTGTTAACAATCGCTCCGAAGGACCGTGCGGGGAATGCCACTGAACCCATTCAGTACCTCTTCTTCTACGATACACGTGCACCGATGATCGATACTGGTTCGTTGTTCATTGATGGACAACCGTTGCTGACTGAGTCAAATGATCCGTATTACCCTTCGGCGACCAGCAAGAACGGCGGCATTATCTTTGACGCAAAGTTCTCCGATATTAATCCGGATGGCAGTTTCGGTCTTGGTGCCGATTTGGTCAACTCGTCAATTACCGTGCGCTCTCCTGCTGGAAACGCTATCAGCGGTACCACGACGCAGAACGGTATCGACAGCATTCGCTTCAAATCCGGACCGCTTGATGAACAGGGATTTTATCAGGTGACTATTACTAGTGTCGGTTTGGACGCTGGCAATCTCGGTGTTCAACCGACCGACTCAATCACGACACAGTTCCTCTTTGAAACGACGAAGCCGGTCGTTGAGCTAACAGATTTAGTTGGAGAAACAACCTTTGAAGATGAACCGTTCCCATTACAAGGCACCGCGCGTGACCCGTCAGAGAACGATATCCCTGCGTCTGAAGTCGCACTAGTCGAGGTAGTCGGTACCGGTCCCGATGGCCTACCAATCAATCCCGTCGCCGCAAAAGATGACAGTGAAGAGGAGGAGGACCCTTGGAGTCGCTGGTCCGTTGATTTTCTGCCTTCTCAATCCGGTGAATACAACCTTGATATTCGCGTCTCCGATCGCGCCGGCAATATCGGTCTTTACGATGCTGCAACTGTCAATTTCTCAGTGTCGCTGATTTTCAAAGGTCCAACCTATGTTTGGCCCAACCCACTTAGCCTCTCAAGGCGTTCAAGTGCCGAGGTTGCTCACTTCTCCTTTGAGGTCAATGTCCCTGGCGGGGAAGGGGCACGGATCGTCCTAAGTATCTACGATTTCGCCGGTGACTTAGTGTACGAAAAGAGCTATAGTGAACTGAGCGTTGGCAGGAGCGACGATGAAGTGATGTGGGATCTAACCAATCAGTCCGGGGTTGATGTCGCCCGCGGAATCTATATTTTCCGTTTGGAAGCAGAGGATGTGGTGACGAGTAACCGCACAAATGCAGTCGGGAAGATTGTCGTGGTGGAATAAGTGCGAGCAACCCTTCTGAATATAGGTCAAAAACTCAGGCGTTCATTTATGAACCAATGAACTAAATTAAAGAATTGGAGAAACAGATGCCCTTAAAACTGAAGTTATGCTGTGCCATATTTTTTGCAATCATCGCTTTTCCCGCTTTTGCTGCGGATATTCATGATGATGCCGGCACAACGGGTGCCGCGTTCCTTAAAATTGAAGCCGGCAGCCGCCCTGCTGGGATGGGTGGGGCGTTCGCAGGCTTGGCTAACGATGTCAATACGATATATTGGAATCCCGCTGGCTTGACAGCGGTGGGTGAACGCCAATTTACTGCAATGCAGAACTTCTCGATTGCGGATATTAGTAGCCAATTCCTCGGTTATGCACAACGTCTCAGTGATAAAAGCACTTGGGGGGCGAGCTTCCTCGGTGCGTTTACAGAGATTGAGCGCCGTCGGAGACCAACGGAGGAACCGGATAGCACCGTCACGGTCGGAGGCTTTGCTGCGGGGTTGTCGATCGCATATATTTTATCCCCGGAATTGTCCGTTGGAGCAACAGCCAAAACAATTTCTCAGCAACTTGATGTTGAGGACTCAATTGGTGCTGCTGCCGATGTCGGGATGCTTTTACGAATCCTAGACAATCGGCTTGGCGTGGGAATCGCAGCACAAAACTTGGGTTTTCTGGATACAGGTGAAAATCTACCGATGAATGTGCGTAGTGGCATCGCTTACCATGTCCGCACTAAGCCTAATGCTGACAGTACCAGGCCCCCGCAAGATATGTTCGCGTTGGCCGCTGATGTCAATTACCCAATCGTTGCTGGGTTTCCAACCTTCCATCTAGGTGCAGAGAATTGGTTCTACGGTATGCTTGCTCTACGCGTTGGATATAGTTTTAGCCAAGGAGATAATCCCAAAAACGGGTTGACCGCTGGATTTGGGCTTCGTCGAATTGGGGAAGCTTCTCTGGAAAACGTCAATTTCCAATTTGACTATGCCTTTGTTCCAGACCAAGCCGTCGGTAACGCCCACCGAATCTCTCTCCTCCTGCGATTCTGAGCTTAAATCAGGTGCGCTAGCTAAACAAACTTAGATGCACTCACCCAAACCGGAGCATTCCTATGAACATCATCTGCACAGGAATTAGTTGTTCGGGGCGAAAAGAACTGATGCAAGAGTTTGAAGCGCTCTGCCGGGATAAAGGGATGCGGATTGGGTTTTTTAACGTCGGCGATTTTATGCACAGCGCGGCTGCAGCATCCGGAGTTAAATTCACTGACAAGGTGCTCGACTCCGATCCCGCTGTCCTCTCGTTGGCGCGCAGATCGGCTTTCTATGAGATCGCCAACACTGCACATGACTATGAGCACACCTTCGTCGGTTTGCACGCTTGCTTTCGTTGGAATGGAAAACTGGCTGAAGGCATCTCGTTTCGAGATATGGAGCACTTGCCGGCTGATGTTTTCATCAATGTGGTGGATAATCTAGCGGACATCGCTCAGCGTATGGAGGATAATCCGCAATGGGCAGGTATGCGACGCGACGAAATCAACGTTTGGCTCGATGAAGAAGAATTTTTGACCAAACAATTAGCCAACCTCAAAGGAAAAATTCACTATACCGTCGCTCGACAGCACGATCTGGAAAACTTTTATGACCTGCTCTTTTCAAAAAAGAAGAAATTTTACTTGAGTTATCCAATCACGTTTATCCGCCGAGAGGCACCGGATCAGATTGAAACCATTCGCGCGTTTGGTTCAAAGATGCGGAAAGATTTTATCATATTTGATCCGCTCGACGTTGAAGATATGGACCTAATTCATTCCGTCGAATCCTCTCAGGAGGAGGCAGATGACACCGAAATCACAACTGTCAGTGATATCGACCAAAATTTCGAGGTGCAGATTAAGACTCGCACTATCTCCAGAGATTACCAATTCATTCACCAGAGCGATTTTATTATTGTTATCTATCCAACTGACAAACTCTCCCCCGGTGTCTTGAGTGAGATGAACTTTGCTTCCCGTTATAACAAACCGGTTTATGCCGTATACTCCCATGCACGTAGTCCGTTTTTTGAGCATCTATGTGAACGGATTTTTGACACCATTGAAGAACTCGAAACCTTTTTGATGGAGAACCACCGGCACTGTTGAGCAATCTTGTTGAGGGAATTGAGCCAGACACACAACATGCCGGGTATTTAGGATTTAGCATACCGGCTCCAGTTCTGTTTGCTTGTGCGGGCATTACGGAATCGAGCGCGATATTGTACGAATTGGAAAGATACAAAAACATTGAGACTTGAGTCTATACCAGAATGAAAATCGGTATCATCTCTCTCGGTACGCAAAACCACGCCACCCGACGATTGGTTGAAGCTACCCTCGCAATCGGTCACACCCCGACAGTTCTCAACCCATTTGGATTCTATCTCCATATCGGCAGTTCGGGAGCTCCTATTTATTACGAAGGCCTCCCCGCCACAGATTTCGATGTGGTTCTCCCGCGTTTAAGTGCGGCAACAGCTCAATACGGCGAAGAAGTGGTGGCGCATTTTGAATGGACTGGTACGCCGGTAATCAATCAATCTTACGCAATTGCGAATGCCCGAAATAAATTCCGCGCCCTCCGCATCCTTGCCCAGCACGACATACCTGTCCCCCCCAGTTTTGCTGCCGGTTCAGCCCGCTATGTGGATAGAGCTGTACATCAGACTGGCGAGTACCCTTTTATTATGAAACCCTTTGCGGGAACTCACGGCAACGCAATTTTGCTGCTTGACACCCCGACATCGCTCAAATCAGCGATTGGAGCGATGTGCGACCTCCATCAGGATTATGTCACTCAGTCCTTCATCAACGAATCTGCGGGGAATGACATACGAGCGATTGTCGTCGGCGGAAAGGTTGTTGCTGCGATGAAAAGAACGGCGCAGGCAGGTGAGTTTCGATCAAACATCCACCGCGGTGGGCAGGGACATCCTGTAGAACTCCATAGCGAATATATCGACACAGCCCTCCGGGCTGCCGAAGCGATGGAATTGAATATTGCGGGGGTAGATCTGTTGGAGACGCTGGCGGGTCCAATGGTACTAGAGGTTAATCCTTCACCAGGGTTTGAAGAAATTGAAGCGGTTACAGGAATCAAAGTCGCAGAAGCGATGATTGCATTTGCTGTCGAATATTCTCAAGCTATGAGAGAAGCGGATTAGTATCTATTGTATTGATGTGCCAATCCAGCTAAGTGTGGCATGGGGCAATAGGTAGCTGAAAGTTGGTCAACACATCCTCGCAACTTAGTTCAGATTAACAGGGATTCACTCGCTAAATCGCTATGCGGTTAACTTACCCCAAAAGGTTGGAATACCCATGATTATTGACTGTCACACCCATTTCTGGCGGTATCCGGGGGAGTTAACCGAGGAACTCGCCCGCGAAACCTTCATCATGCGTCGGCAAGAGGTCGACCTCGACATCACACCGGAGATGCACGCTTCAGCTGTGGCGAAAGTAGACCGTGCGATTGTGTTTGGGTTGCGTGCACCGCTCACAGGGTTTCTCACCGTCAACGATACCGTTGCCGAATATATTCGCACAGACCCGAAGAAACTAATCGGTTTTGCCGCAATCTGTCCGACTGAAGACAATGCCCTCGCGGAGGTAGACCGCGCTGTTCAGGAGCTCGGACTTCGTGGACTGAAGATGAGCCCAATCTATGGTGGCTGGGATCCGCTAGACCCTCGCGCCCTGCAAATCTTTGCGCGAGCGGAGGAACTTGGCTTACCAATCATGTTCCATCAAGGCACCACCTATCCTCGCAAGGCACCGCTAAAGTACGCCAATCCGGTTTTGCTCGAAGATATCGCGCTTCGTTTCCCTGATCTGAAGATGATTATTGCCCACATCGGGCACCCTTGGGAATTGGAAGCTATTGTTCTTATCCGAAAGCAACCCAACGTTTTTGCAGACATCTCTGCCCTATTCTACCGCCCTTGGCAATACTACAATTCGCTACGATCGGCAGTCGAATACGGCGTCACCGACAAGCTACTTTTCGGCACCGATTATCCGATAACCACTTTCGATGAATCGGTCAAGGGACTACACGATATCGTTCGACTCTCCCAAGAAATGCGACTTCCGCCGCTGCCAGAGGATTTGCCATCCCAAATCTTACATCGTGACACGCTTGGTCTTCTAGGGCTTGAGGATCCCGCCACCCTCTAATAAATCGGGACTAAACAGGTAGAAATGGCTGTTCAGTTCCTAGATCGTCACTTACGGTGGAAGGATTTCCGTGCCGCAATTCCTTTAAGACACTTTAAGCCCGCGCCACGCTCCGTCAGTTGCAGCTTCAATGAGCATCCGTTCCTTCTGACTCCGTCGCACACGTTGTTCTAAGTCAACCGGATCCCAGTGAGATAGCAGTTCCGCTTGGAGGTCTTCGAGAATTGACTGATATGCAGCATCCCCAGCGAGGTCATTGAATTCATTTGGATCGCTCTGAACATCGTAGAGTTGCGGCGAGTCGCCCAAACTGTAGATGAGTTTGTATCTACCTCGCCGGAGCATCGCAACCGGGCGTGCCACACCGTGCGCTAAGTATTCGGAAAACGCTTCGTCCTTCCAATCTTCCGCTTCACTCTGCATCAGAGGTATCAAACTGTTGCCATCTAATGGGGTGATTGGCGTCGCATCTGCAATGTCAACAACTGTGGCGATAAGATCTACAAGCGAAACAACCTCATCAACCCGACGTCCGGCGGGAAGATGTTCAGGCCAAGCAATTTGAAGCGGCACACCGACAGAGGCCTCATAGAAGTTAGATTTCCGCCACATGCCGTGCTCCCCATTCATTTCGCCATGATCGCTAGTATACACAATTACGGTGTTATCTAACTGTCCGGTATCTTCAAGGGTTTGAAGGAGACGCCCAATCTTTTCGTCGAGATAGGTGATAAGACCGTAGTAGCCTGCGCGTCCTCTCCGCACTAGCTCTTCCGGGAAATCAACGCAACCAAACATGCTCCGCATCCGCTTGAAGACCGGATGTTGATTCTCCAAATGATCCTGCGGAATCTCCGGCATGTCAATTTCATCCAGAGGATAAAGATCCCAGAATCGTTGCGGCACAACGAGGGGAAAGTGCGGTGCGATGAAAGAGACGTTGAGTGCCCAAGGCTGATCTTTGCGTGCCGGATCGCGAAGGTAAGCCAATGCCTGCTCCTCTACCAGATCATCGACTTCAATTTCCGTGGTGGTTCCGGGGCCTGCCTGCTCAAGCCCGGACCAAGGGCGGTCTGCGGCGGGTGTGCCGTTTTCCCAATCAATGATACCGTGATTGTTCTCAGCATGGAGGTCACGGGCAAGTTGGGCGCGGAACCCGTGAAGTTGGTCAGGCCCCTCGAAGTGCTGTTTGCCAGAGAGGACTGCATCGTAGCCGACTCCGCGTAAGAGATGTGCCCAAGTAACCGTATCAGTGGGGATGGGAGTAGCGTTGTCCCAAGCACCGATGTGATGAATATAGCGACCTGTCATAAAGGACATCCGCGAAGGCGCACAAAGGGGCGAGTTACAGTAGGCGTTGGTAAATGTGACGCCGTCGGCAGCGAGACGATCCATATGCGGAGTCTTAACCAGAGGGTGTCCATATGGTCCACTGTACATCGGGGCATGTTCGTCAGACATAATGAGCAAAATATTGGGCAGATCTGAGGTGTTCATGAAAGCACTCCTTTATAATTGGAATCAGGGATGAACACTCGGTCCTTCCCTACTGTAATGTCAACATTATAACACGGTTTGGTTTCAAGGACAAAGGGATTTTATTTGACCTGTGTGGAGAAACTAAGGTAAAATAAAAAGAGTCGGTCTTCGCCCATTGGTGGGTTGAAGTGAGATAGATTTTTTTTAATATGAGAAAGGATTCTCTCATGGCAACAAGATCAATAACAATTCGTGAATACCTTCCACCAGAACACGATCTGGATTTATCGGCTGAAGCACCGGATGACATCGCCTCTTACAAGGTGATGGGGTTAGCAGATCCCTTGTCAAGTGCGGAGGTACAGATCGCAGTTGATACGTGGCGTCAGACTCAACGCCAAAAGGCGACAATTCAAATCATTGATGTTGACACCGACCTTATCGCGCTTTCATCGGCTCAGTTGGGCCAAATACTTGAGCAACTTATCCGCCAAAACACGATGAAAGTCATTGTCAATCTCAGCAGGACGCGTCGAATTGATAGCTCAGGATTAGGCATATTGGTCAGCAAAGCAAATGAATTGAGACAGAACGGTGGGGACCTCAAGGTCTATGGACTGTCGGCGACGCTAACACGAATTTTCGAGCAATTGGGAGCGGCAAGCCTTGAAAATTTTATCTACCAAAACGAAAGAGATGCACTCGCAGACTATGAGTTAAACAGGGAGACGGGCGTGTAACTTGGTTTCGATGGTCAATGTCGTTGTGTGCTATTGTCTGCGAAAGCCATGCTACCTTGTCTAGGTGTTGATAATGATTTTATGACTACCGCAATCGGATTGACACCCACCCTCATCGGATTTTCAGGGGGAAGTGGATCTGGCAAAACAACGCTCGCCACAGCAGCTCATGAACGACTGGGCAGCCGCAGATCCGCTGTGTTGAGCCTTGACTCCTATTACAAAGATCTTAGTCATCGCCCCCTTGAAGAACGAGCAGAGGTGAATTTCGATCACCCTGATGCGCTGGATGTCCAATTATTGGCCCAACAGATACGCCAACTTAGATGTGGGAAAGTCGTTGAGGTGCCCTGCTACGATTTCACGACGCATTCTCGCCGCCCTGGAGCCCGTACGCTTCAACCCAAGGCGGTTGTGCTAGTCGAAGGCATTCTACTACTCGCACTTGATCCGATCCGATCGCTACTTGATCTGAAAGTATTCGCTGACGCGCCTGCCGATATCCGTTTCATCCGTCGGTTGATACGAGACATTCGGGAGCGTGGACGCACGGTAGATTCATGCATCCAGCAATATTATGCCACGACTCGCCCTATGCACTTTGCTTGGGTTGAGCCAAGTAAAGCGTTTGCAGATGTAGTCGTGTCGAGTGAGAAGGAGATTAATACGCTTACAACACTTCTCATCGAGCATATTGAACATTTGCTGACCAATACAACGCCTCAAAGCTAATTTCATCTCGGTTTCGGCCCCTCAGCGGTTCGGGATTTCACTTACATCTTAGAGACTTAGGAGAAAATTCCATGGGCAACAATAAACATGTCATGTCCGACGAAGAAAAGTACTTTTTTGATCTCACAGGCTATCTTGTCGTTCGCGGTGCGTTGACATCAGAGGAAGTTGACAAATGTAATGCAGCGATTGATTACTATGCCGATAAAGTCCGCGCCCGTTCGGTTGACGACGGGGGCTTGGCTCGTGGATCGTCAACGCTTCAGGGGCAAACAGGACGATTGGAACTGACGGGGATGTTGGGATGGGAGAAGCCCTATCGCGAACCGTTTCGCGACTTCCTAGTCCATCCAGTGCTCGTCTCTCGCCTAAACGGGATGTGTGGAAAGGGATTCCGTCTCGACCATGGACCGTTAATGATTGGAGCGACAGCTGGAACGGAAGGACACCAATTGCACGGAGCAGGAGAACCTTTCAGTCCCGCTGTCTGGTATCATCAGCAGAACGGAGCTATCTACTGCCGAGGGGTTACTGTGGCATGGCAGCTCACCGATGTCAACGAAGGCGATGGCGGGTTTGCGGTTGTTCCCGGCAGCCACAAGGCCTGTGAACCGACACCCGCTGGCGTCCGGACTGTGGAGGACGACATGGGGTTGACCGTGCAGCCAGTGATGAAGGCAGGGGATATCCTCTTCTTTGCAGAGACTGCCACCCACGGCACACTCCCTTGGAGGGGAAAAGGTCAACGACGTTCTATCCTTTACAAATACGCTTCCCGCGGCGTTGCCCGCTCGGTGGGGCGTTTCTTTGCACCCGAAGCACGCTTCGGCGAATGGACGAAAACCCTCTCACCTGAACAATATGCTGTGCTTTACGGTCCTGGCGTTCATACGGGCGGCGAACTTCCCTTGCTCGAATCCGACGGAAAGAAAACTTGGGTTGTGGAGTAAAATCCGACCAACGTTAGCTTGACGCCTGCTATAGACCGTATCGGATGGGGCGGAGTCTTATGGACTATTAACAATCAGAATCGGTATGACCTGCGAAATGGAGATATACACAATGGACAAGCGTGACCGTTACTTCTGGGACATCACTGGATACCTTATCCTTAGAGACGTACTGACAGCCGATGAAATTGCAGCAGCCAATGAAGCAATTGACCACTATGCAGATCGAATTTATGTTGGCAAACCCGATGAGGGGGCTCGGGGTTCTCAGACCCTAAAAGGCACCGAACACCGCGCCCTCCACGGCCTACTTGAATTAGAAGAACCATATTGTGTGCCTTTCCGCAAGATGCTAGTGCACCCGCAAATTATCATGCGTCTCAATGTGATGTGTGGAACGGGTTTCCGATTCGATCACGGTCCCTGGGTGACCGACAGTGTGAAAGGCACCGAAGGTTTGACGTTGCACGGACAGGGCGAACCCCATAGACCCTACGTTGCTTATCATCATCAGAACAACAAGATGCACTGCGGTGGGGTGACTGTTACTTGGCAGTTATCTGACATCAACGCAGGCGATGGTGGATTCGCCTGCGTACCCGGCAGCCACAAGTCTAGATTTCGTATGCCTCACGGTGTGCGAACCTGTGACGACGATATGGGCGTGGTCAGCCAACCGGAGATGAAGGCAGGCGATGTGATTTTCTTCATGGACGGTGCCCAAACACACGGCACCCTCCCGTGGCGTGGCGAACATCCTCGCCGATCGGTCCTCTTCAAATATGCTGACCGGACATCCGTGCGGGCAGGTGTCGCAAGAGAAATCGCACCCCCAGAGATCTATTGGGGCGAAGATCTTGTGGAAGGTATGACAGAGGCACAGCGCGCTGTTATGTATGGACCATGCTCATCGCTCCATACCACCGCGCTGACGGTGGACGGAGATGGCACAGTTTGTGTTGAGAACGGCTAGCTATTATCGAAATAGAAACCGCTCTACGTGGACGACCGGTGGTTTTGCGGTTGATTTCCCTTTTTAACACTTGATCAGACACAGGAGGAGATTGTGACGGTTGAAGGCAGATGACGAAATGGGTGAAGTACCTGTTTTTGAAACGATTCTCTCTGGCTGAACGTATTATCTTCTTGGAAGCTCTTTGTGCACCCACATAGTGCCAACCGGCATTAACGGCTTACAAAAGTTGACCGAACATCGATTTAACGCTAGGAGAGAACGATGTCTTTGACACAAGCAACATTATCTTGCTACGGCGCAGTCAATCCTTTAGCAGGGCTTTCGTCAACAGCTCTTCGTTTGTATGGTGCGCTAGAGGTTTTTAGGGATACCGACCAATCCCCAATGGAGGATGGCTGGTTCCGGGCACCTCGGTTGGATAAACGGCTGCAACAGATTAATTTATCCAAATGGGAAATTCAGAAGGGGTTTGCGGAACTGATAAATGCCGGATTGTTAAAGATACGGACTGAACGCAACACCCGGTGGTTTCAACTTAAATGATTGAAAGCCCCCACTTGTACAACGCCCTGCCCAATATTATCCTTGCCTCAAAATCGCCACGCCGCGCAGATCTACTCAAGCAGATTGATCTCCCATTTCAGGTGTGCCCCAGTGAAGTTGACGAGCCAAAGATTACACATGTATCTCCGACAATTGCTGTCCAAAAACTCGCTCTTACAAAGGCGAGAATGGTCGCTGCCAAGTTCGATGTAGGGCTTGTTATCGGTGCAGATACCCTTGTGGTTATTGATGGGGAGCCAATCGGTAAACCGGAGAACGATACACACGCCATCGAAATTTTAACGCGCCTCAGCGGAAACCGACATGAAGTAATCACCGGCGTTGTGTTAATTGATATCGAACGGGAAAACGAAGTGGTATGGACGGAAAAAACAACAGTCTATTTTAGGAGATTGCGTCAATCGGAGATCTTGGCATATGTCCGCAGCGGCGAATCGTCAGATAAGGCGGGTGCTTACGGAATACAAGGGAAAGCTGGGGCTTTTGTCGAGCGAATCGAGGGGTGCTACTTTAACGTGGTGGGGCTTCCATTGGCGAGTTTGGCCGTGCAGCTTTGGAACCAGCTTGAAATCGATTCAAAAGATTAACGAACCAATCGACCCAAAGAAAAAAATAGCAGGCGACACGCTGTTGTTCGCTAAAATCCTTGTGTAAACAAGTGATGAACCGAAAAGGTAATTCCAGTCCTCAGAAAGAACGTAACGGTCTCCAAGCATGAAAATTCTTGGCGTTGATACATCAACTCCCATCGGCAGCGTCGGTTTAATTGATGGACAACATTTTGTCGCTGAACATACCCTTAGCATTGTCAAAGCCCATTCATCTAGACTGATGCCCGCTATAGACCAGATCTTAAAGTGGGCGGATCTGACTGTACATGACCTTGACGCATGTGCTATTGGGATAGGTCCGGGGTCATTTACGGGCATCCGAATTGGTGTGGGCACAATCAAATCGCTCTGCTACGCCCTCAAGAAACCGATTATCGGTGTCTCGACGCTGGAGGCAATCGCATACAACCTCCGCTATACAGACCGATTAATCTGTCCAATCCTCGATGCACGGAAAGATGAGGTGTACGGTGCACTTTTTCGTGGGGGACAAAATCTCCTGCGAAAGTCTGATGATCTCTGTGTGCCGATTGAGTCACTTTTGAGTCGAATCGATGACGCTGCAATCTTTGTTGGAGATGGTTTGCAGCGATACGCTCCCGTTATTCTAGAACAATTCGGCGATGATGTGCCCCTCGCCGATCCAATCTTTAACGTGCCGCGTGGCGCAAGCGTTGCACGAATTGGCTACACCCAATTACTAGATGGACAATCTGGCGATTACTTCTCACTAACGCCTAACTATGTCCGCGACGGGGTCACGTAAACCGCACTGCACGTTGTATAACTCTAGCTGAACGAAAAAATTGAATGTGGTCGTCACACTTTTTAAGTGACTGTAGATCACGCCTATCAGGGACGCCAAAAATTAATGCCAAAAATTAAATAGTTCGGGCCAATTGAAACAGATACCAAGAATTGTCCAGATGGCAGCCACTGTAAATTCTCCTAGTATTAGTCCGAGGAACACAGGAACAGCTCGCCTATATCGCATAATCCCCCCATATCGTAGAATAAGCCACTTCAACACCCAAGCCACCAGCAAGCTGGTCCACAAAAAGCTCATCCCAAAACTTCCCCCCAGTGCATAGCCCATCGGATGAAGAGGCCACCAGACAAATCGCGCTCTCACGAATGTCAAAACGGATGCGACCACAGCCCCTAGCCCCATCAAAGCCATGTGATGATAATCCACTTCTGTCGGATTGCGTAACCAGTCTTGCAAGTAAAACCATACCTCTTGTCCCCAAGGTGGATAAGGAGTATTCTCAAGACCGTAGCGATAACTGAGGTGGAGTAGGAGCCAGAAAATTACTACGATTCCAAAAGCACACGCTAACAGCATTGACCAGAATGCTCTTTTGGGACTCATCCGGCTTCTTGAAGCAATTTTAAACCCTTCCAATTGGTGCGGCATGATATGGCTCAGGTAGATACGACTGATATGCTAGAAGAACGGCATGGCGACAAGCGTCCGTTGCGACAGATTCGCAGTCCCGAACGCGGAGGTGATCATCTGAATCGGACCTCCAAAGTGGACGTCGTGGAGTGGAAAGCCAAATTCGGCGCGCAGTCGAGTGATACATGTCGAGAGGTAATAATAAAAAAGAACAAAGCCTATTGCCACTCCTATTGTCATGCCAGCCTCATAACAGAATAACATAAGAATAATCATCCCGCAAATCATTCCACCCCATGCCATTCGATACGACATTGGGGCATCAGCCGGCTCCCTCTCTCTATTTCCGATAACGGATTGCTTCCGGGATTGAGCCAAGTGTCGTGTTGCTCGCCAAATCGCAATCGCCAACACGGCACAATATGCCCCAACCGATTCTTGCACAATATAGGCGTGCCGACCATAGCCCGGATATGTGTGCCAACCCGCGAAAGCACCCACAACCCGCATCCCCTGCCAATAAAGGTAGAAGAACCAACACGAAAACAGGACATCAAGCGGCATGAAGAAACTTAATCCAATAATCGAGGGAATAAACGAGACTCGCATTGCCCTGAGCGCGTTCCACGGTTCCTCTGTAAAGATGTAGCCGATATGTCTAAATTTGACAAATGTTAATCCCGGGAAACTCGGATACATAAAGTGGAGTCCATTTACGATATTAATCCCTGCGGCGATGGCAAATCCAATCCACATCAATCGGCTATACCCACCTGACTGGACTAGAGTCAGCGGAATCTCAGCAATCGGATAAGCGAGTTTCTCGTGTTCAATCCACTGCCTGCGGACGATGATATTAATGCACAACATGACAAAGACGAGGACAAGGGTAAAAAATGACCACCAAAGCAGTGGAGGTAGCCACGCTGCCAAATGGAGTGCTGTATACAAGTTGGCTTCGCCACGGTAATACCCTATTAGAACAGCTGGCTCTTTAACAACAAGCCATTGAGGGAGATCTTTGTGGAACAGTTGTCGCCAGTCATTTTCTGGCGTCGCTCCCCAAAAGGGATAGGTGATGGCATGCGGTATGACTGTCAGCTGGGCGGTGTAGGAGCAGAGCGATGACACCATGTTGACCATGATATAAATGGTCAATAGTTCCCTGTTGTCGAAAGCGAGTTTCGGCGTAAATCGGCGCAGCAGCCGATTCAATAAAAAGAGCATCCAGATCGTGAAGACCGCATTGAAGAACAAAGAAAAAAACGTCGCACCAAAAGCGCTCCGGAGACTCTCCATTTGTATGAGCCAATAACAATTCACAACTATGAGCACACACCCAACCATCCATGCCCGTGCGATGGATTGCATTTTCAAAGCCCTCATATATTAACGTGAGTTCGGTAAGGATGCAGACAGTGCTTGGGGTCATGCGGCTGGAAACGGTAGGTGCCACTACACCACGGCTCCAAACCCTGAACATTTCAAGGCTTGAATACTTCAATTCTCGTCGCTTAATATTTCAAAGCGGTTTGCCCCGAAGTGCCTCCCGGCACTGGGTCACGCCGTTGCCCGTAACATTATAGGCGAAGGTATTCATTCGTCGAGGGCACGTTGATGTGTTGGCAGCAGAGCCGTGAATAATTAGTGCATTAAAAAAAACGCCAGCCCCTGGTTTCATCTCTACCGGGACGGCATCATCACGTTCATGGTAGTGCCCCGGCAGAAACAGCCGAAACTTCTCTTGTCCCCGTTCGTGTTCCTGCAACCCCCATTTATGGCTGCCAGGGACAAACTGGATGCAGCCATTCTCCCGTGTTGTTGCGTCAATTGCCAGTTGGCAGTTGACCATCAGTGGACGGTTATCGTCCAGATGCCAGTAGGCATAATCCTGATGCCATGGAATCGCCGTACCAGCTTTGGCACCTTTGGGGAGCAGTTTGCTGTGAAACAATGAAATATCAGGACCAATCAGTTGCTCGATAATATCCAGCATTGCGTCCGAACGTAAGATTTTGTTCAGGGTTGGACTGACCCGCTCGCTCTGTATTAGTTGCTTAATCCGCGGCGGCATGTTTGGGGCATCGAATTCCTCCCACGCCAGTTCGACTCCGTCAATCGGTTGTTTTGCCATCCGATTATGGATGTCGTGGATTTCCTCTCGAATCTTTTCTATCTCCTCAAGCGAGACAAGCCCTTGCTTCAGAATGTAACCGTTTTCGTCATAAAATTGTTTTTCGTCAGGTGTAAGCATAAGCCTCATTTCTCCTTGGTCTGAATTCTCAACAAGATAGGGACTCCAACGATTCGATTCCTCATCAAAACCTATATTCAACCTTGTTAAACTTCTGGCAATGGGGGCAAAACGGATGCAGCAGAGACAGAAAAACGCTTGCCGGAACGCATCGCGCCGCTATGGTTGCATCCACCAACTGTGTTCTGAAGATGTGGAGCATTTAGGAACGCGCATTTCCCGTTGGATCGAAGCGGGATTTGGTGGGTAACTGATACTACGTCCGGTAGTCCGCATTGATTTTAATATAATCGTAGGAATAATCGCACGTCCACATGGTTACCGCTGCATCGCCGGCATTCAGATCGACAGTCATCGTCACAGTATCCTCGGAAAAGAGTTCCGTTGCTTTATCCTCATCAAACCCTGCGTCCATCCCATCCTTGACCAGTTGATAATCATTGAGCCAAACATTCACCTGATACGGGTCAAATTCCGCTTCCGATTTCCCAATCGCCATCATAATACGTCCCCAATTTGCATCCGCCCCAAAAACAGCGGTCTTTACGAGAGGCGACTCTGCGATTGCACGGGCTGTCATCTCCCCTTCCGCTTCGTTCTTCGCACCTTTCACGACCACCTCGACTAGTTTCGTTGCGCCCTCTCCGTCTCGCGCGATCTTCTTCGCCAATTCAATGCAGGCAAAGTCCAGCCCTTCACGGAACGCCTCGTAATCATTGTCTGCTGTGTTGGTAATTTCTGGATTCCCCGCGGTGCCCGTTGCCATGATTAGCACTGTGTCGTTTGTGCTCGTATCCGAATCAATTGTCATGCGATTGAAAGACTTCGCAACAGACTCGCTCAACGCCTGCTGCAGCGACTCACTCGCAATATTCACATCTGTCGCTAGAAAAGCGAGCATCGTAGCAAGGTTCGGAGCAATCATCCCCGCGCCCTTCGTCATACCACCAATCCTGACGGTTTTCCCTCCAACCTCAACCTCAACGGCGATCTCTTTGGGGACGGTGTCCGTCGTCATGATCGCGAGGGCGGCATCATGCCCACCGTTTGGTTCCAAAGCCGCCGCGGCGAGACTGATGCCGTTAGTAATTTTATCCATCGGCAACTGCTGCCCAATGACCCCTGTCGAAGCCACTAATACGAGGCTTGGATCGATGCCGAGTGCTTCCCCCACCAGTCCGGTCATCTGTCGTGCATTCGCCAGTCCGACCTCGCCCGTACATGCGTTAGCGTTCTTGCTATTGACGACAATCGCTTGAGCCGTATGGTCACTGATATTTTCACGGCACACCAAAACGACTGGTGCACAAACACGATTTTTCGTGAAAACACCCGCCGCAACCGCCGGCGCATCCGCTACTATCAGGGCAACATCCTTTTCGTTATCCGGTTTCAATCCTCCGTGGACGCCGGTTGCTCTTAACCCCGGTACTGCGGTTATTCCGCCATCAATCTGTTTCATCACCGTTCTCCATTGGGTAAAGGTTCGATTTACCTCTCTGCTTCTATCACATCCCGAATTAGTACGTCAATTATAGCGAGTCGTACAGGAATTGTCAATTGCCAATTCTTAGGGGGTCTCATGAGTCAAAGATGAGAGGTTGATAGTGAATTCTATTTTGGATCGCTAACGAGTTGTTTTGATGGTATAATGCGATTAAAATATACAAACTACAATCAAGTCCATTCAATTCTATCGGGTGCAACGGACGTCGCGAAATTCTTAGCGTGAAGCGTTAGAACGAGAAGCCTTGACTATCAAGACAAATGAGCAGATCTGCAATGAATTTACACAAGAAATACCAACCGGATAAAGGATATATCCGAATTATTGAAGGCTGCGAAATGGAGCTAACGCGCCTCGAGCTCGGCATCCTCAACCTTGGCGTTGGTGAATCTTTCTTTGAAGACACGGGGGATAACGAGGTTATGCTGGTTGTACTCGGAGGTCAGTGCGAATTGCTTGTCGGGCATAACGGGAATAAAGCCCACGGACTCATCGGTGAACGCGCGAATGTCTTTGGCGGCGAGGCGTATCGTGCATCTATCCCTTATCGGACAACATACGAAATTCTCGCGCACGACGAGTCTGTCGAGGTCGCAATCTGTAAAGCACCCTCCTTTCTTGAAACGGCAGCCGTCATCCTCGAACCGGGCGACGATTTCAACCGTGACGAACATGCGTTGATTGTCGGCGAAACACCTATTCACTCAATCTCTGGCGAAGCGATCTGTTTCTACCGTCTCGTGCCCGCGGAAGGGCACGCCTCTCAACGCATCTACAGCGAGGTGCATTCGTTTGAGCAATCCATGAGCATCCATCACAATAACGTACTTGCGCTGCCCAAGGGCTGCCATGCCGAACTTGTGGAATCGAAG
>JAKZSX010000095.1:0-9297 GCA_047517405.1 Candidatus Poribacteria bacterium | reverse complement strand
GGCACCGGAATCGTCTCCCCGTGCCACGGGAAGGCGTAACTTGGATTATTCACAAAACGACGCATACCGACCTCTAGCCTGATGGAGGTTGAGGGTGGAAGTTGAACCGCGAAATACTTCGCATTGACCGGGATTTCTTTTCCTGAGTATGACCGCTCCGACCGGAGCCATAGATAGGGATTTTGATGTAAGCCCTCTTGGCTCGTCTCTTGATATTTGAGCGCAGTAAATTGATGTTCTCCGAAAGCACCAGCCTGCACAATGGCGTTTCGAGTCTCAGTTGTGCTGAGGTTCACTAACTGGATTCCGACAGCATCCGATGCCAATTTATCGACAAGGGCAGCGACATCTTTCGGCAAGCCGGGGCGAGCATTGTCCCGGTCAAAGTAGCGCACGGTGGCTCGGAGAAGCCCACCGTTATAAACCGACTGTGGTGCCCCCATCGTAACCTGTGTCAATCCTTTCGTAAAAACAGGACTGGGTGGAAAGTAGTTCGTTGTAATAATTTCCTCAACAGTGCGATCGTCAAGGCGAATTTTATCGAAAGCCTCCAGTGCCCATCGGTATTCCGCGCTCAGGATCTTCTCGGGCCACTCTGGATTCATCCCATCGTAGTATTGAAAGCGGGCAAATTCTGTTTCGCCGCCATTCTTCTCGCCACCCCTGTCTCCAATTTCATTCCAGTCGCGTTCCACCTCGCCATCTCGTATCCGCGTGATTAGTTCATAATCTTCGGGGGACATTGACGCATGGTACAGGTGGGCAAGCTCCTGCATCCGCCATGGAATCGGACCCGTATAGACCCCTCTCATGGGTAGAATACCATCGTTTGAGGGACCGACTGGTGAATCATAACACCAGCCGTCGGGACCATATCGCGTGGGCATAATAAGTTGCCCATCTTCCCGCGTCACCGAATTATCTAACAGCAGCTGAATCTGGGAACGGAGGAGTTCAAGATAGCCGAAATCACCGGTGAGCAGCAAGGCACATTCTGCGGCGATGGTGAGCGAGTGAAACATGATATTGTAGCCTTGATAGTGATTCCAGCCATACTGTCCACCCCACCACACACCATTGCGATATTCTCCAATCTTTCCGGTAGGTCCCACATTGTCGGGCATAATTCCGTTATTGCGACGCATCCGATCCAGCCAAGCTTCCGTATATTCCAATACCCATCGCTTATACTTCTCATCACCTGTATACAGGTAAGCATTGGTGACGAGGGCAGTAGCACCTAAACTATTGGGTGTGTCGGAATGTAAGACCAACTTCTCGAACAGTTCGACAATCTCTTCCCTCCGTTTTGGGTCTTCATACCAATTCAGTTCGAGATCTTCGACAATTGGATAAAGACTTGCACGCACACCGTAATAGTTGACCTCTCCACCTAGAAATCTTCCGGCAAGCAGCATAGTGTTGGCGAAATCCGCATCTGCATGTAACCTCGGTCCCTGACTCGAATGAAACGGCGATCGCAGGATCTTATGCTCAGGGTCATAATTAGGGGCTTCCGGATCCTCCCCGATGAACATCGCAGCAAATCTCCGCGCTCGACGGACGTTCTCCGAAACAGTGGGGCAAGCGACGCCAAAATCGTAAAGCGCCATGTTGCCTTCGCCGAGGTGATGCCACTCCGTCGATTGCGCTAGATTCCAGAATTCGTTGTGCATCGACGGTCTGAATACTTTTGTAAAATTGTTATGTCGAAGGCGATGATTGAAGCTGTCATCACTGATTCGAGTCGTTGCATTCCACCCTTGTAATGCTAGGTTGAGTAGATTCTCATCGGCACCGATAGCGTAGAACAGGCACCAGTTGTAGAACTGCTCATACAGATCGTCGAAGTCTTCCGCGAAGTAAAGGGCACCCCCTGGTTCCGTATACTTCTTGACCATCATAGGTGCCGCTTCCTCCATAAGATCGATCAGATTACGTTCCATCAGTGCCCACCCAGGGGGTGCTGAGATTTCGGTCGCCTTGATGGAAACCATTTCGGGCATGGTGACTCCGTTTGCGGAAACGCTTGTCGTCATTTTTTGCTCCCTATTGTTCCTCTTTTTGGAGTGCGTTTTCCAAATTCGTAATTGCTTTATTGGAGATCGCGAAGTAATACAAGCGATAACCGCCGCTTGTGTGCCGACTCAGATGCGTCATTGAATCATCTACCAAGCGACCCAGCCGCCATCGACAGCGATAGTTTGACCCGTCACCCAGTTCGCAGCTTCCGAAGCAAGGTACAACACCGCACCGACAACTTCTTCGACCTCGCCGACTCGTCCCATCGGAATCCGACGCACGACATCTTCGTAGAACTCCTTGCGCTTTAAGAGCTCATTCGCAAGCGGTGTTCGCGTGAATGCCGGAGCAACCGTATTCACCGTTACGTTGTGAGGTGCCCACTCGACCGCGATGCCTTTTGTCAATGCCACAACCCCACCCTTGCTGCCGGAATAAATTGTCCGCAGGGCCCCTCCCACCAACGCCATTGTCGAAGTGATATTGATAATCTTGCCGCTCTCCCGTTCAATCATCGGCTTCACGAGCGTCTGCGTAAGGAAAAACAATCCCTTGAGATTCAAGTCGTAAACAGTGTCCCAATCGTCCTCGGTTACCTCAAGCGCAGGCTTCGGACGGTTCGTGCCGGCGTTATTGACGAGGACATCAACCCGTCCCCAAACATCGATCGCCTCTTGTGAACCGCGAGCGATCTCATCCATTTTACTCGCATCGAAAACGACAGGTTCAGCCTTACCACCCGCTGCCCGTATCTCTTCCGCAACCTCTTCGAGATCGGAGCGCGTCCGGCTGTTCAAAAGTACGTCGGCACCCATCTGTGCTGCGGCGAGCGCGATACCTCGCCCGATGCCTTTACCTGCACCTGTAACTAACATCACTTTATCGTTAAGATCAAATCCGGGAAATGCCATAATAAACCTCCATTTTTTTATGATGCGTAATACGCAAGTTCAAGCGTTGAATTCATCCATCAACTGATAAACCTATTTTTCCTTCTGAGCCAGTGCTAACTTTAACGTATTTTCTAATAACATTGCGCGTGTCATCGGACCAACGCCGCCGGGGACTGGTGTGATAAAACCGGCGACTTCCTTAACACCATCAAAATCAACATCACCGACAAAGCCATTTTCGGCAATGGTAATTCCCACATCAATCACGACCGCCCCCGGTTTTACCATGTCTGCCGTAATCAACTTGGGTCTGCCGACTGCCGCAACCAAAATGTCCGCCTGCTGAGTTTCCAATGAAAGCTCGCGAGTCCGCGTGTGGCAGTAGGTAACTGTCGCATTGCGGTTGAGCAGCATTAATCCGACAGGTTTTCCGACCAGATTGCTACGCCCAACACAAACCACATGACTTCCTTCAATCGATACACCTATCGATTCAATGAGGCGGATAATTCCTGCTGGGGTGCATGGGACGGTCTGTTCACGATTAATGAGTAGGTTACCTAGGTTCACTAGACTCAGACCATCGGCGTCCTTTTCAGGTACAATCGCATTGATGATGGCATCCCCATCAATAGAATCAGGAACCGGCATTTGAGCGATAATCCCGTGTATATCCTCACGATTGTTCAGCGCGTGAATCCGCTCTATGACCGCTGCTTGCGGTGTTTCTGCCGGCATGTGATGCACCTCTGAATGAAAGCGGACATACTGACAGTCCTTCTCCTTGTTGCTGACGTAGACCGTCGAAGCGGGATCGTTTCCAACTTGGACTACCGCAAGTCCAGGGGTAAATTTCAGTTTCCTCACCTGGCGTCGAATTTCGCGCCGTATCAATCTGGCGTGCTGTTTTCCATCAATAATTTTTGCCCCGATTTCATCGGGCTCCAAAGCAATTGGCAATCGTGAATCCTCCTCGTCGACTGATGTGGCGTTTGCACAAATATGATTTTCGTTCAAAGTGGTTGCTGAAATGTGCAACGCGCTATTATATCATATCTTATGCCGTGTATCTATCATTTCTTTAGTGTAGAGGTGAATCAATGTGCCTACCTCTCGGGCATTTCTCGCAACGTAAAACATGAAGAAAGAAAAGCATCGCGTAAACAAAAGGATAACAACGCAAGTTAGACTCGAAAAGCATCAACATAACGCTTAACTCAAACGCTCTGACCACTGCTCCGCTATCACATCTCGTCTGACTCTCGGTATCTGTTCATGGGGAAACTTCTGGCAACGTCGTATTTCTTACTCATTAGCATTCTCATTTCCGTGTCTTATGCCGCAGAATCCGAGCGCAACCCGCTCCAATTACCACCTCTCTCCCTTTTGCAGAAAACCGAATCTATTCGATTCAAAGACCTCCCCGATCCTTTTATTCTAAAGCATTGGCCCCCCATCCGTGGCAGCGAGCGTATAATAGTTAATGGGGTGAAACTCACCAAGAACTTGGATTACCTCATCGATTATGGTGCGGGAACGGTTAGGTTCCTGAAAGACTACCCTCCCGAAACCATCGTTCAAATTACCTACCGGATATTACCTTTCGCAATTAAAAGGGGATATAAACGAGATCTCTTTCGACAAGATCAACCCTTGGAGCAACCACTTGGTGAAACTGAACTCGAATCCCGTACAGATCTAACCGAACAACGTTCACCGGAGTCGGCACTGCCGCCGGTGCAGGTGACAGGGACTCAGACATTCGGAGTCTCTGTCGGCAGCAAGAGGTCACTATCTCAGGAGAGAGCCTTGCGAATCAGCGTTGACGGCAAAGTCTCGGAGAATGTCAGTGTCACAGCACTCCTCTCGGACCAAGATCTACCGATCCAACCCGAAGGCACGACCGAAAATATTCAAGATATCGACCAAAAACTTATCCGCATCACAAGCCCCAATGTCACCGGGGCGTTGGGCGATTTTGAGGGATCGCTCGGTAATACGGATATATTCTTTAACCGTTCGCTAGAGGGTGTGCAGGTGTCGGGCGATCTCAACTGGGGAAAGTTCCATCTCATACCGAGTGCCATCCCTAAAGGGCAGTCTGCGAGCAAGACAATCAGAGGTGAGGAAGGGCGCAGCGAATATCGTATTGATGTCGAAGGCGAGTTTGTCATTGTCAAAGCGGGGACTGAAATTGTCTGGTTGAACGGTCAACGGATGCGGCGTGGCGAAAACAATGACTACGTCATCCGTGACTACGGCGACCCAATTATTGAGTTCACGAGCAAACACTTAATCACGAGCAATGACGTTATCCGCGTCGATTTTGAATATATCCCTGAGGACTTGGCGTATCAACGAAATCTACAAGGTGTCAGCGGTTCGCTGAATCTGCCCGGCGAGCGCGTTACGGTTGGGTTCGGCTATGCGGTTGAATCGGATCTAAATGATCCGGAAAATGCATTCATCATTCTAAATGAACGGGAGTTTAAGGAACTTCAGAGAAACGAGTTGGATGCAGACGGGGATGGAAACCTTCTCATTGCGCCGCAGCGACGCACCGTATGGGATATCAACGGACATCTTGATCTCACCGAAAGCCATGGACTCCTACAACACGCCCCCACACTGGAAGGACAGATCGCTTTCGGTGCATTAGATCGCAACACTTTCTCTAACCGAGACCGAAAGACACTGAGCCGGGCTTGGAAACTTCTCGCCAATTCATCAACCGAGAAACTACTGTTGAATCTAGAGCTCCGATCCCTCGATGCGGATTTCGTGCCTGTCGGTGCGTCAAGCACCAACCGCACCCGGTTTCGATACGAGGAACAGTACACCGATGAACAATTCGACGACCTGTACCTATTGGGTGACGTGGGTGCAGCCCAAAATTCTGATGAGAAGTCCGTAGATCTTGACCTACAGGTAAAGCCTGTCAATTGGCTCAAGCTCGATTACGGCTTAGGACGCACAGAGGAGCGTTTCAAGCAATCAGGGAATCAGCAAGGTTTCAACGGTTTCGATACAACTGCCTCACTTACCGATGTGACCCTTCGTAACAACCTCAACGGTGGCTTCGATTTCAATCCGCGGGAAGGTTTGATGAAACGTCCATACCTCCCTCGCCTCAGAGGTGATTATCGAAGGAGCACCTCGAAAGTTAGGGGACAGGACCAATTTCGCAAAGCACGGAGGCACGGACAACTCTCCCAGCGTATTCGCCCATTCAATCTGAATGTTTCCATCGAACAGCTGGAAGCAATTGATCTCGATTTCGGCGATAACGTGAACCTCAACCGAAAACGGAATATTTCGACAGCGCGGCTCGATCTGGTAGATTTTCGATGGGTATCAATTAACACAAAATACGCAATCGAAGATGCTTCCGATAAGGAACCCCTGCTCACTGTTGATGGGAGAGCGTTGGGCTTCTCGGATTGGCAGCCGGCGACGAAAGCGAGAACCTGGACGGTAGGCTTCTTTTCTCAACCGCGTAAATGGGCAAACATTTCGACTAATATCTCTCGGCGAGTGTTTGAAGCACAGCGAGGGTCGGGATCCGACTCAAGAACACAGTTGGCGGATATTGAAATGCGTCTCACGCCATTCAACAGGGCGTTGGACGGGCAACTCACCTACGAACTCGACAAGAAATTGGCGACGGAACGACGGGAAATTTTTACAAACATCAATCCGTTCACGGGACGGGAAATCAAGCCGGGTGAAGGACATTATGTCAAAATCGACGACCTACATTACCGGGAAGATTTCGAGGAAGGAGACTATATCAAATTCATCCAGAACGTCAATGACAAACCTGTTTCTGCAATTGATATGAAGTTAAGCCTGCGTTTCCAACCCCGCCGCTTCACGTCGCGTCGGAGAAGCGACACAACAGTCGGGTCCAAACAGACCGAGCCCCAAAGTAGCTTAGTGTGGTTGGCAAACGCTATTCGCGGTCAGGCTGTTGTCAATATAACGGAAGAACAGGAAAACCCGGATCCAGCAAGTCTCTATCTGTTGTGCAACCTGCGAAACGAACGCACAGTTTTTGGCCGAATCAACCAGCGATATCGACTCGACTTTTCTCCTTCACCGCTATTAAGCTTGGACCTCGGCTTTGATACCAATCGTCTCCTCAACAAGCGGATTAATAGCCGTGAGCGACGACGACGTAGCCGGGATTGGGAGGTGGACTTAACGCTGAACCCAACGTTGAAACTCTCATTCAAGGCAGAATGGGAACAGCGTCGGGAAGAGGAACAGTTTACTGAACTTAGCCCGGAGGGGAATGCGTTAGCAGCGATTTCCGATCTAACGCAGTTTGAGCGCAGGAACGCGCTTGAATTTAACTGCGAACTCAGTCGCGTTTTACAGCTCGGTGTTGCCGGCATCCACGAATTTACTGCCGATCGTGAACACCTTGACAACGCGCCGGAAGCTAGAACCCGAACTTTCTCACTGGAAAATCGGCTCACTTATTCCTTTATCAGCAAAGGGCGACTCGACTTTACCTATCGACTCAACCACGGCAGCAGCGAGGGCGGCATCCCTTTTACGCGGTATAACTTTTACGAAGGAGTAAGCCATGAAGTCCGCACCACCGCGGATTACAAAGTTCGGAAGGTGACAGATTTGCTGCTACGATTCAACTACCGCCTGCTTTCCACGAAACAGAATAAACCGGAGCACCGGGTTGGGATGGAGGTCGTAGCAGAGTTGTAGGAAGGTTCAATTAAAGTCGAAATTCGACAGAAGATACAATTTTATCATAGACAGACACATACGTGTCGTATTGACTAGCTGGCGATACAAATAGAAGCCGATAGACATAACGGTTGCCTTCTGAGCTTCTCACAAAAAAGGATTGCTTCATTTTGAGGTCGGTGTCCTTAAATATGATTTCCCAAAAGTAGCTAGCGCGACGATCTTTGGAAAAGATACTGCCTTGAGCAATTTGCTCATAATCAGGGTCAATCCCTTCTAAGATGTTTAGAGCGATCTCCCTAGGTGATTCCTCGTCAGTAACGCTCTGTACTTCAATCCAAATATAGATATAGGGTATCCCGTTTACCGCCGCTTCTACCAAGGTATTGGCAAAATTCTCTTCTGAAGTCGGTTGCATGAGTATAAGGGAAACCACCTCGTTGAAAATCATACTTGAAGAATCATCCACCTCGCCATGGACTGTATTTGTCACTTCCTTGACAGTCCAATCATCAACAGGCAGGTTGGAGACTTTGAACAGCCGTCGATTTCGGTATATATCTCCATCAAGACCGAAGGTGAGTTCCGGTTCCTTTTCCACGGTTGGGGCAGATGAATCTACGTCGTCGTCACCGCCGCACCCTACAATAAGTATACCCACTATCATCGCACCGATAGCGACGAAAGCTTTCAATGTCACATCCATGTTTTTGAATTCTTTCTGTTTTTGTCGCCTCTAAAGTCGAAATTCGACAGAAGATACAATTTTATCGTAGACAGGTACATACACATCGTATTGGTCAGTTGGTGACCAATACAGAAGCCGATAGATAAAGCGGCTACTTTCTAAACGACTTAGAAAAAAGGATTGTTTGGCTCTGCTTTCAATGTCAAAGATCTGATCGTTGATGAGCTGTGGGGTTTGGGCGTTCAATACGATTTCCCAGAAATAACCGTGGCGACCATCTCGGGAAGAGATAGCAGCTTGATTGCCTACCTCATGCATCTTATCTGCCCAATCAAAGGGAGGCGTGAGTGCCTCTAGGTTGTGCCCGGCAGCCTCTCTAGATGAATCGAAATCAGTACTACTTTGCAGTTCAATAAAAATATAAATAAAAGGAATCTGATTGGTAAATGCCTCCGGCAGGGTATTGACAAAATCCTCCTCTGAAGTCGGTTGCATAAATAGAAGGGAAATCACCTCGTTGGACTCCTGCTCGAAGGCAAAGTCCTCCTCATGCGTGTATGTTGTATGATACAATGAAAGAGGCAAAGGAATCCAACCAAGAAAATTCTCCGCTTCCTCTCCCTCGACTGCCTTAGTCACTTCCTTGACAGTCCAATCATCAACCGGCAGATTAGAGACTTTGAACAACCGTCGATTTCGGTATGTATCCCCATCAAGCCCGAAGGTGATTGCAGGTTCCTTCTCTACGGTTGGGGCGGGTGAGTCTTCTTCGTCGTCACCGCCGCACCCTACGATAAAAATCCCCACTATCATTGTACTGACAGCGACGATAACTCTCAGTGTCACCTCCATTTTTTTGATTCCTTATCTGTTTTTGTCGTCTCTAAAGTCGAAATTCGACAGAAGATACAATTTTATCATAGACAGACACATAGGCATCGTATCGGTCGGCTGGTGACCACAACAGAAGCCGAAAGATAAAGT
>JAKZSX010000094.1:0-11475 GCA_047517405.1 Candidatus Poribacteria bacterium | reverse complement strand
GCGTCCGGTGTGATGTCGGCATCGTGTTTTCCCCCACGGGCCCATACACCGTGGCGATTATGGCGAAACAGATGACGGCGGGTGATCGACTGGGAACAGATACCGGTCTTGCTGCTGTCTCCAAAGCGGTTTACGACGAGTTGGCAGGATAGTCAATCCGTTTCTTGAGGCGTGGGATATGTTCAACGACTTCAGTATTATCACTAAGGCGCAGTCAGTGAGAAGATAGTTAGGCCTCCTCCAGAACCGGGCGATCTAGCCGTGTGTGATAAGGTGGTTCCAGTACTGCCCTCTGTTCCGGCGTCAATCCTTCGAGCATTGACTCTGGCCAAGTGGGGAAGTAACCTTTGGCATACGCCAGATTTCCCGGTGAGTATCGGAAAAGTGGAGAGCGACGTTGGTGGTCTGCCTTCCAAGGCAACGTTCCATGTGTGGTGGCTTCCGTGAAAATGACAACGTCGCCGGCTTTGCCCGTAATTTGCCGAATGTGCTCTTGATACATTTCGTAGCGTTTCATTTCCGGAGGGCAGGCGAAGTTACACTTATGGCTCCCCGGAATTAGACAGAGTCCACCATCTCCCGGATTGACATCAGCAAGTTGCCACGCCACGACGGTTAACCCACAGTGCATACTTCCATCTTTGAATATGTAATACTGGTGTGGATCGAAGCCGGGGCCAGAGGAACCGTGGAACACATGCCCTTCCGCTCCCTTCCGCATGGTAATTAGTCCGGGGTTGTGATCCATGCGGAACCCTTTTCCCAAGATGCCGTGCAGATACGGCACGATTTTCGGGTGGGCGAGCATATTCCGGAACGGCTCGCACCACGGCTTTTCCCAACTCAACATTCCTCCAAGGTCGCCGCGTCCGGTGATGCCTTCCAAGGTTTTGGAACCTCTTGACAACGAAAGTTCCCCAACTCGTTCGCGGATGTCATCCGCATAGCGATCAATCGCTTCATTGCACAATGCCACTTCATCGGGGGTTAAGACGTTCTCGACAACCAGATAACCGTTGAGATCAAAAAGGTATTTCTCGTGCTCATTCATCGTGCTATCTTTCTATAAACGTTGAGGTGTTAAAAAGTGCACTATTACATCAATCGTGGAAGGCCGCGAAACAACTGCCTTCACACCTGAAGCGTGGAAAATGGTTAGTGCACGTTTCCCTGCCTGACCCAATCTGTCAAGGGGGCATGCCTCATGCTAGCAGTTACATGGTAGATGCTCCTCATCGTAGGGATCTTCTCAGGGGGTTTAGTGACGGTGCTGATTCCAACCTGGCCTCGGTTTGAAGCCAAGCATTCGTCGTGCCTTTTCTGTACTGATGACACTCGCGTTGCCCTTGATCTCTCCACGAATTTCGATGCGATCCCCGAAATTTTTCTTAATCAACTCGGTTGTCGGTTCACGGAATCGAGTGGTCGGTTGAGCAAGCAAAAATGGTTCGTGGCCCTGCAGGTCTGCCTCAAGTGCCAGTACATGAGCCTCCGCTACGTCTCGGGGATCAGCGTATGCCCACATCACTAGCGTGGTCGGACTGTCGGGCGTGGGTGCAGGCAAGGGAAACTCAGCCTGTCGGTCTGGTGGAACGACATTCGTGAAGCGGAGGCTTGCCACAGAGGTCGTCGAACTTCGGGCAACCATCTCGCCGATGCACTCACCGACCTGCTTCGACAATCCATAAGGTTCAAATGGCATCATCGGATGTTCCTCGTCGAGGGGCAGGTACAGAGGCACAAAGGCGCGCGGATCATGCGCCCAGCCCATGGCGAAGGCACTGGAGGAAAACACCGCCCGCCGGAGTTTCTTCTCCGCCGCCGCCCAGAGGACATTGAATGTGCTCTGGATGTTGTTTTCTGAAACCTCATGTGGGGTATCACCCCTGGGTCCCGGAATCGCGCCCATGTGAATAACCGCCTCTGCGTCTGTCAACAGTTCCGTTGTCTTCTCGGCGTTGCAAAGATCTACCTGAACAAACGGCGATGGTGACTCGCTATGCGGCACACGGTCTGTTCCTAATACATCATATCCTTTTCCGATGAGGCGTTGGACGACGCTTCTGCCAAGTCGTCCCGCAGCTCCTGTGACTACAATCACGATTTCTACTCCTCTCGCATGAGGACGTGAAATGCTCACGCTGAAATATGAACTCCTGCATAGTATAAATTGTAGCAGACGCCGGATTTTTCATCAATCAAAAAAGGTATGTTGATAGAAAGACGCAAATACGCAGATAAGCATAAGGACGGTATTAGTGGCTTGAAATTTTGAGGCTTTCCTTCTATGATATAAAGGAGTCGCGCGGTTGAAACGGTACAGTGATATACTGATTCTAGGAGATATGATGAAAAATTCAGCGAATATGTCCTATAAAATGTTTCTGATTCTTAGCGTATTTCTGCTTGTTTGGGGTGTGTTTATCGAGCAGATTTATGCTGACACGGAGATCGACAAAATACATTTCCTCATCCCCGCGGGTGCTGGTGGTGGGTGGGATGGAACCGCTCGTGGCGTGGGTGAAGCCTTGACAAAATCTAAGCTTATCAAACGTGTGTCATATCAGAATATGTCCGGCGGTGGTGGCGGAAAGGGAATTGCATATCTAATCAAAACGGCGAAACGCCAGCAGGAGACATTGCTGGTTAATTCGACTCCAATCCTTATCCGCTCTTTACAAAAGGTGTTTCCACACACTTTTCGAGATTTGACACCTGTTGCTGCTGTGATTGCGGACTACGGTGTGTTTGCTACCCGTCCTGATTCAGAGTTCCAGCGTTGGGAAGATGTGGTTGCAGCCTTTCGTGCGAACCCACGGGAACTCAGAGTTGGCGGTGGGTCGGGCCGGCGCAGCATGGATGGCTTAGTCGCTGCACTGGCGTTTAAGGCAGCGGGAGGGGATCCCAAAGCGGTACGATACATCCCTTACGATGGCGGCGGTAAGGCACTTGCCGGATTGCTTTCTGGAGAAACGGAGCTTTTATCGACCGGATTGGGAGAGGCGTTGGAGCAACACAAGGCAGGACAGGTTCGCATCCTCGCTATTACTGCGGAGGAACGCTCTGCTGCTGTCCCCGAGGTTCCTACTTTGAAGGAGTTGGGATACGACGCTACTTTTGTCAATTGGCGTGGCTTCTTCGGTCCGCCGGGTCTGTCTGAGGCGCAGATTTCCGACTACGCTAGTGTACTTAAAAAGATGTATGAAACGCCGGCTTGGGAAAAGGTGCGAACGCGTAACGGTTGGGAAGACCTCTTCAAACCGGGGAAGGAATTCTCCACCTTTTTGGAAGGGCAGGAAAAGGTCATTGGTGAACTGATGAGTGAGCTTGGCTTTCTCCAATGATGTCATTTGTCCAATTTTCTGATAGCAACGATAAGAATTGTGTGGAAGGGTGTACGACACTCAAAGCGGGACATTGATGAGAAAAGATAAAGTGGGAGCACTTGTTATCCTCGCGTTTTCAATCGTTTACGGTGCAATGGCACTCAATATTCCAGAAGCACCGGGAATCGAAGGCTCAGGCGTGACCCCATCTAGCCTGCCGATAGCGTTGAGTGCAATGGGGATTGTTACCTCCCTGCTGATCCTGATTCTTCCTGCCGCCCGGCGTACCGGTCGTAATGCGGATGAGGCTACTTTCACGGCTGCCTTTAAGGGACTGGACTGGAGATGTGCGGTTTTCCTCTTTCTACTGATGGTCGGTTATGGCTTGACCCTCAAACCCTTCGGGTTCTTAATCTCGACTATCCTTTTTCTCTGCGGCGGATTTTGGGTGATGGGAGAACGGCGAATCAAGCTGATGTTGTTGGTTTCAATCGGTGTGACGATCGGTTTCTGGTTCATCTTGACACAGCTGCTGCGAATCTACCTTGAGCCCGGCCTGTTACGCTTCTTAGGAGCAAGTTAGCCCTTGTTGTCTTTGAATTAATAGTCCTCTCAACTTATTAGGCCGAGCAACAGCTAACAGCTTGGAGTTAAATCAATGGTACTAGAAGGGATAATGACGGGACTCTCAACGGCATTTACCCTCACCAATATTTTGATGGTGTTTCTGGGCGTTTTTGCTGGTACATTCATTGGTATATTGCCCGGCTTGGGTCCAATCTCGGCAATCGCTCTGATGATTCCAATAACTTACGGTTTTGAGCCGTCATCGGGATTGATTCTCATGGCGGGTGTCTATTACGGGGCAGTTTTTGGTGGGTCAACTTCTTCAATACTGCTGAATGCGCCGGGAGTTGCTGGGACTGTTGCAACAGCCTTTGATGGCTATCCTCTCGCACAGACGGGACAGGCGGGGAAGGCACTCGCTATCGCTGCGTATTCATCATTTGCTGGCGGAACAATTGGTACAATGTTTCTGCTACTCGCAGCACCTGCGCTTGCTGTCGTCTCGCTGAGTTTCCAATCTGCTGACTACTTTGCGTTGATGGTCATGGGGTTGACGGCTGTCTCTGCTTTTACGGGAAAGGGACAATTCCTAAAGGCTGTCCTGATGACAGTTTTGGGTGTGATGTTGTCTACTGTCGGCACTGATAATTCGACAGGGATTCAGCGTTTCACGTTGGGACAGCTTGACCTAATTGACGGCATCAGTTTTCTGCTGCTCGCTATGGCGACCTTTGCGCTCTCCGAAGCCCTCATTTCTGCGCTAAGACCGGAGGGGGCATCTAACGCCGCCCAAGCCGCCGTCAAGGACAGATTGGGCAGCCTTAAAGTTTCAAGGCAGGAGTTCAAGGAAATCGCGCCGAGCATTGGCAGGTCTTCTGTGTTGGGTTTCTTTATTGGTGTGCTGCCAGGTGCCGGCGCAACAATCGCCTCGTTTCTAGCTTACGGGATGGAACAGGCGTTCGCAAAAGGGGAAGCAAAACTTCAATTTGGCAAGGGAAGCTTAAAAGGGCTTGCGGCACCAGAGACGGCGAATAATGCGGCTTCGACCGGGTCATTTGTGCCGTTGCTCACTTTGGGGATTCCAGGATCTGGGACAACCGCAGTGATGTTGGGCGCGCTGATTTCTTACGGAGTGCAACCGGGACCGCAGTTGTTTGCGGAACAGCCCGAAGTGTTCTGGTCAGTGATTGTATCGATGTATTTGGGGAACGTTGTTTTGTTAATCCTGAATCTTCCCCTGATTCCTTATATCGCCCGGCTACTCGCCGTGCCGAAACCATTTCTCGTCCCGTTTGTTCTTTTCTTTTCCCTAATCGGCGTTTACTTGGTTTCCTTCAATGACTTTGACATTTATCTGATGGTGGGATTTGCCGCCTGCGCCCTCTTTTTTCGACTCCTCGATTTTCCCATGGCACCGATGCTGCTTGGATTTGTATTGGGTGGGCTGCTCGAAGAAAATCTGAGGCGTGCGCTTCTTATCAGCGATGGAGAGCTCTCCTTCCTATGGACGCGTCCCATTACGTTAGTCATTCTTATCATCACGGTAGTTGTGCTATGCTTGCCGCTGTACCGATCCTTAGTGGAGAGATTCAGGAACCGTCCCTAGTCTATGGTAAAGTGGTGGAAGGCATCTGATAAACACTCTCCTGCCCCTTAGGGTTGCCTATTCTATAAATTTGTGTCGCTGGTAGTTGGACATTTTCAAATCGGCGGCGGATTTGTCCACTGGCGTATTGTTATCCCCTGATTTTTCAAATTGACGTTTAATTAACGGTTTGTTACGCTAATAGATGTTGATATACGAAGTGGCATTTAATGAGGAAGCACGTATGCGCATTACCGGACCAAAGCCCCAAATCTCGGTTGTACCCACTATAAGGTCTGTGCGTCCCCCTGACGCTTATCTCGATCTGTTGACACAAAATGAGCAGGAGTTTCAAGAATATGTACGACAGGTCGAATCGCAGCAAGTCTTTCAGCGTTTGGTTGAGGAAGGTTACGTCCGAAAAACCAGCTTTCAGGGGCGAATTCCACGTCATCTGTATGAGGAGTTTCAAGACCGTCAGTTCATGGAATTTATGCGGGAGTTCGAGATTGAAGAACGCGGCGATTGGCAGCGAGACTTTTTCCGCGAGGATGCACGGCGACACATCGTGGAATTGGCGGTCAAGTATCAGGTCCCACGTGGACGGCTCCTTCATGCAATCGAATACTGTCGTCATCTCAAACGGTCTTGGGCAGGGTACGAAGATAATCTTGAGTTTCATCTGCGCCTCGATGATCCGGAATTTCACGAGCCCCCAACAGCACAGATGCCGCTTGAATCGGCGGAAACTTATGAAGAACTTGCTAAGCTGACGGAGGCATACGACATCACGCAGTCGGAGTTTGTCGAATATTTTATGGATGCGAGTGCCGAGTCAGAGGATATCGCTGATGAGCTCGGGATTCCGCAGAACGTGGTTCGTGAGATTCGCGATCTTGTGGATCGAGTACAAATTGCAAGTTCGGGGCAGGTCACGGTCATCAATACGCCCTCGTCATCAAGTCAACTTCCCCAGATGGTAGCAACGGTGCGACAACTCGACAATCCACCCCGCGCGGAAATTCACGTTTCATCGGAAATCGAGTATAATTCTCGTTACCAGATCCAAATCCGTAGCGATCAGGAAACTGACAAGGAGGCAGCACATCTGCTCGACCAACTTCGTCTCATCAATCAGCGCAAAAGCCTTACCTTCCGGGTCGTCATGTTTATCTATGAATACCAGTATCGTTACTTCGTCAGTGGGGATGGACTTCATCTCAAACCCTTGAGCCAAGCCCAACTCTCCAGAGAATCCGGCGAGCACGAATCCACTGTCAGCCGCATCCTACAGGACAAACGCATTGACACGCCCACAGGTATACTGCCGCTTAAGTTCTTTTGTCAGAGTAAAGGGGAGGTTATTCGTCGTTTGATCGCTGTGCGAGAACGCCAAGAGTTGGCATCGGGTAAGCGCAGGAAACCGTACAGCGACGCTGAACTCGCGGACATCCTTGAACGGGAATACAATACAAAGATTGCCCGCCGAACGGTTACCTATTATCGCAATAAGTTTCAGGAAACCCCGAAGTTCTATGCGCGCCGAAAAGGTATCAACCAAAGTGATGAGAGTAAGTAACGCGGTTTCCGGTGTGTAATTTTGTAATGATTAGATGCGTCTATAAGGCTGGGAAGCCGGTGTAGAGATGTTCCTGACCGTCGAAGGGTTAGGGTGCTTCGCCAAAAACCTGTGTACTGAACAGATATATCTCTGTCTTTGGATTTTGCTATGCCTCCTCCGACAACTGTGCTTTTTTGCAAATCTGCTGGAGGAATCGGGTGCGATTCCAGTTGTGGGCTGTTGCAACTTGTGGCAGTAGTAGTCCGCTGTGCACACCATGTTTAATATACAAGCCGTGAACCCCAATTTCCAAGTCTTCAATACGTTTAAGAGGTTGAAGGGGTGTCAGGACAGAAATCTCAATTGCGAGTGTCGGCATTTCCGAGAGGTTCAACCGGTGGAAGCGCGGATCGCGGGTTGCCGCAGCAACGACAGCTTCTGCAATGGTTTCATATAACGGCTTGTTGGATACAATATAACCGACACAACCGCGCAACTGTCCTGCCTTATGTAGGGTTACAAACGCGCCTGACTTTTGTAATAGCTCTGCATCCAAACCTTGATACTTTGAAGGTTTTCTGTCCTCAAGATGACACGCTATGGCGTCCCTCGCAATCTGTAATAGTAAGCGTTGTGATTCAATTGTCATCTGCCTCGCCTCTTCTTTTTCGCTTCCACAATCTATGGTACAATATTGAGGCGTACTTCCCCATTTTTCGGATGAAATATCAACGTTATCCATTGTCCCCTTATTTTCTTTATTGACACCCACCGTATCGTGTGCTACACTTGAAATTAACAGAAGCATACAACTGTTATACCCATCAATCAGATCGGGGGTTATCGCATGCAAACCGAATTAATCCAAGAACTCGCTGAGGATGAAATGCTCCTCTTTCCGTTGGAAGTTGTCCTGTTTCCGGGGGGTGTCTTGCCACTTCACATTTTTGAACAAAGATATCGCCTAATGATCCAATACTGCTTGGATAATGATCGACTTTTCGGTATCGTCCTCATCAAAAGGGGGCGGGAAGTGGGTGAACATGCCGAACCCTATCTCGTTGGGACCGCTGTCAAAATCATAGAGGTTGATCGGCTTGAAGATGGTCGAATGAACCTAATAACGCTTGGACAGCACCGCTTTGAAATTATGGAAATTCGGCGGGGGCTGCCTTATTTAGTTGGTCAATTCAGGGTATTGGAAGGAGATGATATAGAGACACCCGAAGACGCTGAGATGCGTGTTGTCAGAGCCATCCAATTATACCGAACTTATGAATCGTTGTTAGCAGAATTGGTTCCCCAGTGGAAAGCTGTGGAGGAAATTCCAACGACACCCGACCACCTATCTTACCAGATTGCGACACGGCTCCAGATTCCGTTGACGGACAAACAACAGTTGATAGAGACATTGTCTATACATCAGCTTTTGGGCAGGGAAATCGAACTTCTTGAACGAGAAAATCGAAGATTGAAAATAAGCCTGCTCGCTCGAAGAAGTTTTGAGAAGCATGACACTAACATATCACCGTGGAAAAACGCCTCTCTGAATTAAACGGCGATTCTTTTCATCGCCGCTCTCGAAACCGAGGACAACGATGCAACGTCAGCTCGCTTCAAATCGCCCTCCCCAAACATCTGGTTCTCTAATTGCGGTGCGAAATTTTTTCTATGTCAGTAACCTATTGTCCATAATCCGACTTGGGTTGACTCCATTCATTTTCCACAGCATCATTCGTCGATCCCACTTGGCCGCGTTGGTGATAGGGGGACTGGCAATTCTGACCGACATGCTTGATGGTTACTTTGCACGGCGTCTGAATCAGCGCACCAATCTAGGTAAGATCTTGGATCCAATTGCTGATAAAGCGATAATCGGTGCGGTGATCGTCGCCCTCATTCTATCTAATTCAAGTTTCCCGCGATGGGCTTTTGGGATTGTGATTGTTCGGGATGTTTTGATTGTGATTGCTAATATCTTTCTGTTCCATAGAACGCAGACCATTGCCCGATCTAATGTGTGGGGTAAATGTACAACCTTTTTCCTTGCAACCGCCTTAGTCCTCTACGTCCTAGCGGATAGCGAATTAATCCCTCCGTTTACTCCTTTTTATGTTTTGTGCGTTGGTTTGGTGTTTGCGTTAATTTCAATCTCGAACTATAGTTGGCAGTTATTGCGCTTGCTACAGCAGAACAGGACCCAAGCCAAAAAAGCGATGTAACCGTCAAATCAGAGAACAGAAAACATGGCAGTTCCGCTCACCGTATCCGAAATTACGAATATGATTGGTGTTGAAGAGGCTATTATCCAACAGACCCTTGAACGCCGTGATGAAGATCTCGCTCCTTATCTGCGTGACCCTGATGCCTCCAAAAAAGAAGCGGATGCCAACGTTTCCCACTCTCAAACGTTGCTTTTAGAACGTGAGGGGCTGCCATTACTCATCACCAAATTGGCGTTTAATATTCCAACTTCCGATATTATTGAAAACCTCGCCTATCAGGTGTTGCACCTTACGCTCGTTCAAGAGGAGAATGCAGATTTGACAGGCAAAAACCAAGAGCTGCAGGAACAGAACGAGCAATTGCAGCACCGTACTAAAGAATTACAACAAAGGGTTGAGGCTCTACAGAGTGAGCTAGCAGAGCAGATTCAGCTACGAGAGGAGGCTGAAGCTGCTTCCCGTAAAGGATTTTGGGGCATCTTCGGGCGACGAGGATCAAGGGGCTCCTAGGAAACTATTAACGGATTATACTCGACGCCGGGGATATCTACACTTTTGGGGGTTCAACCAGTGACAAAGCAGCGTCGTAATCAGCTAATCGCTATTGGGGCACTCATTGTCGGTTTGGCGTTTCTCTATCAACCGTATTCAGTTTTGCTCCGGGGAGTTGCTCTACCTCTGCTGATCATCTCCGCTATCTTATCTGCCCTCTTCTTTTCCGAGAAACGAGCCATCGAAGTTATCGCTGGATTAGGACTTATCGCCGGTCTGTTATTTCTCTATTTGCCCATTCCCCTCGTTTTACGCGGTTCTGCTTTCCACCTTCTTGCTGCGAGTGCAGTCGCTTTTGGCATAACCACAAGCTTGAGGCGGTTCACTGAAATTGCAGCGGCGGTTATCGTGATAACTGGGTTTGTTGCCCTTTACCAATCCTTTAGCCAGCTTCTACAAAGCAGCGGTCTTCACCTCATTTTGACGGGCATAATTGTGCTCGCGATTGTATCCCCACGAAAATTGCTAATCGAGCGCGTCTCAATTGGTGCAATTGTGTTTGGATTGGTCTTCCTCTGTCAGCCTTTTGCCATCTTGCTTTACCAAACAGGTTTTCAGGTCCTCCTCGGCGGTTTGGCTGGTTTTATTGTCGTTGCGCATCGGTCGGCGTAATGCGTGAAGGGATTTGGATGTCACGGGTTGTTCTCTCACGGGGTTATTTTATCGCGCCGTGAGGTAAAACCGCATGGGCACCTTTCACCAGATTGACGATCTGAGTCACTCTGATATCAACGACCAGTGACGCCAAGGCGTAGGCTTCTTTACGAGGGATTTGATACAATTCACACATCAATTCCAACATTCCATCAAGCGCAATTAATACGGCTTCATCTAGGTCCTCATGCAATCCCATCGTGATCCAGCCCGCCGGTGTTTTTGCACGGGGCATCTTGAGTCGCATGTTATCTCGCACGGTAAGGGTTAAATCTACGCGTTCCATTGGACATTCAAGCGCGGGACCCGCAACCTCACCGTCTCCTTGGGCAGCGTGTCCATCCCCAACTGAAAGCTTTGCCCCCTTGACAGGGATGGGTAGGTAGAGAATGCTCCCAGCAACAAGTTCCTTACAATCCAAATTCCCGCCACAATAGCGCGGTGGAAAGGTTGGATGTTTTCCCGGCGCATCGGGGGGCATGCCCATGACTCCCATAAAAGGTTTTAATGGAACCGTATAGGAGAAGTCCCCAAACTGACTTCGCCCGATCATTTTGTCTGCGTCGAGCTCAAAATCCAGTATCCGCTCCGGTCCTTCTGCAACCCTCATTCTTTCATTCCAGTAACTCTTAAAACCGCCTGCGGACGCCCAGCCCCACAAAGCGGGGATGATTTCATTGATTCTGATCTCCAAGCTCATCCCCGGTTCGGCACCGCAAATTTCAATCGGTCCAATTAGAGCGTGTCCACTATCTCTGTCTCTATCAAATTCTGGAAATTTCTTTCGAGGTGCGCCAAGTTTGGAGCGTTTTTCAATTCCCTAACCCGAATCAAGCGTTCTAAGTCTGACAGTATCTCCTGAATCGATAGTTCGGGCAGGGGGAAGCTCTCGGTCGAAAGGGCCATGAAGCGTTTTTCGCTCTGGCTCAAGATAATGAACTTTAGGCATCATGCGGTTTCCAGCATAAAGGATTGAAGGATATAATCACCAATCTATCCCTTAGG
>JAKZSX010000093.1:0-6843 GCA_047517405.1 Candidatus Poribacteria bacterium | reverse complement strand
TATCAGACCTTCGGTTGCGTAGGACTGATCACAAGTGGCACCGGGCGAGATTTAGATCAGGTACGGGAGATCAACTTTCCCGCCTTCACGGACGGGACCATCTGCTCTCACGGCTACCACCAAATTACCGATGTGAACCTCCCGGTGCATGTCGGCGGGATCACGGTGTATCCTGGGGACTTGATACATGGGGATTGCAACGGCGTGACAACGATTCCGAATCATATTGCGGGCAGCGTTGCCCGTTTGTGTGCGGAATATATGGAAGCCGAAGGCTATGTGCTGGACTTCCTGAAAACAGGCAAGCGCGACTTGGCGGGGTTGCAGGCAGCGCGCGCCGCGTGCGCTGGGAAATTCGCTGAACTCCAAAAACGTGCGCTTGATTCATTATGAAAATTGGATTGCTCTACGAACCTGCCTATTGGTTTCTGTTGGAAGATCTAGTTCGGGGGCTCGAAGGCGAAATCAGGCTTGTCGGTGGACAGAGTTATCGATTGACAATGGACACGCTCGATCAGACGGACGTAGATCTGGTTTATGTGTTACCCTGCGAGGAACAGGAGAAGCTGAAACGGATTGAAGCAGAGCGACTTGTCATCAATTCAGTGCGATCGCAGGAGATTGCCATTGATAAAATTGCAACCTCTCGACTCATGGTCGAAAACAACCTACCAACCCCTGAGACGGTCATCTCTCAGACACCCGATGCTGTGGTGGAGATATTGGATCGTTACGGAATCGCCTTATTGAAGTCAACAAACCTATGTAGCGGCATGGGGCATCGAATCTTACGGCGTGAGGGAGGAACGATAACTACACGGAGGCGCGATCAGGCATATCAAGTCGCTTTCGGGGAACGTAACTGCCTCCTCGATCAGACGCTTGTGCTTGCACCGCCCTACTATGTGCAACGATTCATCGGCACGGCAGCACAAACCAATGACCGTGTGTATCGTATGTATGTGGTTGGGGATAGGGTCGTTATGGGTACAGTCCGCGTGAAGGAGGGTGTTGATACGGCTGAAAAGTCGATTGTCAACGTTGCAACGGGAGCGCGTTACGAATTTTTACAAACTCTTGATGAGGAGATGGTATCATTTGCCCTGCGTTTAGCGGATTTGATTGGGTTTGAGATTGGTGTAGTTGATTTCTTACGCGATTCATCCGGACGCCCACTGCTCATCGAGGCCGATTGCGATGGTTGCCATCTTTTCATCTGCCGAAAATTTCAAGAGGCATCCGGGTACGGCACTCCTTACAATTTTAACGCGCATCTTGTGAAACGACTTGCAGAGATTGTGGGAGGTACGCCACACCGTCGATAATCAACTAAAGCCAAGGAGATCGATATGACCCAAGAAGAACAGAAAACCTTCTTTGAAGAAGAGGGCTACCTCATTGTAGAGAATCTACTATCGCCTCAAGAATTAGCGGAATGTCAGGCGGAAATTCTGTGCCTGCACAAACTTGCCGCCGAGCTCGAAGCTAAGGGTGAAAATAGTCACTTTCAACGTGAGCCGTACGCCAAAGATGAGTCGCAGGCACTGGCATCCCGCGGTATTGAAGACGATAGGCTTCCGGTACTAAGAAAAGCTGAAAACACCCGTCAATATTCGGAAGTATTTCAACGGCTCTCAGTCCATCCGAAGCTGATCCAAGCTGTGCAAAACCTCATTGGTCAGGATCTGTTACTGTTCAGAAGCACCCTAATGTTCAAGCCCGCATTTCACGGTTCAGCACACGGCATCCACCAAGATTCGGCGTATTGGCCTATGGAGCCGCCGATGTTGGTAACGGTCAGCATTGCGCTCAACGACGCTACACCTGAAAACGGATGCTTTAAGGTGATTCCGCAAAGCCACAAATGGGGACTTCAATCTTGGGGCCATATCGCTCGCAAGCAGGATGAATCCTTGACAGACCACGAGGAACACGATTTCTCAAAGCAGGTTGATGTGCCCTTGTCTGCGGGCAGTGCACTTTTTTTCCACAGCCTCATGGCGCACGGTTCTGGACCGAATCGGTCGCCGGATCCACGGAACACTGCACTTTACGCATATTTTTCGCCGCAAGTCCGTTATGTGCCATCCAACGGGCAGCCGGCGCGAAAGTCTTTTCCGGTCGCTGCCGGGCTTGGCGGCAGAGAGGAAATGACCCTTGTGGCTGAAGGTGCTGAGTAGACACAGATCAATTAGCCAGCTGCAGACCGAAAAGGCTCATGTAAAAAAAACTGTAATACGTGAAACGTGAAAACAGTTGGTTCATGGGTTCATTGGTTCATTGATGTAGTCGAGCAAGATGCCCGACCTACGGGCTCATAGAAAAAGAAAGTGTAAAATACTAAGAGAAACCGAGTTTTTGACAACCAAGGACAGTGTAACCGCGTCCCTACGGTTTCTGTTACACTGTTCCTTAACATGAGCTAAAGATAAAAGGGAGAAATAGGACAATCTATGGCGAATTGGGAAAACTATCTAGAAAACCACAAGTCTCGATTCTTGGACGAGATGTTAGACTTTGTTCGTATTCCGAGCATCTCCGCACTATCCGAGCACGCCGACGATATTCATCGGGCAGCCGAATGGGTAGCAGATCGCATGAACGCCGCCGACATTGAAGGGGTACGCATCCTGCCAACCAGTGGGCCTCCGGTGGTCTATGGTGAATGGCTGCACGCCCCCAACAAACCGACTATCTTGATCTATGGTCACTTTGATACACAGCCTGTTGACCCGGTAGACCTTTGGTCTAACCCACCTTTTGAGCCAGTTGTGCGGGAGGGGAAGGTGTACGCCCGCGGAGCCTCAGATGACAAAGGGAACATGCTCATCCCCATCCTCGCCACTGAGGCAATGCTCAAGACAGAGGGAAACTTGCCGGTCAACCTGAAATTCTTCTTTGAAGGCGAGGAAGAGATTGGTAGCGGTCATCTTCCGGATCTGATAGACTCCTATCAAGAATTACTATCTTGCAATCTGGTGGTCAGTGCCGATGGATTGCAGTGGCGCGAAGATCAACCCTCACTGCTTGTAGGGTTCAAGGGACTTTGCGCGTTACAGATTGATGTGAAGGGTCCCAGTGTAGACTTGCACTCCGGTATTTACGGCGGCACTGTCCAAAACCCGATCCACGCCTTGATACGCCTCTTAGATTCTATGCGCAGTCCAGCAGGCGATGTACTGGTTGAAGGATTCTACGACGATGTCATCCCGCTCTCCGCCACGGATCGGGATCAGATTGCGGCTATTGGCCACGACGAGACAGAATATAAGGAACAGCTCGGCGTGAATCAGCTCTTCGGTGAGCCCGGCTATACAGCACTTGAACGGGCATGGGTTCGCCCGACACTTGAGTTAAATGGCATCTGGGGCGGTTTCCAAGGGGAGGGCAGCAAAACTGTTATTCCGAGTGAAGCGCACGCGAAAATAACCTGCCGCCTTGTGCCCGACCAAGACCCCAGCAAGATTTTGGAACAGCTGACCACCCATATCGAAAAACATACGCCGCCGGGGGTACAGATAGGGATTACTCCAAAGGCTGCGCCCTCCTCGGCATATCGGATACCGGACGATCATCCGGGGAACCAAGCTGCTTACGCTGTGCTCGAGGAGGTGTACGGAAAAACGCCGTACTATACCCGGTTAGGTGGCACCCTTCCGGTATGCCGTCTCTTCCTAGACAAAATGGGGGTCTATACAGTGACCTTCGCTTTCGCCTTGGAGGATGAAAATGCACACGCCCCGGACGAATTTTTCCGGATCAGCAGCTTTGAACAAGGACAGAAAGCGTATTGCAAGCTGTTGCAGCGACTTAGCCAGCAGGAAGGGCTATAAGCTATGGCACTCAGTCGTGCTCGATTACAGTAGGAAGGAGCAAAAACTGTGCAATTAGCGAATCGAACAGCGATTATAACAGGGGCTGGATCAGGCATAGGCCGCGCAACCGCTCGCCGCTTCGCCGCTGAAGGAGCCAGCGTCGTAGTGGGGGACATTAATGATACTGCCGGAATGGAAACCGTTGCGGCAATCGAAGGCGAGGGTGGAACTAGTCGGTTTGTGCATACCGATGTAACGGTTGCTGCCGAGGTCGAAGCGATGACCTCTCAGACGATTGATGCGTACGGCAGCGTTGATATTTTGGTGAACAACGCGTACTTTTGCGATGGAGACGACATTCTCACCATTGATGAGGAACTGTGGAACAGAAATATCCGCGGCTGCTTGTCAAGTGCCTTTCTCTGTTGTAAGACTGTTTTACCGCACATGATTGGTCAGGGCAAAGGGGCAATTGTCAACATCACTTCGGTAAATGGGCTGCTCGGACTCGGCGAGGAGGGATACAGTGCTGCCAAAGCGGGGGTTATCTCGTTGACACAAAATATCGCTGTCCGCTACGGGGAACGTGGCGTCCGCGCCAATTCAATCTGTCCGGGATCCATTCAAACACCTGCGTGGACGGCGGTGCTTGAAAAAGATCCGGACCTCTTTAACCGTCTATCGAAATGGTATCCACTCAAGCGGGTTGGCAAGCCTGAAGAGATTGCTGCAGCTGCCCTCTTTCTGGCATCAGACGAGGCATCTTTCGTTACAGGGACAAACTTCATCGTCGATGGAGGACTGACCGCCGGGTTGAAGCGTATGGGTGAAGAACTAGTAGGAGAGGGTACAGAGACTCCATAAATTAACCCCATTTAAGCGTATAGAAATTGGAGACACGACCATGACATCAACACAACTCAATGACCAGCAGATGGCATTCTTTGAGACGTTTGGCTTCCTGTCCTTTCCGGGGTTATTGGCAGACTGCGCCGATAAGATTATCGACGAGTTTGAAGCGATCTGGACTTCCCACGGTGGCGGACACCATGGTGCACTACACGACGGGGTGAATCGTTCCTGCATTTTCCCGTTCCCAGATTTAAGTGAGTACCTTAGCTCGCTGCTGGACGACCCGCGTATCCACGACATCGCCGCCGGCATTTGCGGTGATGACTTTAACTACACAAGCGGCGACGGCAATTTCTACGCAGGTAACACCCGTTGGCATTCCGACGGCTACGACGGAAACCGGCCGATGAGTATCAAGATCGCTTTCTACCTCGATCCACTGACCCACGACACCGGTGCACTCCGCATTATCCCCGGTAGTCACCGCGTTGGCGAGGCTTATGCCGACACCATCGAGCGCGATATCCGCGAGAGTGGGCAGATCTGGGGGATGTCCGGTCCTGAAGTCCCGGCACTCATTTTTGAGACGAACCCCGGCGATATTGTCGTCTTCAACCACAACCTCAAGCACGCTGCGTTTGGAGGTGCTGAGCAGCGACGGATGTATACGATGAACTTCTGCCGCCGCTACCCCGATGAACGACTTGGGGAATTACGCAAGAAACTCGGCAACGAGGCACGATTCTGGATTGATTGCATCCACGGCGAAGCGATGATTCGCACCGCGGGTCCAGAGCGGATGGTACACTTGGAGCAGGTGATGGAAAACGACACTCATCTCGCCGAATTACACCAGGAACTCAGAAAGACGATGACGGAACCGTCACGGGGTTGATGGATCTATTTAATATAACCACTCTAAAGATTGGTCAATGTTAGGAGGAGTAGAAAATGGATTTATGGAATCAGGAAGTAGAGCGGGATTTTTTTGAAAAAACAATCCATGATTTTGCCTCACCTCAACAGCTTTTTTACGTGACTGATGATAATAGGTACGTTGCCTATTGGCCGAAAAATTATCAAGAGCAAAAATCAACTCTACAAAGCAGGAATGCCCTTATCGGCAATTTCACTGAAACATGGACAAGAGAATTATTAGAAAATTGTGTAAAAAACGAAAATCTTTTTGCAGTTCAGAGTGCAGTATGTACAGATCTAGGATTATCCCCTAGATCTCCGGCGGATGTTGTTATTGCAAGACGGAATAACAGGATACTTGCCCCAGAAGATATTCTAATGATTTTTGAAGTAAAGATGTCCGTGGTATGGAATTAGGAATTGCAAAGTAACCGATTGATATGCTTGGGAGATTACAGAACGCATCAAGGTCAACCGGGGCTTTTAAGATCAGATTCCATGCTAAAAGCAATTGGTAAAGCAATTAACATCAGACTATCAAGCCCCAAGGCATCTACAATTCCTATCATTGTGTTTGGTAATACTCCCATCACAGATAGTTATTTGAGTAAAGTTGACCATCTGAAAACATCGGGGGTTGTGCAGGGATTTTTTTCAATCAATCCGAAACCTCTTGCTGACGAAAATACTATAAAAACTACGAAAAAAGAGGGATTTATCAGATTCGATTCTTATGAATCTTTTAGGTGCTCTTTAACTGGACTGCTTTCAACGAAACTCAATTTTTTCTCTAGCATGAAAAGTAAAGAAGAACTTGGTAGATTTATTGAGATAGCAGATAAAGAGTCAACCTACCAACAGAAAGCGGAGAAATTTCTCAAACTATTGGAGTCTGAAGAAAATGAATAAAACCAAACCCAATCCCCGAAAAAGTGGCACAAAGACAAGTACATTTGGATCTCCCGGAAGAATAAATCATGATTCCAGTGAGTTTTATAATAGCAAACTTTACGCTGGTAAAAAGCCTTTAGAACCTGTTTTAAAAGTCATTTGATACGGTTACGCATCAAGTAAATGGAAGCAATGTACACCATAGCTTCAGCCGTCTCAGCAGAGCGTTCATAATCCAAAGTCAATCGGCGAAACCAACCGAACCAAGAAAAGGTGCGCTCCACAATCCAACGCAATGGGACGACCACAAATCCCGATTGCCCAAGAGGTGGAGCGATGTCCAATTGACACTGATGCGTCAAATATA
>JAKZSX010000092.1:0-4499 GCA_047517405.1 Candidatus Poribacteria bacterium | reverse complement strand
TTCGTATTCAATGTTGGTGGGTTCATAGTACCGCTTGTCGCGCAAGGCGTCGGGGAGGTGGTCCTGTTGCACGATGTGGTCTTCAAAATCGTGAGCGTATTTGTATTCCTTTCCGTAGCCGAGTTCTTTCATTAGCTGTGTCGGTGCATTTCGCAGGTGGAGCGGCACAGGATAGGCGGGTTCTTCGCGCACATCTTTTTGTGCTGCAAGCAAGGCTAGATAAGCAGCGTTACTTTTTGGGGCGCAAGCAAGATAGATAGCGGCGTGTGCCAAATTCAATTGTGCTTCTGGCAACCCGACAAATTCCACGGCACGGGCGGCTGCATCTGCGATTAGCAATCCCTGTGGGTCGGCATTTCCAACGTCCTCAGATGCGAGAACCACCATGCGCCGTGCAATGAAGCGCGCATCCTCACCCACTTCCAACAGCCGCGCTAGCCAATAGATGGTAGCATCGGGGTCAGATCCGCGCATACTTTTGATGAAAGCAGAAATCAAGTTATAGTGTTCATCGCCCGATTTGTCATGGCGCAACATCCGCTTCTGCACCGTTCTGCGAATAGTTTCGGCATCTAGATGGCGTACCTGTTGCTCATCGGGTTTGCAGGTCTGTACGGCGAGCTCCAATGCGTTGAGGGCGAGGCGTACATCGCCATCAGCCACCTGAATCAGAGCATCTGTGGCGTCTACCGAAAGTGAGATTTGGTACTTTCCCAAACCACGCTCGGTGTCGGCGATCGCGCGGTCCACCAACTGAAGGATATGAGACGACTCCAGTGGTCGGAATGGATATACCTGCATCCGGGAGAGGAGCGGGGCATTAACCTCGAAGGAGGGGTTTTCGGTTGTCGCACCGATCAGCACAAGCGTGCCATCTTCCACGAAGGAGAGTAGAAAGTCCTGTTGTGCTTTATTGAAGCGGTGGATTTCGTCCAAGAACAGGATGGTTCGTTGACCGTGGAATTTGAGACGCTCTTCAGCTTGGGCAACCTGTTTGCGTAACTCCGGCACCCCGGTTGTGCTGGCGTTGACATGCTCAAAATATGCCTTTGTGCACTGAGCGATGATTTGCGCTAGGGTGGTTTTCCCACAGCCCGGTGGTCCCCAGAAAATGCAGGACATCACCATGTCCTTTGTAATGGCAAGATAGAGGGGCTGCTCGGGTGCTAATAGATGTTCCTGTCCTACAAATTCGTCAAGCGTGTCGGGACGCATCCGGTGCGCTAAGGGCCCCAATCGTTTCCGGCTTTGCTGTAGATTCTGGTCAAACAGGTCCACGACTATCTCACTCCTCCCGATAAGTTGAGATTTCGCTTTGCTCAACTTGGTACACTTTATCAGATAGATATAGCAGTGCTTTAGTGACTACTCTTCTGTCAGTTGATGTACAACACTGTTGATCTTGTCGTCCATCGTTTGTGCTCGGTCAATGCGTGTGCCGAACTTGAGCGTTGTGCTTATCCGAGGGGCTCCCATCTCATGGACAACCTGATGACACTGTTTAATTGCAGCGAAAACCGTATCCCAATCCCCTTCGATGTTGGTGCCGTAGGCGTGTAGTTTGGTTTTCAAGCCCGCATCGTTGAGGATACGCTCGCACGCAGCAACATATTTGGAGACCGACACGCCGACGCCTATGGGTACGACACATAGATCTGCGATGACATTCATGCTGGGGACCTCCTTTCGTCTGAAGTTAGAGGTTTTTCGATGGGCCTAGGATTTCATCTCCGTAGGCGAACAGGGCAGGGGTGCCGCCGGTATGCACAAACACCACCGTTTGATCCGCCGTAAATTGCCCCTGTCGGATGTGGTCGATCAATCCTCCAAACGTCTTGCCTGTATAAACGGGATCTAGCACCAATGCCTCTGTTTGTGCGGCTAAGATGACCGCCTCTTTGCTCGCTGGCGTTACTACGCCATAGGCTTCGCCGGCATATTCCCCGTAACTCTCAAAATCGGTCGCTGAAAAATTCAGATCCAGATCGAGTATCTGAGACACCTCGTTGGCGACCCGTGCAAGGTTGGCGTTCGCTGCTGCGTTATCCTGTGGACTAGGGCTAATTCCTACAATCCTCAGTGGGATTCCCAACGCTCGTGCCCCAACGACCAATCCCACATGGGTATGTACCCCTGAGCAGACATAGAGTGCGTCGGGGTAGATGTCTCGCCCTTGAAGTTGATCCCATAGTTCAAGGAAGCCATCCACATAAGATACACTTCGCAGGTAATATCCGTCGCTGCTGGTATTGTATACCCGGTATCCTTCTGATTTCAATCGTTCAACCACCGCTGCCTTTTCTTCAGCGGTCTTCAACAGGTGGACCTCTGCCCCAAATAGGTAGGTCAGCAGCAGATTTCCGTTCACCGACTCGGCGTGGGCATCCTTTTGGCCTACCATCACCGCTTTCAGTCCCAGCCGTGCAGCAACCGCTGCCGTTAACCGCGACTGGTTGGACTGAGACGCGGCACCGTGCAGCAGGACATCGTATCCCTCCTCCACGGCGGGGGCAACCGAATACTCAAACTCTCGGACCTTATTTCCTCCAAATGCCATTCCGGTCTGATCTTCCCGCTTCACTAGGATGCGGGGACCATCTAAGGCTTTAGATAGGCGTGGACAGTCGAGCAGCGGTGTCGGTAGGTCTGCCAAAGACAGCCTTGGCAGCCGGTCGAGACGCACTCGCAGTTCGTCAGCAGTAACAACAGTTTTAATATTCGACATGGGTACTTCCCTTCAAAAAGATGTATAAAATTTGAGGTTTCAATCGTCCGCGCGCTCTGCAACAAGACGCACGTCTTCAAATACCGGTGGGGCTGCCGGCTCACGCTTAACGAACAGCTCACGTATATCCGCCGTTATCGCATATAAAGCGGGCATGACAAACAACGTCAGAAGGGTCGCCGCGGAAAGTCCAAAGATAATTGTATACGCAATTGGCATCCAAATTGGGGACTTACCTCCCAAACCGATTGCCATTGGAATTAAGCCGAAAATCGTGGTGACAGAGGTCAAGATAATCGGACGCAATCGAACACTTCCGCCTTTTAAGATAGCTCGCCACTTGTTATAACCGCGTGCCCGGTACTGGTTTATGAAGTCTATCATTACAATGGAGTCGTTGACAACGATTCCCGCCAATGCAACAGTGCCAAACAGTGCAACCATGCTCAACGGCGCTCCAATGATTAACAATCCAATCATTGCACCCATGAAACCAAACGGCACGGCAAAGAGGATAATGACCGGCTGAATAAACGACTTGAACTGCGCGCCTAATATAACGTACATAATTAAAATTCCAACGACAAACAGTTTTCCCAATTCGCCAAATGATTCATTGATTTGGTCGAAGACACCTCGGAAATCAAGACGATAACCGGGATAAAGCGATTCAATATCTTTAAAAGCCTGAATCAATACTTGGTTGACCGCGAAGGCGCTGGTTTTATCATTGTCTACAGCGGCGGAGACAGTAATTGCTCGCTCATTCTCAAAGCGGCGGATTTCCGAATATCCACCCTCCTCCTGCGTTTCAGCCACATCTCTGAGCGGCACCATCGTTCCGTTCGGAGTTGGAATCAACAACTCCTCAAGATTGGCAATTGTTTGCAAATCATCTGAATCGTATTTCACAACGACATCAATTGATTCATCGGCATCACGATAGGTTGTCGTTATATTTCCTTCAAGGGCGTTGCGGACATTGTAAGCGATTTGAAAGATATTCAAGCCGTACTGATATGCCCTATCTTCCTTAACACGCAGGCGGATTTCCGATTTCCCCGTTACAAAATCATCCCTTATATCATAAACGCCGTCGATCTGATGTAATTTCTCTTTGAGTAAATTGGCAATTTTTTCTAACGGCTCGAACCGCTCCCCTTTCACTTTCACTTCCACATCTGTCCCCTGTGGCGGTCCCCCTGCCATCTTATCAAATGTGAGTTTTTCAATGCCGCTGATTGCCTCGACCTTCCCCCGGAGACCTACGATAATCTCATCTGTACTGCGTGCCCTTTGATCCTTCGGGACCAACTCAACAAGCACTTCGCCCGCGTTGGAGCGGAAGCTTGAGCCTTCCAGCAGAGAGGTTGGTGTAATCAGACCGATGTTTGTGACGACAGCGATGCGTTCATCAGACGGCAGCGACATGGCAACTTCCTCAACCTTTGCTAAAACGGCGGAGGTCTCTTTTAGACCAAATGAAGGCGGCATTTCCGCTTTGATGTAAAATTGCGGAAAATCTTCGCCGGGAAACAGCTGCCTTTCTAACTGCGAAAATGCGCCGATAGAGACCAATATCCCAAAGGCTAAGACACCACAGACGACTGCATAGCGCCACCGAATCGTGCCTTTTAGTATACGCACATAACGTCTTCGGATTAGATCGAACCACACATGTCGCCGTTGTTCTCGACTTTGCGCCTTACCCCATTCGGCAATATGGGACGGTAAAATCATGAAGACTTCAAACAACGATGCGAGTATCACCAAG
>JAKZSX010000091.1:0-3611 GCA_047517405.1 Candidatus Poribacteria bacterium | reverse complement strand
ATTATTCAGAGTTTGGAAGGGAATTCTAACAATCTTTGGTGCGACTAGATAATGATCGAAGTTGAAGCAAAATTTCAGGCAAAATCGCCACAGGTGCTCGATCAGATTCGATTACAGAAACAGGTGGCAGGTTATACACTTTCGGATCAGCGGAACACTCCACAACAGGATACCTATCTCGACACAACGACCGGACTACTTACACGAAATGGCGCTGCTTTGCGGCTCAGGCAGAAGACATCTGCATCCGGAGTCATCGAGGAAGGAACACAACTCGTTACGTTCAAAGCCCAAACCGAGGAGATATATACGTATACGGAACTCGAAGTACCTATTACTGACCAACAGGCGCAAGCACTCTTGAGCGGAAACCTTGAGAAGGTTCACGTTGAGCCTGTCGAAGTGGCTGTGAGGTATCTAAACGGAGAGTCTATACTCCCGGTGCTGCACGTCGAAAACACCCGTGAAACGTGGGGCTTAAATGCTGATGCGGGGTGTGTCGAAGTTTGCCTTGATGAGGTGCAGTATACCAATAAGGATAGAACACAATCCGTTCAGGAGTATGGCGTTGAATTAGAACTCAAAACTGGTGAGCCTGTATTCTTACAACAGATTGCTGACGCATTATCTAAACAGTATGATCTGGTCCCGACCTTCCAATCGAAATATGAGCGAGGCGCAACACTCCTGAATGTGTTCGGCGTCAAGGCGGAGAATTAGCCAAGGGAGGTTATCAATCGTATGGCGAAAGCACGGACTGTCAAAGATATTGGGCCGGAAAAAAGCCTTGAAGAGTGCGCGCGAAAGATTATCACGACCCGACTCCATGAGATGATTTCTTTCAAGGAGGGAGCAATTGATGGGACAGATATCGAGTACGTTCACGACATGCGAGTCGCCTCCCGCCGGCTACGCGCTGCGATGCGAAACTTTGCTGGTTGCTTTACCCCAAAAAAAGAGTTCCGCGGGCACCTCAAACGCGTTGAGCGGATTACGAGTACACTGGGAGACGTGCGTGATTTAGATGTGTTGATTGATCGTTTTCAAAAAGACGCACAAACGGTGCCAGTAGATGCACAGATTGGCCTTCAAAACTTGATAAAGCATCTGCAGAAAGAGCGGGAAGCGCGACGGGTGCCAATGTTTACGATGTTTGAAGCACTCGACCGGAATAATTTCGAGAAGAAGTTCTTGAAATTCTTTGAGGTATAGATATGGCAAAAGCGTGGAAAGTGAGGGGGATTCACCCACAATTGAGCTATGGTTGGAATGCACAAGTTATCCTCGCCGTAAAGATTCAGGAGGTATATTCGTGGGCGGAATCTATTCGCAACCCGGATAAGGTCAAGGAACTCCACAATCTACGAATCTCAATAAAGCGGCTACGGTACTCAATGGAGTTTTTCGGCATCAACTATAGCGAGGAATTCCAAGATTTCTTGAAAGTATTGGCAGATTTGCAGGAACAGTTGGGCGATATTCACGATTACGATGTCGTTGAAATGGTTCTGACGGATTATTTGCAAGAACTTCCGGACCGAGGGGACAAAGGGACCGATGCAATTGGGATTAATACCCTTCTGCTCTGCTACCGTGAGATGCGAGCGGCCAAGTATAAGGCGTTTTTGCAGCGGTGGGATGCGCTTGAGGCGGCAGATTTCAAATTTCAACTCCTTAAAACCGTTACAGGAGAATCGGGAGAACCGTCGATCCAAATGGGTGCGGCAGACAACTCACGCACTCAATCGTAGCCGAATTTAAGAAGCAGGCCACCCAGTTCAGCAGGCAAAGGAGACACAGAAAATGGCGGTAAATGACGATTATGTTGTCGGGGTAGATATGGGAGGCACGAAGATCTTGGCTGCCGTTATTAATGCCGAGGGCGAAATTGTTCAGCAAGCCAAAAGAGCGACAAAACCAAAGAAGGGACCAGAAGAAGTAATTGAACGGATTACGCGATGCGTCCGAGAAGCGATTGACAGTGCTGAACTTAACCCTTCCCAGATTCGTGCAATTGGTATCGGGTCGCCGGGTCCACTTGATCCAGAGACAGGTGTTATTATCTTCGCACCAAACCTCGGCTGGTCAAATGTGCCGCTCAAAGCAAAACTAGAAGCAAACCTTAGCATCCCTACCTTCGTTGATAATGATGTCAATGTGGGGACACTCGGCGAATATGCCTTCGGTGCCGGACAAGGGGTAAAAAACCTGGTCGGAATTTTCGTTGGCACAGGAATCGGCGGTGGCATTATCTTAGACGGGAAACTCTTTCATGGCGTCAACAAAACCGCTGGGGAAGTCGGTCACATGATTGTGGAAGCGAAGGGGCCCCGGTGTGGTTGTGGCAACTTCGGTTGTTTGGAAGCGGTTGCCAGCCGTACTGCAATTACTAGGGACCTTCAGAAAGCTATTCTAAAAAAAGGGAAGAAAAGCAAACTCACCGAGCTGAATGGTGGAAACCTCGACTTGATTCGGAGTAAAGCCATCGCTAGGGCTGTCAAGCAGGGCGACAAACCGACGATTAAGGTGGTGCAACGTGCTGCGAAATATCTGGGGATTAGTGTGGCTTCGATCGTCCATTTCTTGAACCCTGAAATGGTTGTGCTGGGCGGGGGCGTTGTCGAAGCGATGGGTGATAGTTTGTTAGATCCAATCCGCCACGCGGCGGCGGAATATGCTTTGCCCACAACAATGGACGGTGTTCAGATTGTTGCAGCAACGCTTGGCGATAACGCAGGTGTGATTGGGGCATCCGTTTTAGCACGTGAGCGGTTATCATAAACCCTAAACGGGAGAACTTATCAATAGAGCGAGGAGAAACAGATGCCATATAAAATCTACCCCACTGCCGCCTCTGATGCCTCAACGGCGTTTCAGATTGAACTTGATTCGCACGCCATCGAGGCGATGGAAGAGATTGAGAACAGTGGGGCACAAGGGGCAGCACGCGAGGAGATTTTGCGAAAGCATCTCAGCACAGACTATGACAACGGCTACAGGGGAACTGCTTATGGACTTCACGGGATTTCGGAAGGCTTGACGCCAGCGCGGCTCGCTGAAATGCTTGAAGAACATGGTGAGTCCTTTGACCCCTGTGCAGAGCGAGAAACATTCGATCATAGCATGATGGTCAATGTGGAATCGGAGTTGGATTCGCAGCTGGAATTTATTCCCGATCGGATTTTCGATGCCATCGTGGAGACCTACAAGCAGGAGCTGCTCAACAGTTGAGATTGCCAGAGCCTAAATATGTTACACAATGGCTGGTGAAACAGATGAAACGCAACGGGTAACATTATCAAACTAGGAGCGTGTATCATGACTTTAGAAAATTGGGTGGTATCGGTATCAAAATTCAAGAGAGCAGTTCTCACAATCACCGACCATCTGGTGACACGGGTGAACCTTGAACAGCTTGAAGATGATGAAGGGACGGTAGGTGTCAAAGCTGTGTGGGAGGGTGAACGTGGCGAAAACACCTTAGAAGTAGACTCGCCATCTTTGAAGGGTAACATTAAAACAGAAGGGGATGCGGCACCAACGGTCGAATACTGGCAAAAGGGGGACAAACGCGGGATTGCGTTGCGAAATCCGAGAAGTATCTCCTGTGA
>JAKZSX010000090.1:0-3774 GCA_047517405.1 Candidatus Poribacteria bacterium | reverse complement strand
AGGTCTTCACGCCCCGGGGCGACCATGTAAGCGATGTATGCCTCTGGAAAACGTCGCCGCAACGCTCGGATCACAGGGGTCGTCAAGAGCGTCTCGCCGAGTGGGCCCATGCGAAGAATCAGGATGCGTTGAATCTGATCGAGATTGAATTGTTTTCTAGATTTATTCATTTTAGGACTTACGTCCTTCCGGAGTTTGCTAGGGCGTGTATATGAGGTGTGTCCGTAATTTGCCGATGAGGACCTAATGGTAGGGGCTTGGTTCCCTCGCCCAACGGGTTGGGAAACCCAACCCCTACAAGTTGCTGCTAGGTTCTACATTTTATGAATTGCAAGTACTTTTGTCAAGAGTTTGAAAGTAAAGAAGGGAGAATGAGTGTAAGAGTGGGAAGGAAGGGAAGGAACCAACCTACAACCAAATTGGGTATTGTGAATTATGCGATGATATCTATGGTCATCAATTGCTGAAGGGACTATAGGCAGATTTGGACAAATTCCGCAATCTCACGCTCACTACCATACCTATCGGCGCACCCGCTGCTCCCGATTAACAATACTATACTCACAGTAGCTATCATTGAAAGCCAATCGGTCAAGGCAACCTGTTTAGAACGACGTTCCGAGATTGACATGGATTTTCCCCTCCAAGGCGGAGCGACCTTCGGCAAGTCCGTAATCCATCCGTAGCAGCCCGCCCTTTGATTCAAGGCGCATACCGAATCCGTACCCTACGCGGAGCGGGTCGAAGACGGTGGGCTGATCTACCTGAGTGACGGTCCCCAGATCGGTGAATACGAAGAACTGCGATGTGCGTCCGACTAGCAGCCGGTATTCGATGTTCGCATAGACGCGGCGGGGCCCAAAAAACCAATCTTCGTCGTAACCGCGCAACGTGTTCGCCCCACCGAGATAAAAGAGCTCCGTCGGCGGAATATTATCTCCCCATGCCGCTGCACCGTGCAAACCGACCGCGATTACCTGCCGACGCCATGTCGGGAAGTAACCCCGCAGATCGATCCACAATTTGCGTAGCTTGAAATCCCCGCGTGAAAACTCAAACGCCACATGGTCGAGGCGTCCGCGGGTTGGGTTCAGAAAGTAATCTCTGCTATCACGGGTCAACCCCAAAGTTACACCGTACTTCACGCCGCTTTGCGCTGCTGGGTCTGCCATATCTGTGATTGGTGAGGGAATGAGCGGGGAGGTAGTAGAGAGGGAGATGTCGTCTGTGGGAAAGCCAATCCGTTTATAAGAGAACCCCAGCGAACCTTCAAATAAGCGTCGGAAACGGGCACCAACGCTCACGGCTGTGGCACGCTCGTTTGATTCGGCATTGGTAAACTGATTTCTTTGTTCCAGCTGCGAGTATTCGAGACGTATCTTGATCGGCTTTCCAAACGCCCAAGGTTCGGCGTAGCCTATCCTTAACGTCCGGAGTAAGCCAGATTTCCAAAGAAAATTTGCCCCTCGTCCCGTACCCAAAAGATTGGTCTCCGTCGCTTCAATCACGCCTGTCAGTTGTGGCGCGCCTTCAAATTCCGTAGTTGGCAGGGCATAGCCGATGACACCGCTGAACCTGCCGGTCCGCGCCTCCGTCACCTTCGCATTGAAAACGATCTCCGCTGGCGTCTTACCCTCCTCAAGCAGGGATGGACTGACTTCGTAAAAGTAGCCGAGGTTCACCAAGCGGTGGAAACTCTGATCAATTTCGCGCTGATCAAAAATGTCGCCTGCTTGAACGGGCAACTCGCGGAGGGCCACTTCAGGTTTTGTCTTCTGTAGACCGGTCAGTTTCACCGCCCCAATCCGGACCTGAACTCCTTCACGAATCTGCAAGCGAAGGTCAACTTTTCCCTGCTCCTCTGACAGATGGAAGTCGGTCGGCTCGATTTCTACCTTGGGATAGCCGCGCTCGCTGTATAGAGCTAAAAGCTTGTCGATTCCTCGTTCAAAAGCGGTTTGGCTGAAAGGCGTCCCTTTCCGCAAACCGAGCGTACGACGGAGGTCGCTGGTCGAAAGCAGATGATTCCCTTCTATCGTGATCTCACCTGTGCGAACCCGCGCCCCCTCGTGAACGTGGAGGCGAATTTGCACCTGATCGGGGGGGATAGTCGTAACTTCCGGTTCGATTGAAGCGAATACAAATCCGCTTTCGCGGTATTTTTCTAGCACCCGATTGAGTCCGGCGGTCATTTCCACTGGAAGGTAGGGCTGTCCTGCATCCATATCGATCAGCTTGGACAGCTGTTTCCGATTTAGGTGTTCAATCCCGTCAAAGGTAATCTGGCGAATCAGGTAGGGTTTTTCGGCGTTGTCGGAGGGGACGGGAGCGTGCTGCTCTGAATGGCCAATTGCAACGGGGGAAAGCAATAGGCAGAGAAAAATGTGAAATGTAAGGGGAATTCGGTGAAATGGAGCCACAACAACCCGCCCTCTCATGAAGTGGGGGACGCAGATCTGCGTTCAGTAGTTGGTAGACTGCCTCTAAAAATTAGCATTCAATCCCCGCGGGGCAAGATGCCCCGCCTACCGGGTGGGATGGTGTGCGTGGCGGGGCAAGATGCCCCGCCAATTTGATTCTACTCCATCTTAAATTTACACCACCAATACGGATAATCCCTCGCCCGTTTAGCCAAACCCTTCCGAACAGGGTTCTCATAGCAATACCGTATAATTTCATTCAACGATTCTTCCCCTCGAACCCCACGATCATAATATTCCGCCTGTCATACGGAGCCAGTTTCATTACGCAGCGCGTTAATCTCTCTTGCTGTGAAACTCTTGAGGGAATGCATGACGCTTGCGAGCGTTTGATCACAACCCAGTTGGATAACCGCATGAATATGGTCAGGCATTATCATAATACATATCCACCTAAGCCGCCCTTCATTTTCCAGCCATTGGAGGGAATCGAAAATGATTTGTGCAACTTCAGGAGTTGAGAGGATGCGTCTCCGTTTGAATGTGGTAGTCGTTAAAAAAAAGTAGTATGTACCAGATATTGCATATCGTCCTTTTCGTAATTGATGGCTTCTTCGGTTTGGACGAGGGTTCACGGTTTTTCCTTTGGATTATATGTCGGCGTAAGGCGGGGCAAGATGCCCCGCCTACGGGGGTTGGTGCTAGTGCGTGGCGAGGTGAGATGCCCCGACTACAGGGGTTGGCGCCTTGCGTTTTAATTCTCGTCAATCGGTGTGAACCCCAAGACGGTCTCCCGGTCTTCATCCGCCCCTCGATGCAAAAACGTAGCTTTTACCGGCATTCCAATCTTTATTGTTTCAGGGTGGAGTGTATCAACCCCCTCAATCCGTGCAACTACCCGCGGTCCCTCCACCAACTCAACCGCTCCCGAACAGTAGGGGTTGTTCCGGTCATACCCCTCCTCGACCATCGCAGGGGGTCCAATCGAGATACAGGTGAAGGCGACAAGCTGCCCTTCTCCTCTTGTTTCCACCCATTCCATCTCTGAACCGTGACATTTGGCACAGATAGCGCGTGGCGGCACAAAAAGGGCACCGCACCCGGCGCACCGAGCCCCCATCAGTTTCTCTTCTTCTAGAAACTGCTCAAACTGGTAATCACTTATCGGTCTGTCCACCACGGTTATCTCCTTTCCAGAATGGTAAAGGTGCAGGTGCCGCCGGTCCCGCCCAAATTGTGAGCGGCACCGATGCGCAGGTCTTCGATCGGTACGCCTCTGTCCCCTGCCTTGTTCCTCAACTGCTCCCATACCTCTATTAATTGCGCTGCGCCCGTTGCCCCGACCGGATGTCCC
>JAKZSX010000089.1:0-6068 GCA_047517405.1 Candidatus Poribacteria bacterium | reverse complement strand
CGTCGGTGACGGAGATCGCGGTCCCATCGCTCTGGTAGATAGCGTCAAGAATCAAGAAATCACCCACAGCCTGTGGGACCCGCAAGCCTGCTGCGGATGTTTGGGCGTTTGTCCACGGTTCCGCTTCGGTTGCCCCTTCCTTCCACGCTTTGACGATTGGAGCGCAACCCGCCGCTTGTACGGAGATCATGCGCGGACGTTTTTCACCGATCCACCCGATGGCTTCTAACTCCTGAAATCCCTTCCACATTCCGACGATCCCTGTCCCCCCGCCAGTCGGATAAATGATGGCATCGGGAAGTTCCCAATTGAACTGTTCCGCAATCTCTAACCCCATCGTCTTTTTCCCTTCAACGCGATACGGTTCCTTGAACGTTGAAACGTCAAACCAGCCTTCGTCCGCCTTCCGCTCGGCAACGATTTTTCCCGCATCCGTAATCAATCCGTCAATGAGGGTAACATTTGCACCTGCCAGTTGACAGGTGTCACGGTTAAACGGGGGAGCATCTTGGGGCATGAAGATGTGTGCTTCCATCCCCGCTTGGGCTGCGTAACTGGAGAGTGCAGTCGCAGCGTTACCTGCGGACGGGATCGCGAGTTTGGTCAATCCAAGTTCTTTGGCTTTAGAAACTGCTATCGCCAATCCGCGTGCCTTAAAGCTCCCGGTCGGCAGACGAGATTCATCTTTTACCCACAACGCTTCGAGTCCTAAGAAGGCGGCGAGCCGTTGTGTTGGCAAGAGCGGTGTCATTGACTCATTAAGGGAAACGATATGCCGCGAATCAATCACAGGAAGGAGTTCGGCATATCGCCACATCGATGCCTCACGCCCCGATAGGGAAGATTTATCCCAAGTTTGAGCGATTTTATCCAACGCATAACGCGGAAATAGCGGTTTTCCGCACTCCGTGCACAAATTCTGTGGGACGTTGGGTTCGTAGGTCTGAGCGCAACGGCTGCATTCAAGGTGAGTGAAATAACTCATAGTGCTCCCAACAGTTTCAGTATTAATCCTTTCATACTATGAAGTCGGTTCTCCGATTGATCAAACATAATCGATCTCGGGTCTTCAACGATTTCACCGGAAATCTCATAACCACGATGGGCGGGTAGACAGTGCATAACTAGGACATCTTGCCCTGCGAGTAACTCCGCGTTCAATTGATAGGGAGAAAGGCTCTTAGTGCGTCGTTCCTTCTCCTCCTTAAACGCCGGATCCGTGAAAAACTCCATATCGATCCATGTGTCCGTATAAACAACATCGCTGTTTGCAATCGCTTGATGAAGCTGATCCGACGCTTTATAAGTGCCCGCTTTACGTGCCGTTTCATAGAGTTCCTCATCGACAGCTGCGGGATTAATCTCCGGTGCAATAACAGTTACTTCCATGCCCCCTTTTAGTCCGGCGGTAATCAACGAATTGCATACGTTATTGTGCACGCCGACGTAAGTGAGTTTGACCCCTTCAATACGTCCAAGTTTTTCCTGTATGGTCATCAAGTCACCGAGTGCTTGCGTCGGATGGTAACGGTCACAGCAACCGTTGATGACCGGAACCGTCGCACTTTCCGCTGCTTTCATGATATCTGCATGTTTGACGAAACGAGCGAGAATTAAGTCTGAGTAAGCAGATAGCACGCGAATTTCATCCCGTAAATCTGCGAGCGCGAAATTGGTGGTGCGCCAATCCAGATAAACTGCATGGCCCCCCAATTGGGTCATACCGACTTCCCCAGCACAGCGGGTTCGGGTTGAGGTTTTCTGGAAAAGCAGGGCGAGACTGCGCTGACTCGTAGCATCCGCATATCGTTCTGGATTGTTTTTGATTGCGATGCTACCCTCGACAACTTCAATAATATCCTCTGTAGACCAGTTTTTTAGTGAAACAAGATTCATGATAGATTCCCCAAAAGGTTTGAAAAGCATGATTATACTGCATGGCAGCCCCCATGTCAAGCCAGAATGAGTTAATAAGATTTGACGCTGATACATACTTCTGCGAAAATAGAGATGTTTATGATTGCTGCCTAGCTGCTCATCGTTCAATGAATTTGGTACACAGCCATCAAACTTGAGGGACCCAATCAATGGATACAATCAAACTCCAACTTTACACGAAAGCGGATTGCTCTCTTTGCGATGAAGCGAAGGAATCACTTGAATCCCTCGCAGCACAGTTTCCGATCCAGATTGAAGAAATTGACATCACGGCGAACTTGGGACTATTCACGAAATATAAAGAGCTGATCCCTGTGCTTGAGTTGGAGGGAGAACGACTGTTTGTCCATCAGATTCATGTGGACGTTCTGAAGCGAAAATTGATGTGGCATCGATGGCGGCGGTGGTTTATAGATAAAGGGTGAGGCGGAAAAAAATAACCCACAAGCAAGTTATCCATCTGCTCTTTTCTGTGTGGAGGCTTAAGTAAGTGGGCCCTTTACTCCCCACTTGACACTTCTATGAATTTGTGATAGACTTTGCAATGCAAACATAACTGTATCAACTATTGCAGCGTAACATTAAATGTTTAGAAGGAGGCTTACTTATATGGCAGATGTAGGAAGTGCTGCACCGGATTTTACACTCACAGGCGTTCTCGGCTCGGAGGATACAGAGGTCTCTTTGGACAACTTCAAAGGAAAGAATCTAGTGGTGATATTTTATCCGCTCGACTTCTCGCCGGTGTGTTCTGTACAGATTCCCGACTTTAATGAGAAGGCTGATGAGATTCGCGCGAAAAATGCTGAGATTATCGCCATAAACCGTGATTCAGCGTTTGCGCATAAAGCGTGGAGCGAGCACTTGGGCGGCGTTAAGTTTCCGCTCTTAGCGGACATGAATCTTGCGGTATCAAAGCAATTTGGGATGGCACTTGAAGAGGTAGGTATCACGAACCGCGGCGTTATCATCATTGATGCGGAAGGCAATATTGTCTTCAGGCACGTCGAAGATGCACCACTGGACAACACCCTTGCGGTGAATCAGGTGCTCAGTGAACTCGATAAATTGAATTAGATCGATATTCCGAATCTAGACCGAAGCACTACAGTTCTCAACGGGCTTTAGAGATTTAATCTTTGAAGCCCGTTTTTTTTATCAAGCACTACCCGTTCGCCATCTCAAAACAGCACAGCGGGTTAATCACTCCGAAGCATATGTGTTCAGCAGATATGCCAAATCTTCTGCCTTGGCGGCAATCTCTTGACTCTCGAAGGAGGTAATCTCAAAGAACTTTACCAGTTTTCGATAAAGTTCGGTCAGTCCTAAAATCTCTTCAACCTGCTCGCGGATCCATTTGTCGTAGGCGATGGGATAGGTTCGGTGGGCAATGAAAAGTGCTTGGAGAAATTCCCCGATGGCGTTGTAAAACCGGTCAAATGCCTGAAAGTGCAAACCTCGATTCACATATAGTGGGATGTGATCGAGATTATTGAAACAGTAACGGCGCACCATTGCCAATCTTTCTCGGCGAAGGGTTTCATCATAATAGGGCAACCATTGGGCTTTGAGGTCATCTAGATAATCGCTGTTTTTCCAGAGTGGTACGCTGTATACCAAATGATTCCCGATTTCTAACTCAAACCCATCGGCTCCAGAAGTCCAACCGTGCGATGGGGCACAAAGCAGCCATCAAAAAACTCCAAATCAACGTGCGAGTATTTACCGACCTGCGGAAGTTTCTTGAAAACATCTTCCTGCCTATAGAATTCATCCCATTGTGCCTCAAGCCTCTCTCGTACCGTCGCAAAAATCTCTGGCCGAACAAGTACCGCCATGTCCAAACAACTATCACGGCTGGCTTTGCCCCGTGCGCAGGAGCAGGTAAGGGTCACAGCCCCGACTACTGAGGAAGCGGAGAAGAAATGTACAACGGTTCCGGCAGCCCGTTCGTGTTCAATTGTCGGATACTTTGGATTGAGCACCATACGCTTCTCGAGTCTCACCCTTGGGCATCACAACCAAATTATCTCGATGAATTACTTCGTTATAATAGTAGTAGCCGAGAATCTTTTCAATTTCGTTGGTCTGTTTGCCCATAATTCGTTTCAATTCATGGGTATTATAATTGACAAGCCCTCTAGCGAGTTCAACGCCGTCTTCGTCTCGACAGGAGACAGTGTCTCCGTGATTAAAGTTCCCTTCTACCCGTTGAATCCCGGATGGTAATAGACTTCTACCGTGATTCACCAACGCACGGCGCGCTCCACTGTCCACAAACAGGCGACCTTTCGGAGAGCGTGAATAGGCAATCCAGCGTTTCCGTCCCGACATCCGCTCCTGTGGAAGAAACAACGTCCCAATCTTTTCCCCTGCCAGTATTCGGTTGACAACTTGGGGCTCGGTGCCATTTGCAAGTACCATCATCTCGCCCGATCCAGTCACAATCTCGGCAGCGTGTAATTTCGTAGCCATACCCCCGGTGCCGCTCTGGCTGCCCGCACTTCCCGCTGCGTGTTTGAGTTCGTCAGTAACGTCATAGACAAGGCTAATCAATTTCGCCCCCGGGTCTTTGCGGGGATCAGCAGTATAAAACCCGTCTTGATCCGATAAGATAATCAGCAGATCCGCCTCCGCAAGATTGGTCACATAAGCCGCTAGCGTATCGTTGTCGCCGACTTTAATCTCCTCTACAGCGACAGTATCATTTTCGTTGATGACTGGAAGGACACCAAGTCGCAGAAGGGCACGTAGCGTATTGCTCATGTGTGTATAGCGTTCGCGGAAATTGAAGTCATCCTGCGTCAGCAGCATCGTCCCGGTAATCTGGTTGTATTGCGAGAACCGATGCTCGTAAGCGTGCATCAAGCGGGTTTGTCCAACTGACGCCGCCGCCTGCAATCCAGGAAGCGTTTGTGGGCGTTGTGTAAGTCCCAATCTCCCGGTACCTGCGGCGATTGCGCCAGAGGTAACGAGAATAATCTCCTTACCTTTCTGTTTCACCGATGCGAGATCTTGCACCAATGCGTTCAGACGCTCCGGATTGAGATCGAAGTTTTTTGAAACGGTTGTGCTGCCAACTTTCACGACGACTCGCCGAGCACGTGCTAACAATTGGCGGGGTTCAATGTGTGTTGATTTCATCAGGGCTATATGTAAACTCGAAGGCATCAACCTGAACGGTATTGCCTTCCATGATACCAGCTTTGATTAGCGCATTTAGGATACCCATCTTTTTGAGCTTTCGATGGAGGAGGACCAGTGCCTGATCGTTTTCCATATCGGTCATTAAAACGGCGCGACGCGGTTCTTCGCCACGCACGATAAAGCGATCTTTCCGCATGATAAGTTCAAATCGTTCATCAGGTTTGGGTATGTGGAAAGTTGGTTGTGGCTCCGCGGTATTCTGACGTTCACGAATTCGTTCATTTATCCGCTGTAGGAGTTGATAAGTTGCTCTAATCAACCCGCTTACTCCTTCGCCGGTGACCGCAGAGATTGGAAAGACGCGCCGTTTCCCGAAATAATCTTTGATTCGCTGCAAATTCCTCTGTGCATCAGGAAGGTCGATTTTATTAAGGACAATTAACTGTGGCAGGCGGGTTAAGCGAGGGTTGTAACGTTCGAGTTCCGTGTTAATCTGTTCGTAATCGGTGATCGGATCGCGTCCATCGACGGAGGCAGTATCGATGATGTGGAGGAGCATCTTCGTGCGTTCAATGTGCCGCAGAAAGTCATGTCCCAGTCCTGCACCTTCGTGCGCGCCCTCAATAAGACCGGGAATATCTGCAAGCACAAAGTTGTGTTCAGGATCGACTCGAACAACGCCCAAGTTGGGAGTTAATGTTGTAAAAGGGTAGTCCGCAATCTTCGGCTTTGCGGCAGAAGTTCGTGCGAGCAATGTTGATTTGCCGCCGTTTGGATAACCGACCAAGCCAACATCTGCAATCAACTTAACTTCTAGCGTGATGGTACGTTCCTCCCCCGGCTCTCCCTTTTCAGCGACGCGCGGAGCTTGAAACGTGCTGCTCCTGAAGCGTGCATTTCCTTTGCCGCCAATTCCACCACGTGCGATAACTGCACGCTGCCCCACCGCTTTCAGGTCCGCAATGACCTCCTCTGTCTCCGGA
>JAKZSX010000088.1:0-2833 GCA_047517405.1 Candidatus Poribacteria bacterium | reverse complement strand
CGTAATCCCTTGTACACCGTACCGGCACGGAGCGTAACCCAGAGAGAGCCAAAAAAGAACAGGCCACCGAACAGATATTGATAAAACCACGCGAACCAGTTGTCCGACAGGATACTGCGAGCGAATACAACAAAGTTATCTATCATAAAGCGACCCCAAAAAATGTCACTCGGACGCCCTGTAGTGAGATGGAGGCAAAACAGGGTCGTCATAAAATGGGTTGAGAAACCCAATTCGTATGGCTATTGATTTAGTTAGCTTCATTATACACCCAATCGTAGAATGCAACGTCATCATCAATACCTCGTCTCCAGCCATCAGTAAAGCCTCGTTGGTATTCAAGAGGTTTATCATTGATTTTTCGATGCTGCGGGTCTGGTAGTTTTGAAGGGGTGTAGTAATTTTCACCGATCAGTCCGTGAGTCGCGCCTTCCGTGGACTTGTATGCAGCCATCAAGCCATCTTGATATCCCAACTTGTAATTTTCTGTCGTACTTTTCGGATACAGTATTACCGAGCAGCCCGACAGGAGCACAATAGCTAAGAGACAAAAGAGCACTACATACTTTCTTTCCATGGCTGGTTCGCCTTCTTTTTTGATTCATAAACTTCTCAATCTGATTGAGAGGTATTGGTATCTACCTTATTTGCGATTGTAGCACAATTCAAAAAAAACCGGTCAACATCTTTTTGTCGGCGCTATCACACGGTCAAAATGTCGCTTGTAATTTGATTTGACGTCTCTTTTTGTTGTGGTTGATTTTCGTGTCCCCAATTTTTCAGAATTTTGCTATATTGAAATTCATAAATACTACCTCTTGTTTTTCCATTTTGGGTAGTAATTGATACTTGCGTTGTGGTGTCTCATATAGTCGTTTGTGGGTTAAATCTAGATACTTGGCTTCAGTGTCGTATCCCACACATTTGCGCTTGAATCTTAAAGCCCCTCTCGCTGTTTGCCCACTGCCTAAAAACGGATCGAGTATCTCATCGCCCTCCTGTGAATAAAGTAGAACTAAACGTCTTACAAGCTCATCTGGGAAAGGACAAGGATGCTCTATTGTCTTAGGGGGAACAGGGGCGATATGCCAGATATTGTTCGCTATATCTCGCTTAAAGACATCATCAACCGCGAGTGCATTTTGTGTCCCGTATCTCGGTTTCTTGCCTTTAAGGAATATCAGGATATATTCAGTCATGATGTTTGGGTAATAATATCCCGGTTTGGGATGCTGGATGAATACTCCTGCCCTCCGCACCCCGCCGGTGACTTTGTTCCAAATAATATCCTGATGAAAATTCCATCCACAGGATAGCAATTGAGTTGTCAAATCAAATGGAGCCGGGTAATGTTTACCCTTATGAAGAATCGTTCCGATAACAATGGCACAGAAGCCGCCTTGGATTGTTGCCCGGTAGACCTCTGTGAAAACTTTCTTGATATTGGATAGCCACTCAGTATAAGTCGTACCAAAACCATCATACTGTCTCTCTCTATACCAAGCTCTATCATCATTGACATGTGTATCGTAATCGATAGCGTTCCAATAGGGAGGGGAAGTAACTGTCAATGAAATTGATTCATCGGCACAATGTGAAAGATTGAAACACGATGTGTTGTAAAATCGATAATTCTCTCCCTCATAGATTTTCATGGGCAACATTCCTGATGAGAGGGTATATGGTCGGGTGGTTTGAGCTGGGTGAAGCACATTTATAGCACGATCCAAAAAACGGGGCAATGCCTTTTCGTTGACATGCCTATTCGTTGCCGTTGATTTTTGTGTTCTCAATTTTTCAGAATTCTGTTATAATTACAGTAGAAGCTTTCGCCTTCAACAGGCGAGGAAATTCGGATGCCACCAGACCTGTGCACTTATCGTTTAATGGTTTAGTCAATCTGTCCTAGCGAAAGTAATTGGACACAATCTACACAAAGGAAGGTAACAAGATGGCGCATCTTACCGAAACCCAAGTGACACACTTTAAGGAAAAGGGGTATCTGGTCGTTGAAGACGTGCTGGACCCCGAACAGGACCTAGATCCAGTCATTGAAGAGTACGAAGGTGTCTTGGACCGGCTTGCCCAAGATTTATATGCTAAGGGCGAGATATCTTCGACGTATGATGACCTGCCGTTTGGCGATCGACTGACGAAAATTTATGCTGAATCTGGCAAGGTGCATGCGCAGTATTTCGATTTTTCGTTGCCCCAGCAGAATGTGCAGCCGGATACACCGATGTGGGTGGGACCTCAGGTTTTCCACCTGCTGCGTAACGAGAGACTTCTCGATGCGATCGAATCGTTGATCGGTCCCGAAATTTATTCTAACCCGGTGCAGCACGTACGCCTGAAACCGCCGGAGCACCTCTGTCCCGTCAACGAAGATACCGGGCGTGTCCAGATAGGGGCGACCCCATGGCATCAGGATAACGGAGTTGTCACAACAGAGGCAGATAAAACCGATATGCTGACAGTTTGGTTCGGCTTGTGGGATGCTACCATTGAAAATGGCTGCCTCGAAATTATTCCCAAAAGCCACCGTGAGGGATTGCTTCAGCACTGTATCACGAGCACCAACATGTCAAGAGGATTTGGTCGCCACATTCCAGGCAATTTTCTGCGTGGTGAAGATAGCGTGCCGATCCCTCTCAAGCGTGGAGGCATCCTATTTTTCCACCGTCTCAACTGCCATAGCTCGCTGCCGAATAACAGCGACAATATTCGTTGGAGCTTTGATCTGCGCTATAACCCGACGGGTCAGCCAACCGGGCGCAGTGCGTTTCCGGGCTTCGTTGCGCGCAGCCGCTCCAATCCGGAGAGTGAATTGCAC
>JAKZSX010000087.1:0-7302 GCA_047517405.1 Candidatus Poribacteria bacterium | reverse complement strand
GCCTGTTCAGCACTGTCTGCCCCAATATCAATGTATAGGTCTTTAATATCCATTACCTTATCACGCGAACCTGCACTTAGAAGATGGGGAGGTGTAGATCCAATCACGCCAGAAACTTTGCCCTGTTTCGTCAAAATATTGACCCGCTGTGCAAGCAGTGTATGCGCCCACCAGCCACCGACCGTCAAAAATTTGACGTATCCTGCTCCCGTCACGCTCTGAACGATAAATCCGACTTCATCCATGTGCGAATCGAGCAAGATGCGTGGTTTTTCGGCGTTTCCGATCTTCGTGCAAAAGATGCTTCCCAGCCGATCTTTTTGGATGTCCCCAACCCCTTCCAAGCATGAATGGAAGATTTGCCTGACCTCCGCCTCGTGTCCGGGGATGGCATCCGCTTGAGTGAGTTCTGTAAGTAATTCAATTGATGTTTGGTTCATCGCTTCCCTTTCTAATTAAGATTAACGAATCTGTTTTAAAAAAGTAGAAGTGCCAAAATATGCCCATACCGCTTCCGCTTTGTCCTCAATAATGACTTCTCGCTTCTCTCGCTGATATACAGGTGTCTCAACATGACAACCCTCGTACCTATCCAAAATAACAAAATCTTCAGCCGTTAATCCCTGCCAAACAACGCCTTCGACGCTCGAGTTTTCATCGGGTATCATCACTAGATATCCCCATTTAGAGCTAACAGTTGTGCATTTGGGCATTATTGCCGGGCTTGGACCTGCGAGTGGACGATTGAGTAGCGATTGAATCAGTTCTCGATCTTTCAATGTGCCATAAACAAAAAGGTTCATAGTACAGTTGCAGCGAGTATGGATCAATTTTTACGCATTACGCTTCAGCGTGAGATAGAAGCGACTCCCTTTACCTAACTGACTTTCTGCCCAAACCTTACCACCGTGGAGTTCGACGAGGTTTTTCACTATCGGTAGCCCTAAACCGATGCCACCGCTCTTTGAGCCCTCCACTCGATGGAAGCGATCAAAAATCAGATCTAGTTCTGTCTGGCTAATACCGATCCCCATATCCTCGACACAAATTTGCAGCGTCTGATCCGATAAAGTTGTCACACCGATTCCCACATATCTACCGCTTTTAGTATACTTGATAGCGTTATCAAGCAAGTTGGTTATAATCTGACCCATCTTGTCCGCGTCTACAAACGCAACGACATCCGAGGCACAATCCAGATTAACTTCGATGTCTTTCATATCTGCTATCGGTTGAATTCCTGCGACCGCTTCTTCTAGGATAGGACGCAGTGGCATCGGTTCAAGCTGCAACGAAATCCTGCCCGATTCAATCTGTGAAAGATCTAGTAGGTCATTAATTAGCCGGATGAGCCTATCGCAATTGTCCTTTACGCGTAACAGATAGCTCGCCTGTTTTTCTGACAGTCCGCCACCAACACCATCAAGCAGATTATCCACAAACCCTTTGATATGGGTCAACGGTGTCCGTAGTTCATGGGAAACATTATCCAGAAATTGGGATTTAAGTGTATCCAACTGCTTGAGCTGATCATACGTTTCCTTGAGGGCAGCGGCGATGTTGTTAAAATCCGAAACCAGATCCCCACTTGCAGTTTTTGGTATTGTGCCCCCATAAGTATCCAAATAGGTTGTCATCAGTTGTTGTCGCGCTGTTTCCATCGCTTTTGTTCGTGCACTTAGCTGGGCGTAGAGCATTGCATTTTCGATAGCGGTCGCCCCTTGATGTGCAAGCGTACCGAGCAGCGCCAAATCAGCTCGGGTATATGGTTCCTCCGATAATTTCTGACCTAGCACAAGCAGCCCCACGAGATTCTCATTTTCTTTCGTCTGGGTTACAAATGGAATCCACACTGCGGATTGAAGAAAGTTAATAAAAGCCTCTGTTGATTGAGATGGCGCAACCTGAATTAAATCCGGATCGAGGGGTTGATCCGAAAAATCAAGTGGGTTGTTTGCTTCTTCCAGCCGTACAAGCAAGGACACGGATAGCGTCAGCGGGAATCCATTGGGCAGCGCATCAACTCCAATAGTCGCTTCTGGGACAAACTGTGCACCTCCCTCCAAGAGCGGATTCGGCTCACTTCCCTGATTATATTGAGATTCAAAGTAACCTGACACGCGATACATCACGACCCCTTGACTGGTGTGTATCGCTTTCGTAACTTGGCGGAGCAAGGCATCCACTAAGATTTCCAAATCGAGGATCGAGTGGAGCGTTTGGCTTAATGCCAAAAGGGTTTGACGGTAGTTGTACGCCTCGCGGTCGAATGCCCGGTCTATTACCTTCTGAATGCGTGTCTTGGCGGGCGCAAAGAGCACAGCCGCAATAAGCACCGATATCGCTGTCACCGTTCGAGAACGTGCAGCCGTATGGAAAAACATGGTAAGTCCCTGGATACTTAACAGATAAATGCCGAGCGCAAACCCGCTGACAAGCGTGTACACAACGCTGCGATTGATGATGAGTTCGATATTCATCAACCGGTGCCGAATAATCGCTATGACATAGCAAATTGGGATAAGGCACAACGTGTAAGCCGAGAAGCGGATGTAGGGAATCGAGACCTCCCAAGACCGTGGAATTGTCGTGAAAATAGCTTGGGGGAATGTCCCCGCAGCAATTCCAAGCAGCAACCATCGCGCTTGACGGCGTTGGGAGGCGGACGGTGCGGCGAAACAGGTATGTAGGAGTAACAGCTGACCAACAATCGAATAAATAAAAAGAAATCCGGTGGTGATGTTTTCCAGTGGAGATAACTGTATCATGAAAAACTCGCGGGTATAGTCGTGCCCACGCAAATAGAAAATGGAGGTTAAGAGACACAGAGCAATCCCCGGAAGGTAGAGGGCTTTCAACATCCAAGTATGACGTTGGATAAACTTCTTTTCGACGGGAAAAATGAGAAAGCAGTGGAGGAAAAGGCACGGGGTAATTATCGCTGAAACGAACTGGCAAATTGGCAGAATCCGACTGCTCAACGTTCCTTCAGCACTTGAGAAGGTTGCGTCAACAGAGCATATACTCATGAAACCGATACTCATCAGGTAAGAAATGCGCGCAGCCCGATGCGAGCCCAGAGTCTCTTCACCGCTGTTTTTTGTATCAGATGTGGAAGAAGCTTGGATCTGCGATTGCTGCATCCACACAAGCGTCGCAACCACCCATGTGATAAGCCCAATCAGGTAGAAGTAGCCAGTCTCAGGCGTGTCCGGCGCTCTGGCGAAACTCCGTGCGCCGACGATGAGGTATATGCCTGACACAAGAATATAGAGAATGGTGGTCAGATCGCGCTGGACCTTCATTCAAATCCTCGCAGTGGTGTCCCATCTCTTTAGTGGGTTTGTCTCAATAAATTAGAATTTAAGATGCTTTGCGGATATTGGGAACGAACCTACGTCTCCCTTACGGTACAAGTAGATCATCTTTTTAACCCCGCTTCCAGAAAGGGCAGGTAATATACAAGATCGGGCGTTACGGCATCAGGATCTTTGCCCATCTCGTCATACCGACGCAACCGCACCGCATCAGCAAAGTGAGGCAAGGCTTCAAATGCTTTTACTTCCGCTTCCGTTAAAGGCCCACCTTGGAGCTCTAAACTCCTAACCGAAACAGGGGATAGCTTATTGAAATAGCTCGGTTCCACAGCACAGAGATAGCGTTTCGCAGGCACATGCAGCCGAGCTGGTTCCGTGACCGCTGGAACAAAGTATGGGTCTAAAAGCGCAGCGACGAGCTCTTCGTGTCTGTCATCTATTCCCTGTGCTACAATTTCCTGGGGCAAATCATGAACCAGATGACCGTAATCGTGCAAGATAGCAGCTGCTATCAATGTATCACTAGCTCCATCCTTCTCCGCAGCGCGGGCAGTTTGTAGTGCGTGCTGCTGTTGCGTGACTTGCTCACCGCCATCGTAAAGTTGATCGCCATATTTCCGAAAGGCTTCAAGGATCTGCTCAATAATATTTGCTTCGCTCATCTTTTTTATCCTCATATGTGTAAAATGAGTAAAGTCGATGTTTTCCGTTAAAACACGATCTCTCGCTCAGTTCTTGCCGATTCATAGCAGCCATCGATTAATTTCTGTAAATTCAGCAGTTGCCGGCGGTCCTGCATCAACCAAGGACGCCCATCCCGCAGATGTTGGATAACATCAATGTCTTGGTTTCGGATACTCTCACCCCAACCGCTACTCTCATGCAATTGTGGGGTTTTATCGACAACTTTGCCGTTTTCGTCCACTGTCACGATGAACGGATCGCTGTTGAGTTTGGCTTGGGTCGTAACCATCTCGAAACAGTGAGGTGGGGGGCGATCATCGCACCAGTTTCCCTCTAGCACGCAGGTGGCACCATTGTCGAACCGAACCAAGCCAGTAAACAGATCTTCGGCATTGAACCGCTCCCTAATCTCCGGTGAAGCCATTGACCCACGCTTGCCGGGAAACAAACGCCGCATTGAAGTGCTCACCGAGACAGGATTCGGGGAACCGCTCACCCAGATGGCGAGATCAAGCGCGTGTATCAGTGTAGAAGCAAGAACGCCACCGGCGGATCTGCTCAGATAATAGTTGGGTGCCCACCAAGGCGGGTTAACGTGACACCCCCAAACTTTACAGAACACAGGTGCCCCAACCTCGCCGGACGCTACTAAATTGTGGAGATAGCGAGAGGTAGCCATATATCGCATGTTCGTACCAAGCTGGACCTGACGACCAAGCCGATCAGCGGTATCAAGCACCGCCGTAGCCTCCTCCAAATTCCGCATGAACGGTTTTTCACACAGCACATTTGCCCCCGCCTCTAGTGCTGCAAGTGCCATCTGCATATGCGTATTTGGCATCGTGGCAACAATTACCAAGTCGAGTTCGCCGGGGGCAAGCATCTCTTTGAAGTCATCAGTTGCCCGTGCCTGTGGCCATATCTCACTTGTGTTCTGCAGCCGTTCAGGGCTGAGGTCACAGAACGCGCTTACGACAGCAGTTTCCGCGCCCAACTCCTTAATAGTTTTTAAGTGGTTTTGGCCCTGCGAGCCACAACCAATCACACCAACACGTATCGGTCGGTTTATCATAACCACTCCTCTTTGCGCAATCACTCACTTAGTGGCGCATTTTTTAATCCGAAAATAACTCTATTACCATTGAAATATATCGTTTTCACAAGCTCCTGTTGCGCTGCTACCCGATCCAATTTTCGTGCCCATGAAAAGCCATGTGAAAACCTTCCATGTACTTCGGGCGCGGCGCGTAATCGTTCACACCGGGAACAATCTCACCCCGCAACAGAAACGCACAGGGCCAAGGCTCCTCTGAGGTAATTCGTGTGCTCGTTGGGATGTAGCGAATGGTCAAGCCACAACGCCGCATTTTAGAAGTATTTGAGTTGGATCCGTGAATGATGTTCGGGTGATGCACTGAGACATCACCGGCTTTGAGCACAAAATCAATCGCTTTGGACTCATCAACCAATGCGGGATCGATGTGAGAACTGAGAACACTAGGGACATCAGTGCTGCGCTGCATTTCATGGAGTTCCATGCGATGTGTGCCGGGGATAACGTGCATACAGCCGTTAGTCGATGTCGAATCATCGACAGCGAGCCACAGCGTGGTTACCTCCATCGGTGATAGGGGCCAATAGCTGCCGTCCTGATGCCACAGCACAGGTCTTCCGTCGGTAGGTGGCTTGCTGATGTAGTGTGAAGCGAATAAGGCGATGTTGGGACCGATGAAGATTTCCGCGATATCGAGTAGCCGAGGATCGCTAATCAGCCGGACCCAGAACGGATCTTCTCTGACAAGCCGATGGTGTAGATGTTCAGGACGCAATTCCGGATTCTTCTCAAGCAGCCAATCAACGTGATTGCTTACCTCTTGAATTAGGTTTGAATCAAGAACATCCCGAAAAATCGCGTAGCCATCGCGTTCATATTGCTCGCGAATGAGGGCATATTTGCTCGATGAATTGTCCATCTGATTTCCTTTCGCGGTAGGTATTAGGGCTTAGACATCGGGCGTGTGCAGTTCTCATCCAAGCCGTATGCCGCCATTTTAGCACGAATTCACGCACGGTGTAAAGTCAACTTTTGTACTGGTAAGCAGCCTAACCTCTGACCTACGAGGAACTTAAGGCTAATGACCTGGTTCCTTTTTCTCGATCGGAACCTGCATCAACTCTAGAACAAAGCCGTCTGGATCCTTGAAGAACACCACATACACAATACCCCATTCCAAGTCAAAGCTAACCGGCTCCGACACAAATTCGACGCCTTTCGCCTTCAAATCACGGTAAGCAGCCCACACATCCGGCACACCAAAGCAGAAATGTGAATGAGCGACATCCCCTAATTGTGCGTCAGATACCTTGCTCTCGGGTGTGACGTATTGCTGTAGGTCAAGCATAACCCCCGGCGTTTCTGGTGCTTCCAACCGCACTACCTCCATAATCACATCCGGCTTGCCTGCCATCTTCGAGATAGTTTCACCTTCCAAACGATGCCTCTCGACCTCTTTCAGTCCGAGCAGGTCGCAATAGAACCCCAACGAACGGTCCATATCGCTAACTGTTACCGATACATGGTCTAGAATGTTAACGGAATTAATCATGTGATTCCTCCTCCATAGCGTATTATGCCCAAATTGGACGAAAAAACGTTTCTCGTGTTGAGTGTCCCTTCTGTAAGTTGAGACGTTAACTATAAATTCGCAAGACAGCCTCCTTGGAAATCATTGCCCATCGCGCATGGGAATTGTGGTTGCAGCAAGGAGAAATTTTGAGTATAATAACCCAAGTTGCTAGGTTCTGTTGACATTTGACCAACTGAACCAATATCGGTTTCTGTAGGCGCAATCCTTGTGTCTGCCCTGCTGTAGGTCGATTTTCCAACATCGACATCAATTTCGCCAAAAGTGTTAGATTCTGTTAGATTGTGTTAGATTTTGTTAGGTTATTGTGGATAACTTACAAATTGAACTACCTCTGATGAACTTGAGACGACTTCGGACTTCAGTTTTTGTCGGATTCTCCGAAGTCTTTGCCAAATTGGTGACACCAAAATGTCAACACGCCCTAGATTCTGTTAGATTCTGTTAGATTCTGTTAGGTCATTGTGGATAACTGCGGGAACCACGACTAATGCCATACACATATCACCTCGTTAGGGCTACCGTCTCCATGTAGGAGTAACCTTTGTGGTTACCCTGTCTAGGGAACACCAGTTTTTGCCAAAAGTGTTAGATTGTGTTAGATTGTGTTAGATTATTGTGGATAACTGACCAATTAAACTACCCCTGATGTACTT
>JAKZSX010000086.1:0-14334 GCA_047517405.1 Candidatus Poribacteria bacterium | reverse complement strand
AACCATCAAAACCCTTATCCTTCAATACCCGTGCAAACTCTGTAAAATCCTCGTCCCCAGCATCTAGAAACGTTAGATTGGGCCAACTCCCGATCCAGTTATGTGCATGGACATGAACAACATGGGGTCCCAACTCCGCCGATGTGTCAAAGACCGATTCATCTAACAGGGGGGTCTGGATGTTTACCTTCAGATTTTCCATCCCCACATCGGCTAGTAGCTTGAGCGTGGTCGGACTGGTGTCCGTCAAGTTGGGGCCCGAATGGATAACCTGATGGGTTTCAAGCGGAAACACGATGCCGTGCGGCATGCCCATCTCACAGATCCGCTGTAACCCTTTCACGCAGGCATCCCACTGGTCCGCTGTTGCATCGGCACTGCCGACATTGCCGGTGTACGTCCGAATAAAGGGACCTCCCAGCTGAATCGCATACTCGATATATCGATCTGCATCCCGGATGCTCTGCTCCCATGTCTCCGAACTTGTGGTAAAATCGAAATATGGGCAGATTTGGACAATTTCGAGATGGTGTGTGTCCATCATCTCTTTGAGCCATTTTAGGTCTGCGTTAGGGAGGTACTGTTCCCAAAACTCCAGCCCATCATATCCCATCTGAGCCAATTTCGGGATGGCTTGTTCAATAGCCTGCTGCGTGTTGCCAAACGCGTTTGTGCAAAACGACGCTTTCATACCGTTCTCCTTTGAAAGGTTGTTGCCCTTGGCTTGCTGCTCCATACAGCAACGCACGAGCGCAAGATCTGAAGGTTCAAGAGGACTTATGTCGATGGGCCATTTCTGTGCGCCCGACTTTTCGCTTGTAGTAATCTTCCTATGCCACCTGTTGGTGTAGGTTGTGGATTTGCCGACACGGGTTCCCTCGACACTGAATCTGACTCGCTTCCGCGCTGATGCCTAAATTGAGGGACGAAATCACTGGATGTCGTTGCTGTTTCTTCCGTCAGGGTTGCCTTCTTTTGCCTCAAGCGCGAAAGGGTTAGCGAGGATGTCTGTTCTTCTCCCCGCCGAAGCGACCCCAATTGTGCCTTGAGGTCCGCAAGATAGCCGCTCGCAATGCTGAGACGGCGCAGGATCATCTCCGAGACAAACAGAATCAGGCTCACCCTCAATAGAGCAGACGAGAGCGGTTTCAGATGTTCAATCGCTGGTCCACGGTGTTGAGCAATCTGTTCAGGCGATGGTTCAAAGATTCCGTTAGTCCGGCTCGCAAGTTCATTGAGCAGCTGACGGTTCGTCTCAAATTCAGCAAACTCCGTGGGGTAGGAGAGAACAAGGCTTTCATAAGCGGTGCTTTCGACCTGCCCATCTCGGCTTTTCTGGGCAGTAACAAGATACGTCCCGCGCTCACGCACGGAAAATTCGCCCGAGTATTGGGTTGGCGTGACGCGGTGCAACTCGACTACCTCTCCCCCGGCGTTAGGACGGGCAACGCGCACATCGAATGTGAGTCCGTACGTTGCTATGGTTGATGCCGTATCTATGAGCACCTCTCCTCTGCCGTTCCGGGGGGTTATTTGCAAATCGAAATCCGCGGCTCCGTCTGTTGATGGTAAGGCCCAATTGACGACCTGTCCCCAAAATTTCCCAAAATTCTCCCACTCGATCCAATCTGACCCCCAGCCCGCCTTCACATCAGAGGTAAATGCGATAGACCAACCGAGCCCGTAATTCCACCCAGCGAGGATTGGGTGATCTTCGTGAGAATGGATGTATACCTGTGCCAGTTCCTTTTCTGAGGTGGCAATGTAGCCGTAGAGTTTCGGTACACGGTCAATCCCCGCTAACATTGGGTAATCGCCGTCACTGATGATTGGCTGAAACGGTTCTTGAACCGTATACTGTTGCGTCTGACGCACTTCGTCAGCCATAATTTTTGGCAGCTCGCTGATGTTCCGAACATCTCGATATCCGCCCCCTCCAGCTTCAGCGATTGCTTTCATCAGCTCTCGATCTGCATCACCGATGGCGATGGTCGAGAGGGTCATCTTGTCCGCTGCAATCCGTTTTGCCAATGGAATAAAATCGCCCTCCGATTTGCCGTCTGACAGGAGCAAAATATGTTTCTGTTTCGCGTCAACAGTTTGGAGTCGCTCATAAGCCTTCTCCAATGCGGGATACATCTTCGTGCCGCTGCCGGGACGCAACTTTCCAACTTTGCGGAGTATCTCTTCGTGCTCGATTGTCGGTGCGGAATCCATTTTGATTTTCGCAGCAAAGGCAATCACCCCCGCGCGGTCTTCATCGTCGAGCGCGCGGATGGAGGCACGAACTCCCTCAAGTGCCAACTGAATTTTCTGATCGGGACCGATATAGTTTGCCATACTTCCAGAGGCATCAACGACAAGCATCAACGCAACGGACTCTTTTTTCTGCCGAGGTGTCATCTCAAGAGGTAAGGCCCGTTCTAGCGGTGTTTCGTGATAGCCGCCCCTGCCGAAAGCGTGGTTCCCACCGATTACGATCAACCCCTTCCCCATATCGCGAACGTAGCTTTCAATCAGTTCCATCTGAAGTGTGGAAAGTTCATCGGCGGATACGTTGCTCAAGATTATAGCATCGCTGTTTTGGAGCGTGACAAGATCGGTTGGAAATTCGGAAGGTGGCAGGACTTCAACTGCCAAACTATTCGTTTCAAGGACGGTCTTCAATGCTTCTGCCTGTCCGACATCTCCTTCAATATACAGGATGTGCGGCGTTCCATAAACACGCGTGACGCCGTATCCTGTGTTGTTTTCGGAATTATCGTCTGTTGAATTATCGACAGAAATCTCGATTCGATATTCGTAGATATCTTCTTCAGAGATTTGTTGCGGAAAGCTAACTGGCTGCTTACCCCGTTTCAAAGCTACCATTTGTGGCTCAACCACAGGGATGTCGTTGCGATAAAGCCTCACGTGAGCCTTTGTATCCGTTGTGGTTTCGACGATTGCACGGACCTGGAAGGTTTCGCCTGCCCGGACCTGCGATCGGATTTGCAGCTCTCTCACCCAAACCTCGTATTCCCGTTCGGGCGACAGTGGAAGCGTGAAGACCTCGATTTCGCTCGCCCTGACGAGGTCGAGTAAGGCAGCTGCTTCACCGACGTTTTGGATACCATCACTCAACAACACCAGCCGCTTGTGTCGTCCCTGCCCGCTGGTCGGCAGGTTCAGTCCTAGTTGAATCGCCCTTGAGAGATTAGTCGCTGTCCGGTCAATCTCTGCACCGGATAAAATGTCTTCTGTTAAATGAGGCTGCTCCGCTTTTTTCCGATTCAATACGCGCACCGCAGCTCCGCCCGCGAACAGAATAACACTGTATACGTCGGTCGGCTTGAGTGCGTCAAGGGCTGCGTTAATCTGTTCAATCCCCGCTTGCTGCTGCATCGTCGGAACGCTATCAGACACATCAAGCAGGAACACAACGGAGAGGATATCCTCTTGGTCTTTCTGCTGTAAGCCAGCTAATGCCAAGATCAGGCAGAGCACCGCAACGAGACGCAGTAGGAGTGTCCCCACCCTCCTCCACCGCGCTGCCTCAACGCGTGTGTAACGATTAATAATTAGTAAGATGGGGATGATGCCGAGAAGGAAAAAAAAGAGGGGATTACTAATCTGGAACATAATCGAACGTAATACTTGATACTATGAGTGGTTATGACATCGTGCGGGAAGTTTTCTCCAGAGATAGTGGGTTCCTGTATATCCAGGTGCTACCTTCCGGGGATAACATCACAAAGTTCGAAACTGTATAGGCCAGAAGGGTTCTAACCCCGCCACGAAAGTCATCTCCTCTTTGCGTGTTGGGTGACTGATCGTAAGTGAGCGGGCGTGTAAAGCCAACGCTCTCTGTCCAAATTTGATTTTAGAGCCGTACCGAAAATCGCCAATCACCGGATGACCACGGTATGCAAATTGTACCCGGATCTGGTGATGCCTGCCTGTCGCAAGCTCAATCTCAACCCAAGACACACCTTTACGATACCGAAGCCGACGAAAGGATAACTCCGCATGTTGGCCATCGGTGCCTTTGGAAAGATGGCTTTTGGGACCGTGGCGACGAATCCGATCTACTAATGTTCCCTCCGTCGGGGTTTTGCCTTGCACGAGTGCCCAATAAATTTTTCGGACATTTCTCTCCCGAAACTGATCGGAAAGCCGCTTCGCCGCTTTGGAGGTTAAGGCAAATACAACAACGCCGGATGTCGGTCTGTCGAGGCGATGGACAAGTCCTAGATAAACATTGCCGGGTTTGTTGAATTGATCTTTTATGTATTCTCGAGCGTAATCCAAAAGCGTCGTATCGCCGGTGCGATCGCCTTGCACCAACAGACCCGCCGGTTTACGGACGACAAGGAGGTGATTATCCGTGTAAAGGATCTTCAATGTTTGCAAGATAAATTAATCCTTAGACTCTTTTAATCTTGATTCCGATTCAGTAACAACCTGCTTCAACCGTTTTTTTAAGCCTTCTAAATTCCTCGTAATCTCGAGCTCAACCTCTAACACAAGAAACTGCGCGGATTTGGAGTGCGAAAACGCTGTTGTCGCTGCAAAGGCTGCCAGCTTCTCCGAGTCCTTCTCGGTTGTCACAACTATGTCTGCCCCAATCTCACGTGCCTTTGTGCTGATATCGCTGAAGTCTGCCAACGAATAGCGATGATGGTCGGGAAACGCTAAGAGCTCCACAGCCTTTGGTTCAAACTGACGGAGTGTCCCGACAAAGGCTTCGGGATTACCGATTCCACACACGGCAAGGATGCATTGCCCTTTTAACAGCCATAGCGGAAATTCTTCGCCGGTACTCAACTGATATAACCTAGTAGGTTGATGACGACTCTCAAAGGTCTGTTTTCCTTGTACAAATCGCTCAAGGTTGACAGGTTCTGCCGCAAAGTCTGTCCGCGTTAGCAGTAGTACATCTGTTCGCTTCAAGGCAGCCCTCGATTCCCGTAGTGTGCCCGCTGGGAGCAGTTTCCCTGTGCCAAAGGGATGGGTGCTGTCAATTGTGACGATGTCCAGATCTCGTGCTAACTGTCGCCGCTGAAACCCATCGTCCAAGATAAGCACACCTTCTGTGTGTCCCCAAAGTTGAATTACTTCAAGCCCGGCAGCATAGCGATCTCCGCTGACCACGACGGGAACGTCCGGTAGCTTGTGGGCTATCATTCCCGCCTCATCGCCACTCTCTGTCACAGGTGCCAAAATCTGTTTTCCATCCGATATGACCGAGACTGAATGATGGCTGTCTCGCCTGTAACCGCGCAAGATTACCCCCACCTGAAACCCTTCGCTCTGCAGATATTTTGCTATCCAGATGACCGCTGGCGTTTTGCCTGTACCGCCACCAACGATATTCCCAACGCTAATCACTGCACAAGGCAGTTGTTTCTGTCTGAGAAGTCCGCAATCGTAGAGCCACCCGCGTGTCTTAACAACCACAGCGTAGAGATAACTCAATGGAATCAACAAGCCGAGTAGGAGGGTCGGAATAATCCCTGTTGTTCTGCCCGTAATGATAGCGTACAGATAATCCTTCATGAGTGATTTTGCTTGATAAGCCCAACAATTTTATCACGGTTTGTTTCTATCAGTTCTCGCTGTTCTGGCCAGAATATCGCCGGGAGTGCCTCGATTGGATACCACGCAAGTTCGTAGTGATGCTCAACGTCGGTTGGAATGCCTTCTACCTGTTCCGTAACAAAGAGGAAATAGTGGGTTGAAATCCAGCAAGCTCTGTCATACGAGAGGCGTGCTCGAATGCCCAGTTTCTCAATCACCTCTAGTGAGGATAAGCCTGCCTCTTCTTCGATTTCCCTTCGAGCCGCCTCTTCTAAACTTTCGCCCGGTTCGACACCGCCCTTCGGCAAAACGCGTTCCGTAAGTCCGAGTTCCCCAACAAGCGCGACATAGATTTGTCCAGCTACTATCCGTGTAACGATGCCACCCGCGGATGTCCGATCTCGAACGCCGGGCGGGTGCTTGTACCAACTTTCGTCAATCATCTAACTCTCCTCGTTTGATGTGGTTCAGTATCAGCTGAGCGGTTCGCTTCGCTGCGCCGGGCTCCCCCAGCTGCTCATATACCCAGCGAAGGCTTTCTTGCTGCATTTCTCGCTTTTTGGGATTCTGTAACAGTTCAAGGGCGATAGGTGTGATGCGTTCTGCCGTCACCTGATTTTGGAGAAATTCTGGAACGATTTCGCGTCCTGCAATAACATTGGGCAATCCACTGAGTTCCAGCTTAACGAGGGCTCTGAGGATGTGCCACGATAATCTCGACATCTTATAAACCACAATCATCGGAGTGCCCAAGCAAGCCGCTTCGAGGGTCGCTGTGCCTGATGCAATTAGCATCAAATCTGATGCTCGCATCGCTGCATATACGCTTCCATTCACAACCTTGACGGACGGCATCTCCGGCAGTGACGCTGAATTAATACCGGGCGCGAGTGGAAGGACAAATTGGCAATCTGGCACAGCCTCATGTATCTGATCTGCGACCTGCAACATCACCGGAAGGATACGCTCAACCTCTCCGCGGCGACTACCGGGCATCAGCCCCAGCACAAGGCGGTCTTCATCCAAATCGAGCGCACGACGGGCTTCCGGACAACTCAGAGCGGTTCGAGCAAAATCTAACAACGGATGTCCGACAAACTCGACATTTGCCCCCGCCTCCCGGTAAAATTCCGCCGCAAATGGGAAGATTGACGCGACAGCGGTTGTTGTCTTGGCAATCTTTTTTGCACGGTTCGGGCGCCATGCCCACGCCTTGGGGGGAATATAGTAGATGGCCGGAATCCCCAGACGATGGGCGAAACGTGCCAAAGGCATGTTGAAATCTCCGAAATCGACCAATACTACAGCGTCAGGACGTTTCAGGCGAATCAGATGTTTGAGGTGTTCGCGCTTCTTCAAGAAGGCAGGGATAGCGGTAACCACATCCCCGATTCCCATCACCGCGGAGTCGCGGATATGATAGATAAGTTCAACCCCGGCTGCCTCCATCAGATCACCTCCCATGCCAAAGAGCTCTAAATCGGGGACAATCTCTTTGAGCTCAACAGCTACACGGGAGGCTTGTAAATCACCGGACGGTTCGCCGGCAACAATCATAATCGTTGACATGGTGTTGAGTGATTCGTAAAACGTGAAAAGTAAAAGCTCATGCTTCGCGCTCTACTTTTACATGAGCCGTTTTTTATTTAATCCTCCCCGGCGGTTTGCGTCAAATATTCGCCGATAACTTCCTCCGGTATCTCCTGCCTACCCCCGGTATGCCCAAGGACCACAGGGGTATACTGAATCGGTGCCGATGCCTGCGGGATTGTTTCAACCGTCAATAGATAATCTCCAGGTTCTAATTCCTGGATCATTACAGGACTAGACGCCAACTGCTTAAATTGGTTGTCAAAAAGTTTCGCATCCAGTTGATCGCTTTCCGTCCGGATACCAACCCCTACCTTTCCCTTCACCGTGACATGAAACGTGAAAACTTGGGTTTCACCGGGACGAATTAATCGGGGACTATCAGGTGCGGTATTGACCGATTTTGGCAAAACCTTCAGTAAGCGGATATCCCCTGCCTGTTTTGTGTCTTTCAACGGTCGTGTCCAAAGCTGATAATCTCCCGGCGGTAGAAAATAACGAAGCTGCCGGCCTCTATTATTGCTTCCGATGCTCGTAGTCAATACCTTTTGATCTGCTAACAGTGCCGTTACCCCTGGCCCGTCTGCATCGGCAACGATGTAAGCTGCACCCTCCAAGCCGAACATCCAACGTTGTGATCGGTTTTCTAACGTCGCGAGCCCCTCGGAGAGGCCTTTCACCCTGCGAGGCTTCTTGCCCATAAAAGCTAAATCTTTCTCCTGCGGATTGGCTTCCCAGATCTTGACGTAGCCGGGTCCGTATGAGATTTCAAGTATCCCCTGTGCCCGGCTTGCTTGAAAACGTTCACCTTCGTGGATAATCCCATCGTTCCCTAGGAGACGACTCCTCACCGCATCCCCTGCTACGAAGAGTTCTTCCCCGTCGTTTGCTTCACCTATCTGCAGCGACACGGTGTCAGCTTCGGTGAAGATGCCTTCAAAGCCCTGTTTCGAGTCAAACTCCTGTATGGCCTTCGCAGCTTCTCGCTTCCTCTCGACGCGGAATAACCCGGCTCCGTCCCCCCGGTTGATGATGAACAGTTCTCCACCGAGAACAGTAATCGGCTGCTGCGTATTACCGTGTGCGGCAACGAACACCGACGTATGCTTCCCATCCCACACAAACGCAACCAATCCCCCGGTGAGCAGTAGTTCATAAGTCTGACGGGATCTATCCAGCACGAAGGTCTTAGCACTGCCGGGCTTGAGTGGTCCCTCGTATGAGAGTGCTTGACCAAACTGTATCCGTTCTTCCATCCGAAAAGTTTGTGTGCTGAGATGGACTTTCTCTGTCCCAACCGTTTCGCGCGTTTGCCAAATTCTAGCGCGGTATGTCCCTTTGCCCGGCACCGCTGCGGCGGTTTTCGATGATGCCATTCCCATCCCTTGCCAGTGAAATCTTGACCCAAACTGATCTTCGGAGGTATAAGTCATCGCGCCAATCTGACCTCCGATGGAATCCACTTCCAACAGCAACGGTCCGTCGGTCTCGTTTTCTAAATCGAAAGCGAACGGCAGTTGCCCCAATTCAACGGTTTTAACCGTCCCGGTTGTCAGCGCAAAGGGTTCGAGGGTAAGACGTTGAGTCTTCTCATAAGGGCTTAAAATTAGCCAGCCATGCCCACTGTTCATCACCACCGGTGCATCCGTGACAACTTCAAAAGGTCGCTCTAGCGTTGGAGAGAACTGCAGCGACGCACCGGTGATCTCGCGTGCCCAATAACTGTTCTGATAGGCATCGGTCAATTCCAATGCAATCGGTTCGGCGTATGGAGGCCACAAGAGTTTAGTCTCTCCCTCCAAAACGGAGACCGGCTTGATCGCGAGAGGACCGACATCTAGCGTCATTTCTCCCGTGAAATCCCCCAATCCCCAAAGCAAAATCTGATAGGCGGTCTCCGCTTGTAAGGGGATGTAAAACGCTGAGGCTTGAGTGTCATCAACTTTCCCTTCGTACAGTGTGTGTGCACCCTTCAGCAGAGCAACGCCCAATTCGACGGTGCCGTTTCTGTTTGGAAGTTGAGAGGCGTTGACAGTAACGCCCACGAGAGAATTAGTGTTATCAATCCTGAAGGGAACGGCTAACACTTTCTCTCCAAGATTTTTCTCCACCGTAAACGGTGGGAAACCGCGTTCGGGGAGAGCGTGCTGCTCGCGAAACTTCATAAAGACGTGAACGATGTCGTAGGTACGCCCAACAGGTACTAACTTCAGGAGATAGCGCCCGGGAGCCAATCGCTGCGAGATACGGAAGTTCCAATCGTTCGGCATGTCGTCATTCTGTGCCAAAAGCCGAGTACCGGTTTCATCCCATAGGCTAGCCTTCACATCGGTTGGACCAAAGCTGAAAAGATCGACGATTCCGGGTTTTCCCAGACGGACGATTAGATCGGCTGGTAGATCAACAGGCTGTCGCAGGCCGGGGATGAGCTGGGACGTTCCCATCCGTAGGGTGTAAGGCAAAAGATTATTTTCCCTGACGCTTTTCACCGCAATTTCATACTGCCCCGGTTGGAGCGGATCCTGCCATCTCCTGCCCCCTGTTACTGTTCTTCCGTCATATGCCTCCCCACGACGGCGAATAATTCCCTCCATTCCACCGCTTAGGTTGATCGTCACATCAACTGGCGCTGTGATTTCCGTTGTGAATATGTCCGGCGGTCTACCCTCCTCTTCCCGCCACATCATTTTAACCGTTTCGTTGAAGGGGATAGGATGGGGACCCTTGCCAACGCGTTCCTGTTTCTCAACTATTCGCGTCAAAGCGGTAATTCGTGTAGATTCGACCGGCAATGGCAAGGAGTAGTAGTGGTAAACCCCCGGCTCGAAACGTTGGAGCACCACTCCTCCACCCCCGGGCACAGTCAAAGGCCACTCCCCTTCATCCTCTAAGCGATAGGTGAAATACTTACCAAGGCCAAGAGTTTGCAGATGGTATTGCCCCGGTTCGTCAATTGTCAATGTGTATCGGAGGGCGGCATCCGGTTGTAGGTGTGTTTTTTTGACCACACCCACTGTAAGCCCCTCTTGGGGGTTGAGCGACGTCCGACGCAGGTGGATGCCTGCCCGCCCACGGGACTTACCCTGTGTTTGTACGGTGATCTGATACGCACCGGGTCTGAGATACTGCTGTACCAAGGCGTTGCGTCCAATACCGTTCTGCTTGGCGGTAAATAGTTGGGTGATAAGTGCGGTCCGCACCGTCAACTGAGTTGCCAGACGTCCACTCGTCTCCAGACGGTAAAAGCTCGGCTCCTCCACGATAAGGGTGAAATGCTGCTTTTGCTCGCGCTTAAAGTCGACATACAACGGTTTCTGTTCGGTGAGCTGCGGAAATGGCTTGGGTTGCTCTAGCTGAGTCTTTAGATCCCCAAACGTCAATTCCGAGGGTGGCTTAGCGGGAATTGTCTGTAAAGTAAAGAGCGTTGTCTCTGTCCCTGAGTTTTTCAGGTTTAACCTATGCGAGCCGGTGGGTAGAGCTGAGTCAGGAGTCAATCTACGTTCCCCTGTGCTCAAAAGGAAGGGGGCCTCTTTGTCCCTTTCAATGACAAGGGTGGAACGCTGACTAACGCTGATAAAAACCGGGACCGATTGCCCTGGGTTAAGGATCACAGGCAGTGGATCGCTTAAATCCATCGGTAACGAACGGACAATTATCCCCGTGGTGATGTTGTGCCGATGGTTTAGCTGGAGCGTATACGGTTCGCGGTGTTGGGGTAGAGTGACGCTGGGCAGCAATAGACTCTGTTTTCGGTGAGGAGAGTCTGTCTGCAATTCACCTGCAGCCCCATCCTTTTGGCTTAGAACGAATGAGAGAATTCCTCTCGACTCATCGGGGCGTATCGTGAGTGTATAGAAGCCTTGAGTCAATTCCAAGGCTTTCCCCGGCGACTGAAATGGCGGGGATCGATAGTTTCTGGGGCGGCTTACCATAAAGGGTTCTATCCGGTAACGTCCCCTTGCCCCAGAAGCCTCGTCCTCCTCAATCACATAGGTCCCGGCATCTTCCAGCTTCAGGAACAGATTGGTCTCACCTAACAGATTGAATTTCCCTGTAGCCAAGGGCGTATTTAATCCAACGGGCAAAACCTGTGAATCCACCGGTGTCTCTTGTCTTGGGTGGCTGATAATCCCTGTGACATCAATAGCGTCCTGTCCCTCTGCCGAATGCAGCGAGGAAACCCAGTGGTTTCCACTTCCTATGGAAAACTCGCGCTTATTGAGAAAATGGGTCAGAACGACCTTGTCGCCGGGGGTCCCCTGAACAGAGACCCACTTTTTCCCCATCTTCTCTGGTGTCTGAACAATCGCCCAAGGATTTCGGGATTCTTTTGTGATAAACGCCCGCGTCCTACCGCCATGCCGGCTTGCCTTATCTTCCCACCGCTTCACCGATAACGTTGTCGCTTTTTTATCCGATCGCGAGATCTGGAAGAAGTTAGTTGCCTCCGGTGCCACATAAGCCTCCCGACCGAAAGGGGAGAGTGTAATCACCTGCTTACCGCTCGAGCCCAATTGACGGTATCCCATACGCAGTGAGAAAGGGTGCTCTCCCGAATCATCAGCCCATTCCAGTGCCACGCCACCGTAAAATGTCAGCCGGTATATCCCCGGGTTGAGATCATGATAAAATTCTGCATAGCCCATCGGCTGACCGTTGACCGGTTCATAGGTTGAGAAGTTGGGCTTTATATCCTCAAGCCAAACCCCGTCACGCCACAGACGGTAATCTTTGAGGTTTCGTCCAATCGCTTCAAGTCGCAGGATCTGTCGATTTTTAAGATGCAGCCAGAAGGAGTGCTGTTGCAAATCTCCTAGCGAGCCGCTTTCAATCTGATAGGAGTCGGGCGAGAGAAGTTTATCGGACGAACCAATCTCCACAAACGGGTTCACAATCAGTTTCAGTGTGCCCACACCTTCTTCATGCGAGCGTAGGCGGATTTTATAAATCCCTGTATCTAGTAGCAGATCCAGCCGTCCATCCTGCTCACCTGCGCTTCCCGCAGCAGCGAAAGGGCCCGCCATCCGGTCTACAATCTCGATTTCCGTGCCTTGGTCACTTTGGGCTTGTAAACTATAGCGACCCGGAACAGCGATGTGAAGCAATGTTTCGTTCATCCCGTGGGCAGTAAATTCGGTTTGCTCTAGACGCGGCAATTCCTCCTGTCCAAACACCGAAGTGGAAACGATCATTGCAACACACACCAGCCATAGTGTGCTTCTCCAAGTTTTCCTCAACATGGTGTCTCTCCAATTGATTGTGAGTAGTATAACGCAAGTTGCCACCTATTCCAGAGAAACCGTAGAAGCAATTCTTATGCCCACCCTTCAAAGATTGTGAGAAAAAAGATAGATATTGATAAGTTTACCACATTCTTTCGTATCTTTGCACTCTGTTTTAGCCGGAGCTACCTGTTTTTATTTCTTATGACGGGTAGGTTCTGTTGACATTTGACAAATTGAACTAATTCCGATGCACTTGACTTGATTTCGGACCGTTGTTGGTCGATTTTCCAAAATCGACATAGGGGGGTCGAGATATGAATATAAAACTACGGGCGAGCGTGCATTGAATATCGTAGGTTGGATTGAAGGACTAAAACCCAATTCCTATCAAGCACAATAGCCCCATGCCTTTCAACACCCCCGTTTTCTAGATAGATATTAAAACGTGAAGCGTAAACGGTCAAGAGTTCATTATGGGTTGATTAGTTCATTTAGCCCCAGCGGGGCGACATGTATATAGCAAGTACGGACCTCCCCCACTCCTAAGCCCCAGCGGGGCGACATGTGTATAGAATGGGTGAGACATGATGGGTAAACAGTCAGAGGTTCAGGCGTTTGCCGAATTGGAAACAGCAAAATGTCAACATGCCCTAGTTACTTGCTAAAATAAACCGTTGACGCACAGAGGACGCAGAGATACTCTGCACGCTCTACGTTAAATCGAGCTATAATGACAAATGGATCGAGGAAAGGTAGGTTTGCTAGGTGTAGCTAAAGGGTAGGTGCGGAAGAATTATATTATCGTTTTGTTATCAGCAGAATGCCGACAAGGGTGGTTGCTGGGGGGGAGATAATGGAATACTGGAGTTTAAGGAGGCTGAGCGGGGATAAAACAGTTCAAATCAATTCAGAGATTAGGGGGCTAATACTGCACGGAGAGGCAAAACGTGCCTGCGTTTTCCAATCTGTTTCTATCTGCAGGGCTCCTATCTTTGCGTTGACCGTTTTTTTAACGCACCCCATATCGTCGCTAATTCCCCTTTGGGTTGCACAGCGACCACGATGCCATCGATAGTTATTTCATAGTCGATGAGTTCAAAATCAATACCGTCGCTATTGGTAGCTTTTACTAAACCGATACCCGGAGCAAGCCACATCGTGCTGCTTCTTGGAGGAAATGTGATGTTTATTGGTAGCAGAATTTGAAGCTGCTGCTCAATTTTCAAGCAGCCTTGAAAGGTTCCCGCCGGCACGGCAACAGGTTCGATAGCGACAACCTTGGCGATGTTGACCACCTTAGCCTGTATACCTAGGAGTTTAGCTTCACCGGTGACCGTCCATGGTTTGCCCAACACGGTTGGGATAGGTAAGAAAGTCTCGGGCGGGGAATAGTCGATTGAAATTTCGCCAAACGGTGCGACTGGTGCGATGGCACGGAATATCAGGATTCGGTCCGGTTCGCCTTTAATAAACAACTTACTGATATTACCATCTGTCTGATCTGAAATGACTTTCAGCAATTCAGTGCCGATGGTTTCAGGAACCTCCTCAATTTTGACAACTCTCTCGCGGGCTCCGTCGGTGCTGTGTAAAATCCAAGTATTCCCAAATTCATCCGGATAATAGCTCTGTGCATAACCGCGTGAAACCGAGGCACATACGATTGCAATGGATAAAAGACAGATAAAACAGTAACGATCACCGGCTGTTAGAAATCTGATTTTCATGGTATATGATCTATTTCACGTTTCAGAAATCCACCGCCGGTTGTGCGTCCTCGTTCCTATCGCTCATGGACTCACTTGCATATTTGTGTGCCGGCGGGGAATTTCAATTCTTTGTCCAGGGCGAATGATGTTTGGATCTTTCAGTTTGTTGTAGGCTAGCAAAGTACGCAGATCAAGATTGTGTATTCTTGAAATTTGCCAGAGGGTATCCCCCTCGTGCACGTAATAGATCT
>JAKZSX010000085.1:0-15830 GCA_047517405.1 Candidatus Poribacteria bacterium | reverse complement strand
GTTGTACATCTCACGATGACACACATTCCACTGATAACCACAACTGAACGAACGAACGATAATCCAGGTGATACCTTTATTGGGGTGGGACTTCAATATCTGTTTGAACAGGCGTTGGGGCCCCGAGTCTGGACACTGATTGACCGCTTTAGTCCGAAGGGATTCCGGGACTATGAGGATGTCGTTCGGAATGCTCCATTTTTGGTTTATGGTGGGATGCCGCAATATAATAATTACGATGACTGGAAACACTGGTACGACGACGCGATGTGGCGTGATTTTATCGTTCGTTGGGGACTGAAAATCTTCACAATGGCGGGCGGGGCAGGTTTTTCTCATCCAGACATTAGCGTTGATGCGTATGTCGCATACTGCATGAAAAGTAAGAAAACAGAGCGGATTATTCGCCAGCGGGTTGAACCTAGTCTTTGCTTCACCGTCCGCGATGCGTATGCACATGGCCTGCTGAATGCACTTGATATATCGAACAGCTACCTTCCATGCTCCGCGGTTTGGGCGAGTAAAATGTGGAATATTGAACCGACCCGGCAGCGACCTTACCTTATACTTGTCCCACCGTCACCCCGCTACACGCCAAAACGGGTTGGGCGCAAACGCATTCCCCGTCGTAGCAGACTCCAACAATTCACAAACGGTTGGAACAATTTCTACACAACGCTCAAGCAGAGCGGCCACAATGTTCGGGTGCTGTGCCACGCTTATAGGGAGTACACTGCCCTCCGCAATGCAATTCCTTCCGAGGATCTCTGGTTCCACGGAGATCCTTATACGCTGCTGCGACAATACGCTTCTGCCCATACGGTTGTCTCCGCACGACTGCATGGCAGTTTGCCCGCCTATGGAATCTGTGGAACGCGGGTATTAAATCTCTCGGTGGATGTGCGCGGTTCTGCTGTTGAGGTTTTTCCAAAGATACGCAACCTCCGTATTAGCGATGCGACCCCCAATGTGCTGCTATCGGCAGTAGATCAACTTAAGCCTTCGGCGTTGGAAGATCTCCGGGATTCAGAGAAGGCGTACCGTGGGCTCATTCAATCATCGTTATCCAACGAGATAAAATAAAAAGGGGGGCAAGTTTTAAACTTGCCCCCCTTTGAGTATGCGGTTTGATTCTCGCTTGTCTTCTCTAGAGATTCGAACCAGATGACACTTACCCTGTCAGGGCAGCGTGCCAGTCGGTCCAATCCTCAAGGTTGTTGAGGTTCACAGCATCTAGGATGGAACCGTCATCGGCAACTCCGGCTGCGCCTAAAATAGCACCGCGCGTGTCGTCATCGTGGTTGTAGCCTGTGATAGCTGCATTCAGTTCATCGACCGCTGCTTGATCCAGGCTTCCGCCTTTTTTCTCCAGAATCCATTTTTCAAACTCGGTATAACTTGGGCGGTTTTCGTGGATATATGCCAACGTCTCTTCTTTATCGAGACCAAGTCCATCGAGAACCATCTGATCAAACCCCGCACCGCATGCCGGATAGTCCGGATGCAGTTGACCCGCTGCGTCCAAGGTGACCTTGCTCCAAAATCTTGGCAGATGAAGAACACCAAGGTGACCAGCAACACCTGAGCTGATTGTCGGAATAACTCCTGCCATTTTATTTTCTCCTTGTCATCTATAGTATTGATGAACCGACAAGTCCAGACCATCTGGATTTGTCATTAGCTTATTATAGCATACCTTAAAAAAGCTGCAAAGCATAAAATTCGATCAGTTACTGGTCTTATTAGTTACGTCCGTAAATTGCACTGGTATCTATCTTGGCGAGTCCATCAGCGGTGCCGATCCAGGCAGCACCCACCCCCAGTGAAATGCAACTAACGATAGGTGAACCGAGCCGACTAGAAGGGAATTCAACGGGATCTCGCCAGCCCTCCGCAGTCTTGATCCACACTCCACCGTTGGTCGCAATCCACACTGTGGCAGGTCCAGCCATGCTACTGGGGTCTTTAGTAGCGGCTACGTAGATGTTTTGATAGGGGACCAAGTCAACAAAGCGAAGCACCTCTTCGACATTGCTGCTTAGATCATTGACTTGGATTTCGCCGTATCCATTGGCTTTGTCCACACTATAATTCCATGTAAAGAAAACTTTATCCCTGTTGACATCAAAACTCACGATTGAACTGCCAGCTTTAAGGTCGAGGTTGTCAAGGGTGCCAAAGCTCTGCCAAATTTTCACACCTCGATTGTAAACTGCCATGCCATTTTGGGAGGTGCCAATCCAGATTCTTTCTGGTGTGATAGCAAGGGCAACAATATCGTCGGCGGGTAAACCATCACCACCTGCTTTACTATAATTCCTCCACTCTCCGGTTGAACGCAGATAACGGGCAACGCCCGCAAAGGTTCCGATCCAAACCTCATCGCTATCGTTGTCAATTTTAATGTCATATATTGTGTTATCCGGAAGTCCATTGCGCATATCGAAAATATCGGGAAATGTTGTCCCCTTGTTATAACGAATTATACCGTGATTCAACGTTCCTATCCACAACTCCTGTTCATCGACGGCAAGTGCTCGAACATCAATCGGCGTTTCTTCATCAAAAAGGGTGTTGATGTGGTCGGTTATGTCCGCCACCGGCTGCCACGTTCCCGTGCTCAAGTCGATTTGCGCTAGTCCTTTTGGTGTACCGATCCATAGGGTTGTTCCATCAACGGCAATGGCTTGGATCTGGTTGCTTGGTATTCCATCAGAGACAGTGTAGATTGTCCATGCACTTTCATTACGCTTCTTTCGCGCTTCACTCTTCAGTTTGAGATTTGATGTATATGGACTAACGGAATTATAGTCAGCGACTGCCTCCGTATTCCGCCGCAACTGCATATATGCATCCCCTCGTACCATATAAGCGTTGGCAAGCCATCGGCTTTGCGGATAATTTTGGATAAAATTACTTAATGTTTCCACTGCCATCTCGGCATCCCCTAGTGTGGAATGTAGTGATCCGATCAGGTATAGAGCACGATCACGATGTTGGCTGTTCGGGAAGTATGCCACGGCTTCCTGGAGGACTTTGAGCCCTTCTACGGGTTCATCCAACTGGTCTGCCAACAGAAAACCTGAGGTGTAGGCTGCGTCCTCTGCACCATAGCGATCGGGATAGATTCGAAATAGGAGCGAGTAGGCATTGACCGCCTTACGGTATTCTTCAGCCGCAAGGTAACCATCACCTGCCTCCTTAAACCTAGCCTCCATACTGTATGCGTTGGGGTCAATCTTCACAACGTGCCCAAAATATCTCAATGCTTCATCGTTGTTTCCCTGCACTTCAAAAAGGTGGGCGAGCTGGTAATGCGCATCAGTATATCTAGGAAATTCGTCAATTGCAGCCATAAAGCTTGCTTTTGCTTCCTCAAGCATTTCCAGTTGTAAGAAAGTCTGACCGTTGAGAAAATGTTTTTCGGCAGCCTCATTGGGAATAGAACGCGCATCGTCGAAGGCTGAGATGTAGATGATTTCGTGGAAGGGAATTGACAGTTTCTGATTATAGACTTCTATTTGGACCGATTCTGGATCACCGCCTAACCAACGCGCTTTGAAATGATCTCCGTTTTCGAGGTAGATTGAGATGTATTGTTGTCCATAACCGATGTGTGTACATAAAAGAACCAAGATGAGCCAGATTAGTAGTTGTTTGAAGTTAAATATATGTTTCATGCTTAATTTCCTTGCACAATTATAAACGTTAGATTGAACGTATTGTGCTATCTTGTCTCGCAGTGAACGTGGGAATATAATGCATTATTGTTTTGTCAACCAATTGACCAGAATTGGCAGTTCGCTTCACACCCATGACAGGTCCGCTGACATCAGATCGCCGTATAGTATACAATAGCCACTAACAACTGTCAAGACGCTGAAGTGTACAATCCAAGCAATGCCGCAGATGTCTGACGGCAAGGGCTACAATATGTGAGATTTTTCCAGCTGGGTCCTTTTGCGGGAAAGATCCTCCATTCCGTTGACCGCAACTGCTGATAGCGGATCTACTGTAGTGTTAATTTCTTTGACAAGTCAGCGCTGCTCTGATAATATCTATCCAAGGTTTCCGCAATATTGCCCGGCTTATTGCTAATTTTTTATTCTGTAAAATAGTTTTGCGTTATCGTGAAACAGTTTCTGCTTGTCCACATCGGTGGCATCCTGTATCGCCCACAGCAGGGCTTCTACCCACTGTTGATACTCGGCAGCTAATGTACAGACGGGCCAATCACTGCCAAACATGAGGCGGTCATACCCAAATGTTTCCACGAGACGATCGATGTACGGCTTTAATTCCGCTTTCGTCCAGTTTTCGCTAGCGGTTGTTACGATACCTGAAACCTTGCAATACACATTATCAAACGAGGCAAGCTGACTGATATGGTCTGCCCACGGTTGAAATTGTTGTCCTTTTATATCCGGTCCCCCGCAGTGGTTGACTGCATGCCGTACATTAGGCGTTGCTTTTACTAAGTCAATAGCTGCAGGAAGCTGTTGATGATTGGCACAAAGATCAAAGGAGAGATTAAACTTCTCAAGCAATTGTACCCCTTTGATGAGTTCAGGGCTCCGATAAAACTGATCATCGGGATGGTGCCATGCCATGCGACGAATTGCCACTACAAGCTCGTATTCAACAAGTTGCTTGAGGATTTCCTCTGCATTTGAGGCTTCAAGTGGGGCAGACGCAACGATGGCACCGATCATGCGATCTGATGGCACAATCTGTGCCAACCACCTGACCTCCTCGACAATATGTTCAGGTGCTACATCTGCTTCGACATGCACGGATCGAACAACATTCATGCCCTTGCAGGCTTGACGATAATCGTCTATTAGATAGCGTTTGCCAAGCGCATCGAAATCGTCCAACCAAGGGTAGCTTAAGTTTGAAGTATCCCAGAGGTGCTGATGTGTGTCAATGATTTTTAGCATTCAGGTCCACCTTTTCTGATTATTCACGTATTCTTGCTAAGGTTTCTGACTTTTTCAAGGTTTAATCACAGTAAATTCTTGCGTGTGTGTGATAGTGTGTGTTTTTCACCACACTTCTACTACGACATCGAACTCGCCTTCTCACACCCGCACTGAAAGATAGCTTATGTCCAATCGTCGGCTCCCCAATATCCACAAAATCTTGATTATCCGCAACGACGGCATTGGTGATTTGCTTAATTCAACTCCCGCCATCGCGATGCTACGCCAAAATTACGTCGACGCAGAAATCACGGTGCTCGTCCAATCGTTGAATGCCCCAATTCTGGTTGGCAACCCGGATATAGATCAGTTCCTGATCTTCGATCGGTCAAACGAACATAGTCAGTTACGAGATCGATTACGGTTTTACCAGAACTTACGACGTGAAAAGTATGACCTTGCCGTTGTCATGCGGACCGCTTCATGGTGCAACCTTGTAGCATTCCTGTCGGGCGCGAGATATCGGTTAGGACGTTATCAAAAACGATTCAAAAGTACCCTGACGCATCCTTGGCGGGGACGGTACAAGAAAGGCGAAGTCCACGAAGTCGATCGAAATTTAGATTTAATCGAGCTAATCTGCAATGGAGATAGACATCGGCGGCTGGTGCTGAATTTGCTGGCTGATGAAATCGAGGGAACGAGACAGCTGCTGACGGATTGGGGAATTGCACCGAACGACTTCTTGGTTGGGATCCATCCGGGCGGCAGCTCGTTTGATAAACGGTGGCCCGAGGAAAACTACGCTCAGGTTGCTGACGCGCTTGTACAGGAATATGGTGCTAAAATTTTGATTCTTCGAGGACCTGATGAAGCCGAGTTGGAACGGAATCTCCAGAGCACTGTGCAATCCAAATCAATTGGCTACGCCCCGGGGTCGATACGCGAACTCGCTGCTCTTATTAAACGTTGTAACCTCTTTGTGTGCAACGATTCGGGGCCTATGCACATCGCTGCAGCGTTGGATGTGCCGACCGTCGCGATTTTTGGACCTACTGATCATGTCGCTTGGAAGCCGCTTAGTGATGCAGCAACAATTGTTAGACGAGATATGCCGTGCTGGCCATGCAGTGCTCACAAATGTAAGATTGGCTGGGAATGTACGAAGAAACTGGCGGTCAATACAGTATGGAATGAGGTAGAGAAATGGACACAGGATAAAGTTGAGATGACGGCAGACAAGCGGTGACGTAAACCGATTGTGACCGGTTTATTATTAACCCTAAATGAATAACTCACACATTGTATCAGCAGATTTCACGACGGTACGATCATCAACCTTTACTGCACCACGACGGAGATATCCCTCAATGGATTGCCCTTCAAGGACGCGAATTTCCTGCTCATAGGGAGGTTCAATTCTCAAAGGTCTAATCTGGTTGATATTCCTACACGCTTCAGCCGCTGTTTTTTGGATGGATTCTCTCGACTTTTGGGGAGATAGATGCAAAGCGAGTTCTTGCCCCAGCCCTTGTTTGGTTTCAACAGCGTATATGTTGGGAATTAGTTGTTTGGCTTCAGCGACCGCTTTATCGTCACCGGAGATGAATACCGTCGGCACGTCGAATTCCCCTGCCATCGCTGCGCGACAACCAAATTCTCCAACTAGCAGCCCGTTAATTTTGTAGTATTCGATAGACCTCGACGAATAGGTGTGGCTTAACGGTGCGTTTGGTGTTCCCGCCATTGCATGCTGTCCAACGAAAAAAAGCGCGTCATAAGTCTCGTCAAGGTAGTAGGGTGGACTGATGGGACCTCTTGCGATCAATTTTGCTTCCGGATGAAATTCCAACACATCAATCCCACCATTACCGTGTCCATCCCAAACAACAATCTCCGCTTCTGGATCAACCTCTAGAATCCCATCAACAGCGGCATTGATTTCCCAAGTTAGGAGTTTCATGGCTGCCTGCTTCTGGGGTCCGTCCTCACGAGTTTGACTAAACCGAGAGATCATCGCAGGACCTTCTAAATCGGTGAGAATATAGCCTTTCATTATCCCCTCTTTTTATTTTTTCTTAATGTGGGACAGCAGTAACTCATGAGCAGTCACGACATTGACTGCAAGGGAATCCAAGGCAAGCAGTAGCTCGTTGGCATCCATGTTTTCTGTTGCGAGACTATCGACAAGGACGATGTGGGGGTCATCGGACTCGCTTGAGTCAATCCCAAAACAGGTTGGAAGAATTTCAGTGTTTTGGTCAAGGATTTTGCCGTAGATTTCCTCAAGTTTCGATGTATCGAGATCGTTGACGCTGCATAAATCTACCATAAACTCAATCTGGGTATCATCAACCGCAGCAAAGATATTGAGTCCATCTTCATCTTGGATGATAAGGATACTGTTTTCTGTAATCACACTATATCCCTGCTCGTCTAGGAACACGGTGATGTCTACCGGTGTGTTTAAATTTGCCATCATTCTTCTCCTTCACTACAACACGCGAAAGATATTTCATCTCGAATTTGCGGGCATATCAGGTCCCCGTTGTTAGGCATTTTTGCCTCCACCCAATTTGGCTTTCAGGGTTGCCAGATCATCGTCCACATTCCCAGTCTCCAGGGCAGCAAATTCCTCTTCAAGCGGGTCACGACTTAGCTCGGACATCTCAGAAGCGGCATCGGCTCGGGCTTCCATATCCCCAACTTTCTCCTCCATCCGATCGAAGGTTGCAAACGCACTATTATCCTTCATACCTGCCATTGTCTCGTGGATTGCCTTCTGCGCCTTCGCCCGTTTTTGTCGTGCAACCAGCAGATTTTTCTTACGGCCTGCCTCATCAATCTTTCGCTCAAGCGTTCGGAGATTGTCCTTGAGCATAGTGACCGCCTGTTTCTGCTTGTCCCACTGTTCCTTATAGCCCGCTGCAATACTTGCATGTTCGTTGCGACGTGTCAGTGCCTCTCGTGCAAGGTCTTCATTCTCCCTTTGAAGAGCAATTGTTGCTTTCTGTTCCCAACTGTCCGTTTGCTCCTGCTCATTCTCATAGTCCTTTTGGAGCCGTTTTTCCTGTGCGATAGCAGTGGCAACCTGTTGTTTGATTTTTACCAATTGCTCCTGCATGTCACTTGTAATCTGATTCAACATCTTTTCTGGATCTTCTGCTTGGTCCAATGCAGCATTCACATTGGCTTTGAAGATGGTGGACATACGGTCAAAGAATCCCATTTTACGCCTCCTATACTGTAGCAAGTGGTGTAAGTTCCAAAATTTAGTCCGTTAAAACTAAGGTCTAATTATAACCGAAAATCCTCCCATTGCCAACCAAAAAGTTAATGGGCAACTTTTCGCATGATAGGTGATGCGTCTTTCTCACTTATCAAGATTGACAGAGGGCATCATTTCGATTATCGATTAATTTATCATACTTAGTACAAATGCTGCTTCATTCTAGCAAAATCATCTTCCCGGTATCGGTTTCCCCTTGGAATTCCAGGACGTAAAAATAGGTGCCGCTCGCTGCACGTTCACCGTCAAAATTGCGCCCATTCCAGTAAGCAGCGCGATGCTTGGCAGAATAGTCTCCGGCGGAAAATCTTCCAAGTTCAAGGAAACTAACCAAGCTGCCACGGGCGTCATAAACCCGAATGTTTACCTGCCCGGCAGACTTCAGCTTAAAGGGTATCCACGTTTCCGCATTAAAGGGATTAGGGTAACTTTGAAAAAGCTCGCCTTGTTTAACTTTTCCCAGAGTCGTCGGCAGCAGTTCTGCGACCGGCTGGACCGCAATAGGTTTTGGAAGCCCCGTATGTCCAAATTGATCGAGTAATCTGTCGTAAGCGGGTTGTGCATGGATGATACCGTAACCAGCGATATTGTTAGGCTTACCTGATTGCGAAGCCGTTCTGCGAAGTACATTGACAATATCCTGCACAGTTGCGAGAGGGTAGGCTTCGATCAGCAGTGCAACAACGCCAGCAGCGAGCGGTGTCGCAGACGATGTACCAACATAATTGTTGAGAAAGCCCTCACGCGTAGTTGAATCGATGCTTGTGACACCTTCACCCATCGCCATGAGGTCGGGCTTAACCCGTCCATCGAAGGTGGGCCCCCGTGAACTAAATGGTAACACCTGTCCATCGCGGTCTACAGCACCGATTGTGAGAACGTCAAATCCATCTGCAGGTGGGGTGATTCGCCCCGGGAGACCAAACGCCTCGCTTGTTGGCAGAGTACCTAGATTTCCAGCAGCGATAACGACAGACATCCCTTTTTGAACGGCAAGGTTCGCGGCAACTGTAACTTTTGCGGTTTTCCCATCTAAATCTGCGAAACGATACCACTCAAAATAACCAAGCGAACTACTTACTACATCTGCACCCATTTCCTCAAGCCACTCAATGCCCTCAATCCACCAGTCCTCTTCGATTTGCCGTTCAAAAACGAGACCGTGTTGTGAAACTCTCTCTGTTTTTCCAAGGAGGTAGCGGGCACGAGGCGCGACGCCGATGAGTTGTCCCGGTGCGTCAGCAGCGAGGATACCCAGTACCACTGAACCGTGGTCATCTTGACCTGGATCATCCTGATCCGCCTCATCTGCTGTGTTGGTATCGCCATTGATAAAATCGTGTTGGGCAATAACATCCACACGTTCAAGCGCGATATGTTCCAGATTGAAACCTGTATCTAGTAATCCGATAACGATGTCCTCGCCGAAGAATCCTTTTTGGTGTAGGAAGTCTGCTTGAATCTGTGTAATTTGTGCCGTAGCACTCCCATAGTTCAAGGACTGGGCAGGGGAGGGCGCGCCTAGGGACCATGAACCGTTGACTGGAAACTCAACAATCGCTGTGTACTGATGGATGGGATCAATCGCACGGACGCACGATAGATGAGCGATTGCACGAATCTCCTGCATCGTTGCCTCTAGTCCAATGCCGTTTAACCATCGGCTCTTGCTGCGAAGTTTGCCTCCCAACCGGAGCACAGCCTCAATATAGTGAGATTCAACGGGCAAATCTGTAAAGTCTGGACGGTTATGATGTGTGCGGAACTCACGCCGCCGCTTTGCCCGATCCGAGATCTGGAATTGATACTGTTCTAATGCCCTGCGTTGATCGGAGGTTCCCAAGATATCCTTGTCGACAAAGAGCACCCATACTTTTAGGGTTTCATTAGGAGCATGAAAACGAATGGACGGAGAAATTTTGGGGTATTGGTTGGGGCTCGATATTGCAGAAGATGCTGCTGCGACTAAGATGAATGTGATAATGGAATAGCCGAATGGAAAAAGCAGGATTCGCTGAAGCGTTGACCGGCTGGTTTGTCTTAGATTTCTGGACCCTTGGCTTCTTATATCCATTGTAGTTTCGGGGAGCAACATTATTCAATCCCTGCATCGGGGCATTTAGAGGGCGTGGAGATAAAGCTGGGTATATAAATTGAATTGTAGCAACACCCTGTGCTTCTGTCAAGAGTCGATCTGTTCCTCTGGTAAGGGAATTGCATCTGTTATAGGAATTAGGCAGTTGCGCAATCAGAACCTTGCGTTAACCTCTGTCGTGGCGCGGAGCCTGCCCTCGATGAAATCGGGGTTTCTAATCCCGATCCGATCACAGGTTAGGAAACCTGTGGCTACGAGTACATTTCTATTGTCGTATGCCAAAGTCCTACACAATATTTACATGCTATTACCCTATGTTTCTATGGGTTTTCTGATTGACAGGAGTGGGTATGCCTCTTACAATGCCGTTGAAATTTTTCTCTCTCCTATTAGCACAAAAAAGTCAAAAATGAGACAACTCCTTGTAACATTTTTGAGTTATGATTGTAAATGCAGGGAATTTCAGGCATTCCCTATTTTTTCACGGTTATACTTCTTAGACTCTGGGTGTGGCGAAGTATCCCGATGGTAGGGCATTGGGACGACTTCGTCCCACTCAGTCTTTTGCAATTAATACACCTTGACTTTAGATTAATTAAGGAGTTTTATTTGATGTATAGAAAAGGACACTTTATTCCAATTTTTGTCTGTTCAGTTATAGCGACCTTAATTTTAGGCGCGTTCGCCCCCGCCTTTTCTGAGAACGGGGATGAATTTACACTCCAGCTGCTTCATGCAGCGGACATGGAGGGTGACATTGAAGCACTCGAAAATGCCCCCCCGGTTCTCATCAATATTGAATGCACTCAGAGCCGAGTTCGACGATACTGTCATTATTGGAGCAGGTGACAGCTATATCCCCGGACCATTTTTCGCAGCGGGCAATGACCGAAGCCTTCGCGACGTTTTGGGGCGTGAGGGGTCGGGACGTGCGGATATTTTGCTACTCAATGCGATGGGATTTATGGCATCAGCACTCGGCAACCACGAATTTGACGCGGGCACTGCCACACTCGGAGGGTTGATTCGGAACGATGGTAGCGGGTACGTCGGCACAGCGTTCCCATTCCTCAGCGCGAACTTGGATTTCAGTCTTGACAGCAACCTTGCCGATCTCGTTGTCGAAGCCGGACAGGAGGCGAGCACAATTCCGAATAGTATAAGTAAGAGCACGATTATCACAACACCGTCAGGCAAAAAGATTGGTGTTGTTGGCATAACTACACCACGTCTCGGCAGTATATCCTCACCGGGAAATGTTGGGATTTTACCTGAAGATCCAGATAATATTTCGGCATTGGCGGCGATCGTCCAAGAAACCGTTGATGAATTGACATCAACCGGAGTGAACAAGGTCATTCTCACTGGTCACCTTCAGCAAATTCGCCTTGATGAGATGCTGGCTTCCCAGCTGCGCGATGTTGACATCATCATTGCTGGCGGCTCAAACACACTGCTTGCGGATGACACAGACCGTTTGCACGAAGGTGATGTCGCTGGTCGAACTTATCCGATCCTGACAAATTCCGCGACGAATGAACCGATTGCTATTGTCGGCACAGATGGTAATTACAGATACGTCGGTCGGTTAGTCGTCGGTTTTGATGAAACAGGCCTCCTGTTACCGGAATCAATTGATCCTGAAGTGAGTGGTGCCTTTGCTGCAGACGAGAAGGGCGTTGTGGATACAGGCAACATCGCACCAACACCGCATGTCGTCGAAATTACTGAAGCGATTCGGAGCGTGGTTCTCGCAAAGGATGGCAATATTTTTGGGCAAACAAGTGTTTATCTTAATGGAAATCGGGGGTCGGTTCGCACAGAGGAAACGAACCTTGGCAACTTAAGCGCAGACGCTAATCTGTACACGGCACAACGGTTTGACCTGACAGTGGTTATCTCACTGAAAAATGGTGGGGGCGTCCGGGCACCTATCGGTGTCACCGCCGGCGGCACATTTCCACCGCCGGGGAACCCTTTGGTCGGTAAACTAGCTGGTCAGATCTCGCAGATTGACATAGAAAATACGCTCCGCTTCAACAATAGAGCTGAGTCTATTGACACTCACAGCAGCACAACTCTTTGAGGTTATCGAACACGCAGTCGCTGGATCCGACCCAGGTTCGACTCCCGGGCAGTTCCCCCAAGTCGCTGGGCTGGCTTTTAGTTTCGATGTTTCGCAGCTGGTCGGCTCAAGAGTGAGGTCGCTAGTGGTCACCGATACCAATGGGAATCCGACTGACATCATCGCCCAGAATGGTCAGGTCGTCGGCGATGCGAATCGAACCTTCCGTATTGTCACACTGAATTTTCTCGCGGGGGGTGGCGACGACTATCCTTATCCGAATTACCCGAATATTGACCGGCTAGACCTTCCCACAGTGATGACAGAGGAACAATCGGGTGGAGAGGCGACATTTGCTGGTCCCGGTACGGAGCAGGATGTCCTTGCAGAATATCTTACAGCAAATTTCTCGACAATCCCGTTCGCAGATGCCGATGTTGGCCCGGAGAGGGATGAACGTATTCAGAATCTCGCATTCCGTGCCGACAGCTTGATTGTAACGCCTCCAGACATGAGCGCATTCAACATGAGCTCAGTGCGGGATTGAACATGATTAGTTTACCGCTGATGCCTGACGTGCCCTACACAGCACGCTCTTTCATGGAAAAAATAGATGCGACAGTTGTCATTGAGTACAATCCATCGGTTAGCAGTTTCATCGGGTTCACAAGACACTCTGCCGGCAACGGTTTTCCTATCGAAGGTGGAAAAGGCTATATTATCAACGTCACCGAATCGAAGGTTGTTAGATTCACGGGTCGTGTGTGGGAAAATAGACCAACGACAGTTTCAGCTGCCCCTGCGTTGCCTCAGACTCCTAAAGTATGGGCGTTAGTCCTTCACACTCAACTTGAAGGGATTGATGGTGTGACCTTGACTGTCCACAACCGGCGCACCGGGGTCTCCGAGGTGGTTGATGTGAACGAATCGCACGCTGTCTGGGCAAACATGAACCGTCGAACAGTTGCTTCCATTGGCGATACACTGATGATTGAAGTGCGTGACGCAAATGGTGAGCTGATTCGCACGCTCCATCACGAAATTGATGCAATGGATATCCGTCGAGCGTTCACTGAGTTAGTATTGACAGCAGAAGACCTGAAACCGAAGCGGACCGCGCTGCTCGCCAATTATCCGAACCCGTTTAATCCGGAAACGTGGATACCGTATCAGTTGGCGCGTGACACTCATGCTGCGATCCACATCTACTCCCAGACAGGCGAACTCGTTAGATCTCTTGATCTAGGGTTTCAGCGGACAGGATATTACATTGGCAAGTTCCGCGCTGCTTACTGGGATGGTCGCAACAGTTCTGGTGAACAGCTGGCATCAGGTGTTTATTTCTATCAGTTAATTACTCCTGAATCTACAGAAACAGGTAAGATGGTTATCGTCAAGTAGTCAGCTCTTTCAAGGCTGTGCTGTGGATCTGTCAATCCACAGCGAGCAAACCTCCACCCATGACTGGTCGGCTCGGGTTCCAACTCCGGGCCGACTTTTAAAAACATATTGCAGATTTCGGTCCGCAACGAACAAGATTCTCAAGACTAATTTTATCTCTCCATGTAGTCCTTCCCATTCCAAATATATGCAATTTGACCAATGAGCCAATTATATTGATGTTAACCCAAAAGTTTTCCTCCTCCCATCGCTTCGCTCATGAGAATTTGTAGGTCTTCTTTCCCCTTACGTTCGACAATCCCATCCGGAAGCAACATTTAATCAAAAAATTGAATTTAGTGTCCGCAAAAAGCTTGACAGGAATTTGTCAGAAGAAATATAATATATAGGCATGATGAAATATACTCGAAAATATGGGTCATGACTGATAAGTGTCCAATTTTAGTCAAGCGGACCTGCCAATCCATTGTAGGTGTGTCAATTTTTATGTATCAACCTAACAACCAACGACTTAATTAAGGAGTTTAACTAGCTATGTCTCAAACAGGAAAAATGGCGCTAATCTGTTTTAGCGTTATTGGGCTACTTTTCGTCCTGTCTACCGCTGTAGCACAGGAATCAACTGAAGCAGATATGTCAGATTCCATGGAATCTGACACGGCATCTGACACGGAATCTGACATGGAATCAGATACGGCATCTGATATGGCGGCTGAAGAAGACGTCATTGAGCTTGAAGAACAGGTAGTAATCGGTTCAAGAGCACGCCCTCGTTCCGTTATTGATTCCGCGGTACCGATTGACACCATTCGCGGTGCCGATCTCGCCAAGCAAGGTGTCACGGATTTACAAGACATGTTCAGAAACTTGGTGCCCTCCTACAACGTCAACACCCAGCCAATCAGCGATGCAGGAACGGTTGTTAGGCCTGCGAATTTACGAGGATTGGCACCCGACCACACATTGGTGCTGGTCAACGGTAAACGGCGTCACCGTGCGTCGGTGATTCACTGGCTAGGCAATGGCTTGGCTGATGGCGCACAGGGTCCTGACCTATCTGCTATCCCGGCGATCGCGCTGAAACAGGTGGAGATACTCCGGGACGGTGCAGCTGCTCAATACGGTTCCGATGCCATCGCAGGTGTGATAAACTTCCAACTCAAAAATAGCCATGAGGGCGGTTCCATTGAATTTAAGCCCGGCATTTATCAGTATGGGGATGGTCGCTCATACGCTGTCGCTGGTAATATCGGCTTGGGTAGCGAGGAGACTTGGGCCAACCTCAGCTTAGAATATGGCGGCACAGACCCGACTATCCGCTCGGTACAACGCGATGATGCCATAGCGTTAGAGAATGCTGGCAATATCAATGTGAGAAGTCCGGCGCAAATTTGGGGACAACCCATTACAGAAGGAGACCTTAAATTCTTTGCCAACTATGGGAGCGTCCTCACGGATAACATTGATTTCTATGGGCACGCCAACTATGCCAGTAAACGAGTCGACGGCGGATTCTATTTCCGAAATCCCAATACCCGCAGCGGCGTGTTTAGCACTGACGGGGGTGAAACTTTGCTCGTTGGGAATTTGGCAGGAGGGGAATATCCCAACATCCCCATCACCGACGATAAGCCTGACCCGGTTGAGTTGGCAAAGGTTTTCGCAGATCCCAATTTATTCACCTTCCAGGAGATGTTTCCGGGCGGGTTCACACCGAGATTTGGGGCAGACGCAGTAGATAGCTCTGTTCTCGTCGGGATTAAAGGCAATGCTTTGGAATCTATGCTTACCTCAGGATTAGGCTGGGATTTGAGTGCCTATTTTGGACGACACCATGCCGATTTCTTTATCTACAACACCGTCAACGCTTCGCTTGGGCCGGATACGCCGACCGATTTCAATCCGGGTGACTACATTCAGACCGATTACAACCTTAACTTTGATGTGACGCACCAGGTTAGCGACATGCTGTTCTTGGCTTCGGGGCTGGAATATCGAAACGAGGGTTTTGAAGTGGTAGAGGGCCAAAGAGAATCGTATCAAATTGGTCCGTTGGCG
>JAKZSX010000084.1:0-7951 GCA_047517405.1 Candidatus Poribacteria bacterium | reverse complement strand
CTCACTATTGAGGAACAACTTATCGCCGGGGATGTGAATCGAGACGGGCAAGTGAACATTCTGGATCTGGTGCTCGTCGCACAGCAGTTCGGGCAGAGCATGCCCGCCGACTCGCCGGCAGATGTCACTGGCGATGGTGTCGTCAATATTCTTGACCTCGTCCGGGTCGCACAAAATTTCGGTAACACAGCAGCGTCCGCAGCACCAGTGGCAATCACAGAAAATGTAGATTCTGCGATGGTAGAAACGTGGATAGCACAGGCACGGTTAAAGGATGATGGTTCGCTTGTTTTCAAGCAGGGCATCGAAAATCTTCAAAACCTGTTAGCCTCACTGATACCTGAAAAGACCGCGTTGCACCGTAATTATCCCAATCCGTTCAACCCAGAGACGTGGATACCGTATCAGTTGGCAGCCCCCGCAGAGGTCGCGTTGACAATCTACGATATGAACGGACAGCTGGTTCGACGTTTGGCGGTAGGACATCAGGCAGCGGGTATGTATCAGAGTCGAAGCCGTGCGGTATATTGGGACGGACGGAATCAGCTCGGCGAGTCTGTTGCCAGTGGTCTCTATTTTTACACGCTGACAGCGGATAACTTTACAGTGACACGGAGAATGGTAATACTGAAGTAGAACAAAACGCTGAGCATAACATAGAACAAATACAAATATAAGGAGTTTTCAAAATGCAAGTACAGGCTGCGGTAATGCCAACACCGGGGCAAATCGAGATTCGTGAATTTGACAAACCAACCCCTGCCGACGATGCGCTACTTCTTCAGGTAGACCAGGTCGGCATTTGTGGTAGCGACAAGCACATGTATCTCGGTCATACAAATCTGAACTTCCCCGTAATTCCGGGGCATGAGGTCGTTGGCACTGTCGCTGAGATCGGTAAAAATGCGAACCAGACTATGAATGTGATGGGCGGACCGATTAAAGTCGGTGATCCAGTAACCGTTGTACCCGGCTCGAAAAACTGCGGAAAATGCTACTACTGTTTACGTTTCCCACACCGTCCGACCTTATGTACGAGTCGAACAATCTACGGGTTCAGCAACTGTGAAACCCCACCTCACCTAACAGGAGAGTTTTCTGAATATACCTATATCCACGGCAACTCTTGGGTGTTTAAGGTGTCAGAGGGAATCCCCGAAGAACTGCGCGTCTTGACGGAACCGGTCGCTGTTGCCACCCGTGCCGTGGAACGTGCACATGCGCCGGGTATACCGCAGGTTGGGGCAGGATACGGCATCGGGGACAGTGTAGCTGTCCTCGGCTGTGGTCCCATTGGACTTCTCGTGATTGCCGTGCTCCGTAGCACGGGCGCGGGCACAATTATCGCCACCGATATTGTGGACAGTCGTTTGGATATGGCAAAAAATATGGGGGCAGATGTCGCCATCAATGTTGGCAACACCTCCCCTGAACAACGCCTTGAGCAGGTGCAGGACCTCACAAGCGGAGCGGGTGCGGACATCGTGATCGAGTGCGCTGGGTTGCCGGACGTCTTTGCCGAAGCCATTGACCTTGTCCGTCGTGGTGGGAAAGTGATCGAGGTTGGGCACTATACCGATTCAGGTTCTGTCAATGTGCGTCCACACCAGATCTGCAACAAAGATCTCGATATCTGTGGCGTGTGGGCATATCCACAGATCCAATTCCAAACCGCCCTCGATTTTTTAGAGCGAACCCGTGTTCCCCTGAAAGATCTTATTACGCATCATCTTCCCCTAGGTCGTCTAGAGGAAGGTATCCAGATGCTTGGTGAGGAGGGCGTCTATAAGGTCGTTATCGAACCGCACGCAAGTTAAGCAAAGGAGGCAGAAATTGAGACCAAGAAATATGGGTAAATGGAGCCAACGCTCCCGTTCTCCCCTCTCGAATCTCTCTTTTCCTATTTCATCCCGCAAATTGTGGATCTGCTTGCTTCTGATTGCATTAAGTTTCCACACAACAGCTGGGATGGCGGCGAAATCACCTTATGAAACCATCGAACAGGCTGCATCATATATCGTTAAACATCAAAACCCCGATGGCGGTTGGCCCCTCATACCGGGGGGAGAAAGTGATGTTGAAGTTACGGCAATTGCGGTGCAGGCGCTGATGCTAAAAGGGTGGGGCTCCGGCTCAAGTGTCATCCGTCGAGGAGTTACCTATCTAATAAAACATCAGAAACCCGATGGGAGCTGGAACGGAAATACTGCGCATACGATTTTTGCTATCATTGCACTCAAGCGCGCCGAAACAAATGCGGATGAGCAGTTTAACGGACTCCAATGGTTACGAGAGGCGCAAAAAGAAAGTGGAAGTTGGGGACGTGGGATACGCGAACCCGGTAACCCACTTTATACATCAGCTGTTCTATCGGGGCTTGGACACCTTGACTTTGACCGGAGGTTTTCCCCTGTTCCCAAAGCTGCCGATTGGCTTGCCGGTCGCATCAATTACGATGGCGGGTGGTCGATGGGACCGGGAATACGATCTGATGTGCTTGTCACAGCGTGGGTATTGCAAGGATTATCAATTGTTTATGATATTGATGAACAACTTGCGTGGTTAAAACAGATGCAAAATGATGATGGTGGATTTGGTAAGTGGAAAGGGGTGCCGAGCGATCCAGAAATTACCGCCTATGCTATTCTCGCGTTGGTTATTGGGGAAGATCCCTTGAACGCGGATAAGGTCGCGCTTAGGTATTTGAGGGAGGTGCAACAGGAAGATGGAAGTTTCGTCAGCGCAACCCCTGTTGAATTAAAACAGCCAACGGCGAATTTACAAACTACCTGCTTTGTGCTGTGGGCAATATATGGAAGAACACTCAAAGAAAAAGGTTGATACTGAATTAGACCTACTATTTTTGATAAATTAGAGAGAAGGAGCGGTAAATGCCACAAATCAGTTTAATGAATGGAATAGGGATCGCCATGGTTGTTCTTATCGTAGCGATGTTGACTTCTGTACGTATCCTCAGAGAATATGAGAGGGCGGTTGTATTTCGATTGGGACGCTTGACCGGTGCGAGGGGACCTGGGCTGGTACTCCTCATACCGTTCTGGATTGAACGGATGCAGCGCATCAGCCTTCGGACGGTCGTACAGGATGTGACACCGCAGGATGTGATTACCAAGGACAATGTCTCTGTGAGCGTGAACGCGGTTTTGACGTTCCGAATCGTAGATTCAGCAAGAGCTGTCGTCGAGGTCGAAGATTTTGGATTTGCGATCAGTCAACTGGCGCAGACAACTCTCCGAAGCGTCCTCGGAAGCGCTGAACTGGATGACCTCTTGTCGGAGCGCGAAAAGCTAAATCAGGATCTAGAGGATATTATCAGGAAGCACAGCGAAACATGGGGAATCAGCGTCATCGCTATGGAGATTAAACATGTGGACCTGCCCGCGGAAATGCAGCGTGCGATGGCGAAACAAGCAGAAGCAGAACGGGAACGCCGTGCCAAGTTTACCCACGCTGCGGGAGAGTTGGAGGCGTCCGAAGCCTTAACGGAAGCCGCAATAACTCTGAGCCAAAACCCAATCGGTATCCAACTCCGTTACCTGCAAGCCCTCATTGAAGTGGCAGCCGAAAAGAACTCAACACTGATTTTCCCGATACCGATAGATCTATTGAGCTCGTTTATAAAACAGGGAAACCAAACGGATTAATGATTTCCCATGCTGCTATTGATAACTGCCGCTCTGAAGAGCTAAAAAAGAGAGGAGAGTTGTTGAGATGGATATCACATTAGACCTACCGAGCGAACTGGCAATCCCGCTTTCTGTTGCAGGCTACGATGGAGAGAAACTCACTGAAGAAGTAAAACAGTTGCTTGCGGTCGCGCTCTTTCAACGTAATGTCCTTTCTTTAGGACAAGCGGCAAAGTTGACAGAGATGCCCCTGTGGGATTTTATTCAGCTTTTAAGCCAGCAGGGCATTCCTATTGCTGAATATGATGATGAGGAGATCCAGCAAGAATTGGAGAGTGCCGAATGGCTTCACCAATGACCGCAGTTGCTGATGCCTCATTTCTAATCGGCGTTTCTGTCATCAGTCAATGGGAAACTTTGGAAGCCTTAACCGAAACACTTTACGTTACCGATGAGGTTTGGACGGAAGTTGTTGTGCGAGGGGTAGGTAAACCGGGGGCAAAAGAATTATCACAAGCAGCTTTTGTTGCAAGGAGAACCGTTTCTAACACACAGGCAGTAGCAATGCTGATACCAACGCTTGATAAAGGGGAAGCTGAAACCGTCGTGTTAGCAACAGAGTTAGGCGTGAAGACGGTGTTCCTTGATGACCGACGCGGGCGAAAAGTCGCTCAATCTGCGGGATTGCAAGTCACGGGTATCGCGGGTTTCCTACTATTTGCAAAACAATCAGCAAAAATCGAAGCGGTTCAGCCACTACTCTTGCAACTCCATCAAAAAGGCTTTCGACTCAGCAGCAAACTGATCGACGCGGTGAGCAGATGAGCGGGCGAAATTCCGATCTATCTGACCGATTGATCAGAGGCCGTTTCACACCGCCCGCTCTACGACACCCCTGCAACCGCAAAGCAGATCTATAACCGTCGGTGTTTTCATCGTGTCTACTTTTAATCAAATTTTGTCAATTAAGGCACTTCCGCTAATGTCCTAGCCCATTGCCTGTCAGAACATGGGTGCCGACCGTTCCATCGGTAATATTAAAAATAGAGGGAAATCTGTCCTTCCACGCCTCGTTTGCCACAGGACAGTATTGGCGAGAGTTCCCCTCAATTGCGGTGACTCGTGGCACCCGTGCAGCTAGCCCTGCGGAATGAAGGAATGATGCCCCCGGACAGGTCAGATCCTGTACCGCCAAGAACATATCGTATTCAATCGCCGCAGCTCCCATAAGCAACGCTTGGGATTGTCCCTTACACGCCTTGAGCGCGACGCCGGAATAGCCCTGTTCACGTGCGAGTTGGAAAGTTTCAAAGTCGGTCAGTGACTCGTCAATGACGACCGGTTTAATCTCCGCTGCGCGGTGCATTTTGTTCTCAGGGTGTGCCTTGAGATCTCGATTTGTCGGTTGCTCAATGTAAGATAGCCGTTCAAAGGCGTGCCCCTCACCCTCCTGAATTTTGTGCAGAACCCCCAACAGGTACTCGACATCTTGGCACGTCTCATTGAAGTCCGCAGAGTAATACCATTCACTCACGCCTCGCTTTGCCTGTGTGTCGGCGGTGATTTTCTCAATCGAAAGCACCCGCTGCACATCCCAGTCTAAATCATCCCCATTCAGCTTAATTTTCAGATGCGTCAAGCCATCTGCCACAATCCACTCCGGCAAGGTTTCCGGCAGCCCGTCGTTAAGACGGTTCGGAATATCAGCATCGGTCAGTGGGTCGAGCGCACCGACCAGATGGTAGAGCGGTATCTTTGGCTTCGGCTTTCGTAGGGTGTACTGATCAAGGTACTTACCCACAAATTTTTCATTAAGGTAGTGCGAAAGGTCATGGCTCATGAAATCTTCACTGAGTCCGTCGTAGCTGTTGATGCCATTTGCCTTGCCGAATCCATCGTGGATCGCTGCGTCAATGGGACTTGCTGTAACGGCTGTGCAGAGTTTCGGAATCGGTGTGGCGAGCTGCATCTCCGCAGAGAGGTCGGCTGCAATTCGCAGAAATTCGGTTTCAAGCACCTCGGAGAGATCTACGGGATGAGCGCACAGATCGCATTCGCGTGTCGCGTCAACCAGCTGTCCTGAGAGACGCTGCATCGCCTCAAGACTTTGGTCAAAGGGAACGTAACGCGGTGGAAACGCCCACACATTGCTAAGCGTCATAGACCCCAAACCTACTGCCTCTTTCCCATCGCGTGTCTGCACCTGAACACGCACATTCAGCAGTCCGCAATTATCTATCGGGACACCGCCGAATTTGAGTGGGGTGCGGTATTGGTACTCCTCGAAATCACAACTGACATCCAGAATCCGAATGTCTGTACTTTTGGACATGAAAGCTCCTCCCAAATAGAATTCAAAATGTGGTGGGGAAAGATCAATATCAACACTTCGCTAGTTTATCACAACGATTATCTCAGATCTAAACAGACCATCTCTTTCTGGGTTCGGAGGTAAAGTTTCCCGCCAGCCAGCGTGGGCACGGTCCAACATTTATCATCGAACAACTGAAAGCGGGCTTTTTCTCTGTATTCGTTGGGAGAGGCTTCAGCCAATGCCAGTTTCCCGCCCTCGCCGAGGATAATTAAATGGCCATCTGCGAGCAGCAACGAACCTTTTTCAAAGCCGCGATGCCGCCACTGTTCTTCACCGGTGTTTGCCTCAATACACGTTAAGATGGCGTTATCGAAGCCGTACAGATAATCGCCCTGAAGCACTGACGAGTTGAAATGATTCTTCATCACGCGGTTTTTCCATACCTCCTCGATCCCTATCCTATCTCTATCAGCTATCATTCTGACGAGCACGGCACCCTTATCGTAGGAGGCGGAGATAAAGATTTTATCGTTAGGTATGAAAATTGGTGTGGCGATATTGATACCTTCGGGCCAAGAGTACTTCCAGTAAATTTGTCCGTTCTCCGGTGCTAGGGAAAGGAGCGTCTTAGACGTTAGGAAAATAATCTGTCGAACCCCACCGAAATCAATAGGAATGGGCGATGAATACCCCACCTCATCCGTGTGGTTTGTCCACACCACATCGCCGCTTGTTTTGTCGAACGCGATAATCGCTTTTTCATCTTTGCCGCCAGCTTCAACTATGAGGAGATCGCCTTCAATTAGAGGTGATGAGGAAAATCCCCAAGTAGGTATATTGCTGCCGAATTCCTCTACGAAATTATGTGACCATAGTTTCGTCCCGTCGCGGGCATCTAAAGCGTAGAGTTTCCCTTCCGTCCCTAGCGCAAATACCGAATCACCTTGGACAGTCGGCATCGAGCGGGGACCATCACCACGCTGCTCGGTGAATTTCGCACCTGACCGGAATCGCCAGATTTCCATCCCATCAGACGCATTCAGACAAATCACAAACTCATCATCACCTTCGGCGAACATCGTGTAGATCTTGCCTTGGGCGATGGACAGACCCGAATACCCATCCCCAAGCGGAATTTGCCATAAGACTTGGGGACCCTCTTGGGGCCAACTTTTAAGAAATCCAGTTTCGGACGAAATGCCATCCCGATTCGGACCGCGCCATTGGGCCCACTCCGCTGTATCCTTATCGTCCGCTTCGGCGCTCAACACGCTGCCAATCAAATACCAAAACCCAAATAGCACCATGACGAATAGCCCAATCAAGATGCCAGTCCTATCTTTCATTTTCATATAAATCTCCTTGAGGTAATGAGCACATTTCCTAGTCTCATATTAAGAAATAGCCCAGCAGAACCCGTAGGGGCGGGGTTCCCCCGCCCATGCTTGCTAATAGTTTTCACGTTTCACGCGCTTAGCATGTTACACTTTCTTTCGACATGAGTCATCTCTTAATGCTTTTCTGTAATGTCTAGGCAGGCGATCTCCTCTTCGTTTCGCACATAAAGTTTACCGCTCGCAAGCGTCGGTGCAGTCCAGCACAGTCCACTCAGCACCTGCGCAGTCGCTTTCTCGATGTATCCTTCAGGCGTTGCCTCGACTAGCCCCAGCTTGCCGCGGTCACTAAGAAGAATCAAGTGGCCATCAGCAAGTATCACTGTACCTTTTCCAAATCCGCGCTTCTTCCACTGTTCCTCACCGGTGTTTGCATCAATACACTTCAAGATGGAATTGTCGAAGCCATACAGATAATTGCCGTGAAGCACTGAGGAGGAGAATTGATTCTTCAGTTTACGATTCTTCCAGATTTCCTCAATCCTTATTGCGCCTTGATTTTCACTGATTTGTACGCTTGCAGCACGATCATCATCGGGCGAAACAAAAACCCTCATCTGTAGCACGGCAGCACCCGTGTCATACCCGGAGGATAT
>JAKZSX010000083.1:0-20238 GCA_047517405.1 Candidatus Poribacteria bacterium | reverse complement strand
CTTGACGATAACCGACGGGCAATTGATGAAGCTAACGCATTAGGGGCCCCGATGGTTGTTTTGGTCTGTGGCGCGGTGCCCGGTCAATCAATTCAGAGATCACTCTGTCAAATCCAAACAGGCTTGGAAACCCTCCTTCTTTACGCTGAAAAGCAGGGCGTGAAATTGGCAATTGAACCACTCCACCCCATGTATGCCGATTCCCGATCCGCGATCTGCACCATGAAGACCGCCAATAAATTTGCCGAAAGATTCGATTCTCCCCACATCGGTGTCGTGGTGGATGTCTTTCATCTCTGGTGGGACCTAGACCTGGAGGACGAATGCAAGCGTTGCGGAGAACACGGCAACCTGCTCGCATTCCATATCTGCGACTGGAAGCTGGACATGGAAGATATGCTCAATGACCGAGGATTAATGGGGGAGGGCGTCATTAGGGTCCGGGAGATTCGTTCTTGGGTGGAAGCTGCTGGGTTTAACGGCTTTCACGAAGTCGAGATTTTCTCCAACCGTTTGTGGGAGAGCGATCAGAAAGAGGTCCTTGAACGCATCAAGCGGGCGTATCTGGAATATGCTTGAACCCCAATATTTACATGAGAGTTATGTCTTAAGAAAGTAAAAAGAAACAAATGAAAACACTACAATTGTTACTAAGTACGGTTCTGGTTTATGCACTTGCAATTGGTATCTGTTGTGCGGCTGAACATGAATCTGGTCTGAAAGGACAGATTGTGTTCCAGTCTGACCGCGACGGCAACGTGGAGGTCTTCCGCATCAATGCCGATGGTAGCAATCCCGTGCAGATTACCCACACCGAACCGGGAAGCGAAGATCAGCCAGTCGGTAACTACTGCCCGGCGTATTCTCCCGATGGCACAAAAATCGTTTTCAACCGGCGCGGGAAAAATTCACCCGACACCCTCTTTGTGATGGATGCCAATGGAAAGAACCTTGTGCAGCTTACGAGTCAAGATAACCCCGACTACCTGCCCAATTACTCACCCGATGGCAAAAAGATTGTGTTCACCGGCGAGCGTGACGGGAATGCAGACATCTACGTCATTGATGCCGATGGAAAAAACCGGACGCAGTTGACAAACGATGAACACAGAAACTGGTATGCGAGTTACTCACCAGACGGCAAGAAGATTGTTTACAGCTCTGATCGCAACGGGATCGAGGACATCTGGGTAATGGATGCCGACGGTGGCAACAAGAAAAAACTGACAAACAACGACAACAAGACTGCCCACGGCCCTACCTTCTCACCCGATGGCAAGACGATTCTGTTTATGAGCGATATTCAGGGAAAGTTTGGGGAGAAGATGCAGGTTTGGACAATGGATGTTGATGGAAACAATCTCAAGTGTCTCACGTCGAGGGACGCGTATCATTCGGGCGTTGATTATAGTCCAGATGGACAACACATTGCGTACAAGTCAAACTGGAACGGATACTGGAACGTTTATGTAATGGATGCGGATGGCGACAATATTATGCAGGTTACGCATGGAAAGGGTGAGGACTTGAACACTCGTGGGAGCTGGAAACACTGAAAGAACTCAGGGACGGTCCCAGTGTGAAATAGAAGGGCTGTATTAATCAATGGTGCTAGTTTGCAACTGTTGATACAAAACGTGAAACGTGAAGCGTGAAACGTAAAAAGAATTTGTTCATTGGTTCATTTGTTCATTAATGAACTAACGGATGAACGATGTGGAAACGTCATTCTCACCAACTCGCACCAAAGGTTATTGTACCACATTTTCATCTGTATTATACAAAAAAGGAGCGCAGTTCCCTCCCCAGAAATACCCGGGACATCGTGCTATAATCTTGGCTCAATTCACCTAGCTCGGTATGGTACGAGTATCTTACTATAGCGCGACACGGTTGGTATTCCGTGGGATTTCCACTGCGAAGATTTTCGATGACCGTTCGTGAGATTCAACAAACCGGACCGTACTGTTATACCTACTCCCCCTTCCATCCACCTATTGCAAAGGTGACGCCCGGCGAAACGGTCTGCATCCATACGGTAGATGCCTTTGAAAATAAGCTGACGCCCGAAGTAGAACACTTCTCGGATGTTTGTACTTATCCTTTCTTAAATCCGCAGACGGGGCCAATTCTTGTTGAAGGCGCTGAACCGGGGGATACACTTGTTGTCAAAATCCACGCCATCGAACCTACACGGGATCATGCGGTTACTGGAACAATACCGTACTTTGGGGGACTGAGCTCCACACGGTTAGATCCGATGCTGCAGGATCCCCTAGAAGAACAGTGGCTTTTCCTGCCTCTTGAGGAAGGCGGCATCCGCTTTGATGAAAAGCGGGTAATTCCCTACGAACCTTTTATGGGCACGATGGGGGTTGCACCGGAGATTGAGGCTGTTAATGCGCTGACACCCGATTATTACGGTGGAAACATGGATTGCGTCGATACCAGTCCGGGGAACGAGGTCTGGTTTCCGGTGTTGGTGGAGGGCGCACACTTTTTCACCGGCGACGCACACGCGAGTCAGGGAGACGGGGAACTCACCGGCGTCGCGCTCGAAGTTCCAGCGAAAGTGACTGTGACCCTCGATCTGAAGAAAGGATATTCGATTGAGTGGCCCCGTATTGTGAGCGACGATTTTATCATGGTCGCTGGCAGTGCTAGACCGCTGGACGCAGCAGCGCGTATCGCTTGGGTGGAACTCATAGATTGGATGGTAGCAGACTACGGATTCGATCGGATGAAAGCCTATCATTTCCTCGGACAGGTTGGACAAATGCGGCTGGGCAACATGGTGGATCCGAAATTTACTATGGTCGCTAAGTGTCCGCGGAAATATCTGTTGTGAGCAAAGGAAACAAGAAAAGATGCGAACGTTGATGAATCTCATTAGACGAAAACAGAAGTCGTTGGCACAAGAATCAGGAGATTATTGGATATGCTTTCCAGAATTTTGAGCAGTGCTGTAATGGGGATTGATGCTTATATTGTCGAGGTCGAGTTGGATATTTCCGACGGATTGCCGTTTTTTGCGACGGTCGGTCTACCGGACAGTGCTGTCAAAGAGAGTCGAGAGCGTGTCACCGCTGCAATTAGAAATTCGGGGTTCTACTTTCCCACCAGCCGAATCACGGTAAATCTCGCCCCCGCCGATGTCCGGAAAGAGGGTTCTGCATTTGATTTGCCTATTGCGATAGGTGTGATGGCAGCGACCGGGCAGATTCAGACTGACAATTTTGAGACACTGTTGATTTTGGGAGAATTAGCACTGGACGGGAGCGTTCGGTCAATCCATGGATGCTTACCGATGGCAGCCATTGCAAAGGAGAATCAACTCAAGGGTATCATTCTACCGAAGGCAAATGCGAAGGAAGCGGCGGTGATTGATAGTTTGGCGGTCTATCCGGTGGAGTCCTTACACGAGGCGGTCGAACACTTGAACGGAAAGGAAACCATCCCTCCTTTCCAATACGATATTCGGGAAGCATTTGACCGACATTCAGAGTACCCTGTTGATTTTGTCGACGTCAAGGGACAAGAGCATGCCAAGCGAGCTATTGAAGTTGCCGCTGCAGGTGGGCATAATCTTATCATGATTGGTCCCCCTGGCTCCGGTAAGACTATGATTGCCAAACGCATCCCGACCATTCTGCCAGATATGACACTGGAAGAAGCGCTTGAAACGACGAAGATCCATAGCATTATGGGGCTGCTAGGGAATGAAGTAGCATTGGTTGCTACACGCCCTTATCGATCCCCCCATCACACAATCTCCGATGCCGGACTGATCGGCGGTGGCAAGTTTCCCCGCCCTGGCGAAGTGAGTCTCTCCCATCACGGTGTCCTGTTTCTGGACGAATTACCCGAATTCCGCAAGAACGTGCTGGAAGTGATGCGCCAACCGCTTGAGGACGGACAGGTGGCAATTGCCCGCGCTGCTGCGTCTTACACCTATCCCGCCAATTTCATGCTTGTCGCAGCGATGAATCCGTGTCCATGCGGTTTTTTTGGTGATCCTAGTCGCGACTGCCGATGTTCACCGAGGCAAATCCAAAGTTACATTTCTCGCATTTCGGGACCTTTGCTGGACAGGATTGATTTGCAGGTGGAGGTGCCCGCCGTCAATTACAAGGATTTGGCTAGTGACTTCACGGGTGAACCTTCGAGGAGCATCCGTAAACGGGTACAGCAGGCACGTCACATCCAGCAAGAACGTTTCACGCACGCGAAAATCTACTGCAATGCCAATATGGAATCCCGCCACCTGCGGGAGTTCTGCAAAGTTGAAGACGCCGCACAGGAGTTGCTGCGTGTTGCCATCACACAGTTGGGTTTGAGTGCTCGCGCTTATGACCGTATTTTGAAAGTTGCGCGGACAATCGCCGATCTTGTGGAAAGCGAAGCCATCACAGCAGAGCACGTTTCAGAGGCGATTCAGTATCGGAGTTTGGATAGGAGTTTTTGGAATTGACAGCACGGGGAGAAGCCGATTCGCTAAAATGCCGCCTCGAACAAATTGTGCATATCCGCTTCGGTGCAAGGACGTGGGTTGAATTTATAGCAGTGGTCTAACATGGCATCCTTCGCGATTTTTGGAATACGTTCCCGCTTCAAACCTGCGACCCCCAACCCCTTCGGTATCGAAAACTCTTCATTCAGCGATCGAATTTCAGCGATAGCCGCATCGGCGGCCTCCGCCTTTGACATGTCTGATGTGTCAATACCCAACGCTGCGGCGATGTCTGCGTAACCATCAATGGTATGAGACAAGTTGAATATCATTACCTCCGGCAGCAGGATTGCGTTGGCAATCCCGTGAGGAATATTGGCTTCTGTTGAAAGCTGATGTGCGAGCGAATGCACGGCCCCTAGTCCCTTTTGAAATGAGAACGCTGCCATTGCCGAAGCGATAAGCATTTCACCTCGTGCCTCAATATCGTCGCCGTGGTGGTAGGCTTGGCGGATGTTTTTACCAAGTATCTTCAAGGCTTGTAGTGCGACACCTTCTGCAATCGGGTGATATCGCGTTGCCACGTAAGCCTCAACGCCGTGCGTTACAGCGTCCATACCTGTCGCTGCCGTTAAACCGGGAGGCATACCCACCGTCAATTCCGGATCGAGTAACGCAAGAGATGCCATATTATACGGCGTGCTAATCGCTCGTTTCCGATGCCCCTCGGTTGTGCGTCCCGACGTATCGGTGATGATAGATCCTTGTGAGACCTCGCTGCCGGTCCCCGCGGTCGTCGGTATGCAGATGAGCGCGGGAAGATTACTGGTAATCCGATCAATTCCGCCCACATCAACGTAGTAATTTTCTAACAGTGGTTCGTGGGTCGTAAGAATACGAATTGCCTTGGCGGCGTCCATGACGCTCCCACCGCCGACAGCAATCACCAAATCGCAGCCTTCGGCGCGATGGACTTCTAGCCCTTCAAAAACGCTGAGGTCTGTCGGGTTCGGTTGAACTGCGTCGAAAATCGCACAATCGATCTGCGCATTCTTTAACGGTTCAACGGTTTTCGATACAATGCCAGCGTTTGTTACCCCTTCGTCCGTGACGATGAGCGGCTTTTTCCCGCCGAAAGCACGGACATGTTCCCCTAAGTTTTTTACTGCCCCAGCACCAAATTGGATCGATGGGGGCAAGAAGTAGTTTACAATGGGTTGTTGCGCCATTTTGTTCTCCGTTTCAGGAATTTTCACTAAGATATAAGTGCCTGACCATAAGTCTTTGCTCGGATGAACTGAAAGCTGATATTCCTTTTCGCTAATACATTCCGCTTTTATTTTTTCAATCTAGAAATCGGTATCCAGAGCCCTCCAGTGCTCTGTACTAGAAGCTTTTGAAAAGGTTCATCACGTCCGATAACGTTGACACTGATTTTTTCAGATTTCAGTTTTCTCAATACTTTTTTCGGTGAATACGACCCGCTTACATATTCATCTGTGACTAGGATGAATCGTCGTTCTGCGCCTCTACGAAACTTTACTTCGACTGCTGCTTGGACGAGTGCATCTAGCGCCTTCTCGCCACCTCGGCAATGGATCGCAGCCAGTTTCTTTTTTATCTCCTGAATCGAGGTGGTTTGGGGTGTGACTTGAAAGTCCCAGCCCAGTAAGGAGAAACTTGTACCATCTCGGAACGCAACTAATCCAACAGTGAAGTCTAGTTCTGCTGCTTCAAGGAGATCGGTCATCTGGTTCAGATGATTGCGTACTGCGTCAATGTCATTCCGCATACTTTTGCTGGCATCAATAAGAAAGACGATATCAAGCGTATCGCTATCACGCGTTTTTAGGAGGTGACGACCAATTTTGACGAGTGCCACATCCGGTTGCGTTAAAGGACTAACTTCAGCGAGCATTGTCTGGGTTTCTAGACCAAGTGAAACCCGCGTCCGAGCAATCCGGTTGTCGTTCATCAACCCGTTGCCAGACCACTTTCCCGTTCCCTGCGAAGCTCCTCTATTTGCGGGTTCAACGGAAGCGTAGTTAACAGAAGCGTGTGCCGCTGCCAACGGAATGGATTCTTCGGTCAACATTGAAAACGATTGTTCAGCTGGAACATTCCTCGATGTGGAGGGAGTGATTTGCGGACGAGGCGGAGTAAGCACTGGATTGCTCGCGATGATTGACTGGGGTGTTGAAACATTGGAAGCTGGAAAGACGCGTAGCGGTCGCTTCAATGGTCTGGGCACCGGTTTTCGAGGCTGCGAGATAATTTCAACCTGAACGAATAACTCGTCCTTCGTCTGTTCCAACTGTCTCAGAACGGTACCCAACGTCGCCATAAAAACAATATGCAGTATAAGTGAGAATAGAAGGGCTTTGGATAGTTTTTGCTTCCCTCGCGTGCTCTGTTTCATCTGATCACACCCTTTTGGTTTCTCAATCCGGCATTTTCGTCCTCAACCTTACCATACCCTTCACCGCTCCGTCAAGTGGAAAGAAAAACTTCTACGAACTCCTCCTCTTAATCTGGAGTGGGCTAAATTTTTACCAGTTCACCGCGTCGAATCTGAGCGGAATGGGGATAATCGAAGATGTTCCGTCTTGTCGTCCTATGGACCTTCCTCGTTAAAGCGACGTAGATGTCGCGCGGGAAATTCTTGATACGGATATTTTGCTAGTGCTGCTTCGTTAAGCGATAGTCCTAACCCGGGCGCAGTCGGCAGTTGAATGTAGCCGTTTTCAACCTTAATTGGGGGTATCGAAATTTCATTTCCGCGCTCAGTGAAGTTGACGAAGTATTCGGTAATAAGGAAGTTGGGCATCACCGCACAGACCTGCACCGTTGCTGCCAATCCAACCGTTGTGCTATTGTAGTTGTGCGGCGATATGATAACGAAATACGGCTCCGCCATTGCTGCGATCTCTTTGAGCTCTAGGATACCACCGCAATTGCAGACATCTGGGTTAAGGATGTCAGCGGCACTCTTCTCGAAAACCTCGCGGAATTCTGCTTTCGTGTAGAGTTCTTCGCCGGTCACAACTGGCAAATTAATCGCGCTTCGGACTTCAGCTAGCGCGTCCAAATTTTGGGCGGAGACAGGTTCTTCGTACCAAAACGGTTGAAATTCTTCCATCATTTTAGCAAGACGGATAGCGTGGATTGGTGCAAGGCGGCGATGGATTTCGATCAGTAGATCTATATCGGGACCGACGGCTTCGCGCACCGCTCTCACACACGCGACAGCCTGACGTTCTTCGTCACGGCTGATGTGCGTCCGCCACGGATTGGGGAGCGGATCGAACTTCATCGCAGTAAATCCTTGTTCGACTAGTTGCACGGCACGTTCAGCACGTTCCTCAATTGTACGACCACCCCAACCGTTGGCGTAGACCCGAATCTTGTCACGGCATGGACCGCCCAACAGGTTATAGACGGGTGTGTTCAGTGCCTTCCCTACGATATCCCATAAAGCGTGCTCAATTCCGCTGATTGCGCAATAGAATTCCATTGATCCGCGCTTACCCGCAAAATCGTGATAGGCCATGAAGGTAAAGTGCTTAATGTTGAAAGGATTCCGTCCAACGAGGTAGCGTCCTAGCTGATGCACATGGATCTCGATAGTGCGGTCACGGTCAGCTTGCGTGTAGCATTCGCCCCAACCGTGGATCCCCTCATCCGTTTCTACCTTAACGAACAGCCAGTTTTTACCGCCACCGGGGTGGACGAGAAATGTTTGAACGTTTGTAACTTTCATTCGTATCTTTTCTCCTTATTCAGTGTTTTTCACACTGTTTGCAGGTTGTTCGTTTGTCAATCATTAACCTGTACGTTATATGGCATCACCAAAAAAGTTCTGTGTGCCATGACCTCCTCTGCGAGTGTGGGAAATTTCCAGTTCGTTGGGGAGCGGCCCAACCGTGTTGTGTGAAAGGCATCCAGCCACTGTTCCCACACTCCCTGCCGTGGCAATCGAATGAGCTGCACCTCTTTTCCCACCAACCCCGCTTTTCTTCGAGCGATTGAGAGGGCAAGATTTAATCCACCAAGTTCGTCAACCAGTCCAATCTCTTTCGCCTGTTTGCCTGTCCAGATTCGCCCCCGTCCAATCTGATCGACCGCCTCCCTTGTCATGCCACGCCCTTCTGCCACTTTACCGATAAAATCGTCATAAATCTCTTGGATCTGGGCGTGAACAATCTCGCGTTCCTCCTCTGGATAATCACCGTAGTCTGTGTAAAAATCAGCGTGTTTTCCGCGTTTGATGATTTCTTTATGTAGTCCGATCTTGTCGTATAACCCTTTGAGGCTATATTTACCGGAGATAACGCCAATCGAGCCGGTGATAGTGCCAGGTTCGGCAACGATGACCTCCGCCGGGGCAGCGATGTAGTATCCTCCAGATCCAGCAACATCGCCCATCGAAACGACCAACGGCTTAACGTCTTTAAGCCGCATCAACTCACGCCAAATCGTGTCGGCAGCGACGACTAACCCCCCACCGCTGTCGATCCGCAGCACCACTGCCTTGACGGACGAATCTTTACGGACATTTCGGATGGCGCGAGCAATTGTGGTAGATCCCATCGTTCTTGTTCCCGTGAACGGATCCGTAAAACTCTCGCCCGTCATCATCATCCCTTCTGCTGTGATAACCGCAATCTTCGGTAGAGGAACTTCCCAATCATATTCATATTCAACGATACCCAGATACTGACGCGCTTTGACTAAACGGCAGTCTTTCCCGCTAAGGTTTTTGGCTATATCTTTAAGTTCATCGCGATAGGCAAGTTGATCTACGATGCCGTGTGCTAACGCCTGCTTTGCCGTGAATGGTCCTTGATCAATCAGGTTCTTCACATCGTCCTGGGTCCAACCCCGTCTATCAGCAATTGATTGAGTCAATTGATCGTAGAGATCGTCAAGGATTGCGTTTTGCACTTCACGATGAGCGTTTGACATCTCCTCACGTGTGAAGATATCCGACGCTGATTTGTACTTGCCAATGTGTTCAAGATCTGCCCGGATGCCGAGTTTGTCGAGTATCCCTTTGTAGAAGGAAGTCTCTGAGCGCAGCCCAACCAAACGCACCTCGCCGGACGGATGTAGGACAACTCGATCACAGACCGATGCGAGCAGATAATTGCCTGTCGAGCAGTTGGTCATATAACCAATGACCTTCTTACCACTCGCCTTAAAATCCAAGATGGCATCACGGATTTCCTGCAAACGACCGATACCGTAGCGCCCCCCGCCGATTTTGATTAACGCTCCTGCAATCTCCCGATCTAGTTTGGCGACTTTGAGGGTTCTTTCGATCTCATCCATTTGTACGTCTAAGAAGGCATTCCGCCGGACGTGTCGGGTCGTATGAAGCGCCTGAGACAGGGAAATATATCCTACGCTGTTTCGGTGCTCCTGATTTTCGTCGAAACGATTATACATACCCAACCCGAACTGCCGGAAGTTGATCCCAAAACGGATGTCAAAGCTGCTGTCATCGTTCACGCTACCGCGCAATGTTACCCAACGAAAGGGACGGACCTCTACGGCAAAGTTGAAATCGAGCCCTTCAACCTTCTCGACTTTGCGGGCATCAATCGAAAGGGTTATACGGGAGGTACTAGGTCGAATTGCTATCCCGAAGTCGTAGGTTCTGCCCAGCCTCTCTCCACGGAAACGGGGACGATTGAAGTCCCGTGCAACGATACCGGTTGAAAGGTATCGCCGACGAAACATCAATCCCAACGACCAAGATGTGAGTTTATCGTAAGCCGCGTCATCAGAATTAATCCAACTATAACCTGTTCCCCAATAAATCGAAGGTCCGATACCGCTGCCGCTAGAGAGTGTATATCGATTAAAGTCGACCCCATCTTTACCGGTGGCAAATTCCATACCGAATCCTGCCTTCGCCGCGGAAATCAGAAGTGCATCATCGACCCCAAAATCGGTTTCGGCGGCGCGCAGATAGTAGAGGTTAAACCCTCGCTGCCCAGCACCTAAACCGGCGGGATTAAGAAAAGTGGCGAGCGCATCGTCACTAACGGCAACAGAGCTAGATGGCAGGGGGGTACTGACTTTAGGTGAATCCGCAGCCACAAGCTGGCAGGCAGTCAGAACTAAAAGGACGGCGCAGAGAAACAGGTGTCTTTTATTCAAATGAGTGTTCCTTGTGAATTGGGTATGCCCTGACACTAGTCAACGTCAGCGTTAAAATACAATGAGTGAAACGGAGCAGTGCGAACCACTTCTTTCATGTGTTGAGGTTGCAAATCATTTCTCCGCTTTAAGTGTTGCCATGCGCGAGAAATCCACCGTCCACCGTTAGGCAAGTGCCGTTGACATAGTCCCCCATTGGCGAACAGAGAAAAACAGCTGCCTGCGCGATGTCGTTTGGCACGCCGATTCGACGACTCGGAATCGATGACAGCGCGTTGTCACCATAACCGCGTTGCGCTCGCTCATTTTCTCGCTCTGGCAGCAATTCGCGGCTATCGATCCAGCCCGGCGCAATTGCATTCGCCGTGATGCCGGTGCCCGCCAAATCGCGTGCGACACTCATCATCAAACGAATCACACCGGCCTTCGCAACGCCGTAGGCGGTATCTTCTTCCCAGACACGCACCGAATGTATGGAGGAGATGCTAACAATTCGCCCACCTGACTTTTGATTAATCATCTCCTTTGCGGCCCGCTGGCTGCACAGGAAGTACCCCTTCAAACTGACTGCCATCGTCCGATCCCAAACCTCTTCGGTGATCTTCAGAAACGGCAGATTTTCCGACCAGTACGGATTATTTATCAAAATATCAATCCGACCGTGTTCAGCGAGGAATTTGTCGAACAGGGCGTTCACCGAATCGGTGTTACTGATGTCAGCAACTGTGAAGGTGCATTCGCGCCCCGTTTCGCCGATGAGTCCAATCGTCCGATCTGCAGATTCATCGTGTTCAATATCGTTGAGTCCAATATCGCAACCGTTTTGCGCTAACGCGAGGGCGATTCCTCGTCCAATCCCTCGTCGTGAGCCGGTAATGAGCGCTTTTTTGCCTTCTAGTAACATATTGAATTCTCCTATGGATTTATAGACTTAGGATTCACAGATCCGTCTGTTTTTAGCCAGACTTCCTGCCTTGATAAAAGGAGTGGGTAAGCAATTTGGGTCATCTAAGTAACTGTTGAAGTGATAACGCAGTGAGGTTTGATGGCTCTATTTGGAGCGCGCTTTCGATCGTCGATTCTGCAAGATCCGTTTGACCTAGATAGTAGTAGCAAGCGGCTCTGAGCGCGTAGAGATCTGCGGTTGACTGATAGTCATGTCGAAAGAGGGTTCGGTGATCTCCCTGTAATGCGTTATGGATAGCGCGGAGTGCAGTTTGAAAATCGACAGCACTCTCGCGGCGGAGAAAGAGGGTGTTGGCTAACCCAATCCATGCATCCGCGTTGGAAGTGTCCAATCGGATGGCACCCTCAAATGCCTTTTGTGCCTTCGCAAGAATCGCCGAAGTCGTTACAGGTTCGCGTGAAATACTGAGATGTGTCCAACCCAAGCCGTTGTGTGCGTCTGCAAGGGTAGCATCTAGGTCAATCACACGCTCAAAATGCAGAAGTGCAGCGGAAAAATCCCCCTTATTGTAAGCTGCCCATCCGTCCAGCTGTCCTTTTTGTGTAGTCCCCGTATCAACCTCGGGATCATCTGAGCAGCTAAAGGATGTAATTAAACAAAGGATTAAAATTGCGCCAATCCGATGGTTTACGTGAGGGACGAAAACGAGAAACGTGGAGCGTAAAACCGATTTGTTCATTGGTTCATCCATCAGGGACATGAATCTTTGATACTTGTGGCATGTTGACATTTTGCTGTCGACGATCCGGCAAACGATTGGGGAATCTGACTGAAATCCGAAGCCGTTCCAAGTGCATTAGGAGGAGGTCAACTTGTAAGTTATCCACAATCACCTAACAAAATCTAACAGAATCTAACACTTTTTGCGAAGTTCATGTCAATTTTAGAAACTTGACCAACAGAAATCTGAAGTCGTCTCCAGTGCGTTAGGAGTGATTCAGTTCAATTGGTCAAATGTCAACATCACCTAGCAACTTGGGTTAGAATAGCATTCTCCGATGTTGATTGTCAACCGCTTTTGCTGCAACCTATTAGGAACTTGGTATGCTTGCAATGGCCTTCATAAATTTCAGTGACAAACAAAGGGAGGTATGCTATCATTGCGTGAAATTCTGCTCTCTGAACTATCAGGGGCTGCTTGCTCAATTTATGGAAAGGTAGTGTATTAATGATTCAACGAATAAAGGATCACTGTCAAATTTGGTTACAGTTCTGCATTATATTCTATTTTACCATCACCACTTCCCCACTATTTGCACAAACGTCATCTAACCTTCGTGGTTTTACCCTCCCCAATTCAATTGCACAAAAAAAGTATGAAGAGGCGTTTAAGCAACTTACCTCTCCCGAAATATGTCGGCAGGAGTTGCGGCGTTTAACAGAAGAGCCGCACCTTGCCGGAACGGAGAACAGTTATAAGATTGCTCAATATCTCTACAACAAGTATCAGGAATATGGATTGGATGTGCAGATCTATGAATACGAGGTCTATCTACCGTACCCAATCGAAGTTCGTGTTGAAATGATTGCGCCGACCCATTACCTCGCGGTTGGAAAGGAGGAAAGCTGGGAGTGGGATAAGGATTCCTACGAAACGAACATCGTAGCGGGCTACAACGCTTATTCGCCGGACGGTGATGTGACCGCTGATCTGATCTATGTCAACAGAGGCTTGCCCGCTGATTATCGGGAATTAGCGGAGCTGGGGATTTCCGTCGAGGGTAAAATCGCTATCGCAAGGTATGGGGGTAGCTATCGAGGGGTCAAAGCGAAAGTTGCAGGGGAACAGGGGGCCGTCGGCTTGATTATCTATTCAGATCCGGCAAACGATGGATATATGAAGGGCGATGTTTACCCGCGCGGTCCCTGGCGGTCAGCCGATGCGATTCAACGAGGGACCGTCAAATATATTTTTCAGCACGCCGGTGATCCGTTGACACCGGGGTGGGCATCGACAAAAGACGCCCGTCGTATTCCAATTGCAGAGGCAACAGATCTCCCTCAAATTCCCGTTGCGCCGTTGGCGTACCGAGATGCAGAACCGTTGCTCAAGGCACTGGCAGGACCAAACGTTCCTGAAGGCTGGCAGGGAGGCTTACCTTTCGCATACCACATTGGTCCAGGTCCCACAAAAGTTCACCTTAAAGTCCACAGTGAGCATAAGAATCGCCCAATCCACAATGTCATCGCCAAGCTAGAGGGGGTGGAAAATCCTGACCAGTGGGTGATACTTGGCAACCACCATGACGCTTGGATTTACGGTGCTGCAGATCCAGGTAGCGGCACTGTTAGTCTCTTGGAGGTTGCACGCTGTCTTGGACAACTCGCAAAGGAGGGGCATCACCCCAAACGCACCATTGTCTTTGCAAGTTGGGACGCGGAGGAATTCGGCATCCTCGGATCAGCCGAGTGGGCTGAAGATTTAAAAGCTGAACTTAAACAGAAGGCGATTGCGTACTTGAATGTCGATATTGCGACAACGGGGACAGAGTTTTATGCGAGTGCTGTGCCCTCACTCAAGCCGCTGGTGAAGGAGGTCACGCAAACCGTTATGGATCCACAGACCCATCAAACAATTTATGAGGCGTGGAGGCAGCATCAAGAGAATCATGTCCCACGAGTTGGCAATCTCGGCAGCGGTTCTGATCACTCTCCCTTTATTGGACATCTTGGAATTCCCTCCATCAGCATGGGATTTGACGGTCCCTACGGTGTTTATCACGCCATGCAGGACAACTTCTACTGGATGGAGCATTTCGGCGATCCGACATTTCGGTATCACGTAGCAATGACACAAATCTGGGGAATTCTAGCTTTACGCCTTGCAGATGCGGATGTTTTGCCATTCGATTACGCAGCGTACGCCGACGAACTCTTAAGCCATCTAAAAGCATTGCAAAACGAAAATAAAGATAGCCCCATTACGAAAGATAGGCCCGAACGGCTCCGGGCATTACTCAGGGAGTGGGAAAAAATTGCAGCAGATCTGCACAGCAACCTTGCTACTCGGCTCGAAAGTGGAGAGCTAGTCGAAACTGAAACGATTAATCACAGTTTACAAGGCTTAGAACAAATATTAACTGACGAGACAGGATTGCCGCTACGTCCATGGTTTAAGCATCTGGTTTATGCACCTGGGCTTCACAGTGGATATGCTGCAGTTATCTTCCCGGGAATCCAAGATGCGTTGGAAATAAACGACGAGGCAGAAGCCTCGACTCAAGTAGATCGGCTGGCAGAGACGTTTCAACGGATGATTGAGGCACTTGAGCAGATTGCACAGATGTAGGTGATAACTTGTGATTTTTAAGCAGGACCCAATCGTGTATTGGACGGCCGCAAGCCCAACATCCCCCGAATGGTGCTAAGTTAAGCAGATTATTGTAGCCAAAATGCCCCTCTGATTGATTCTTGTCTTCCCAGACGCCGGAGATGGCACGCAAGGAATTCCATGTCTACTTGTTAGCATACAATTTGATACGCAAGCTTCAGTGTGAGGCAAGCGAGCAGCACGATGTTTTACCCATAGCCCTTTCGTTCAAATCCACCATTCAACATCTTTCCCATTTCGTGTTCATCATCGCCTTTGCCGCAAATGAGCAACCACACCTTTTCTATCGCCAGTTGATTACGCTCATTGCTTTAGAAAAACTTCCTGTACGCCCAAATCGAGTGGAGCCAAGAATGGTCAAACGACAACCCAAGGCATATCAACGGTTGAATCAACCGCGCGAAGCGTTGAAGCGAAAGTGTATGAATCGAAAGATTGACCCGAAGATAGGAGAAACAACTCCGCCTTATTGAGAGTCACAGAATGCGACATCCTTATGATCGGCAAGGGCTTCATTGATTGCCCGTTGGGCCGTTCCGGCAAGTACAGGGTTGGTAGTTTGATAGTAAGGGAGGGCAATCAGCCCGAAAGACAGCGCCCAGCCACGACCTCGTGCCCAAGTTGCGTCATCAACCTGTAGCACTGCACGGAATACTGCCCTGTTTTCGGCAGATAGGAACAGCCATGCAGCCATCACGTCACATGCTGGATCGCCCACGCCCAGCCCCCCGAAATCGATAACGGCACTAAGCCTACCCTGTTGGACGAGCAGGTTTCCAGAGTGCAGGTCTCCATGTAGCCAGACGGGCACCCCGTTCCACGCTGGCACCTCAATGGCTGCGTCCCACACTGCAGTCACTTCATCAGCATCGAGCACATCATGCAGGGCTGCGATTGCGGCGCGAGTCTGCTGGTCTCGCATTGCCAGTGGCACGCCGCGGTAAAAGTTGTGTCGGCCCGGCGACGGTCCGCCGGTAGCCTCAATCTGCTGCAGGGCGGTTATGAATTGAGCCAAATCAGTCGCCGCTTGGCGTGGATCAGCGATGGGCTCGGTGGTCGCGTCCTCACCTTCGAGCCACCGATAGACTGACCAATGCCACGGGTAGCTTTCGCTAGGTTTCCCCTTCGCAAGTGGAACCGGGATGTTGAGCGGTAAGAGCGGAGCAAGTCTAGGAAGCCATTTCTGCTCCTTATCCACTTGCTCGACAGCCCAGGGGATGCGGGGTAGTCGCGCGACCATGTCATCGCCAAGCCGATAGAGCGCGTTGCCTGTGCCGGCGGAATGGACCGGCTCAATGGGAAGATTCGCCCACTGCGGAAACTGTGTGATGAGCAACCGGACGACAAGCGATACGTTGGTATCTACCTCATCGACATGCATCTTGCCGGTAGACATGTGCACCTCACACAATAGGTAAGTTGACCGGTGAAGCTTGTAACAAACCCAGAGCGTTCAATTCAATGTTTCCTTTTTGTCTTATGTACCAAAGTCTCAACTTCAGAACAGCGAAATAGTGCCAATTAAGCCCTATTTTCCATATCTAACCCCTGCTTTAGGAAAAACTTCAAAAAATCACGCCGGCGGCAATCGAACGTCATCTGCGTCGCGAAGAAATCAAAGGCTTGGGCATTCTGAAGACAATAATCGACCGGCTTCGATCTACAACTCTTTGCTTATCTTAGCAGCATTCCAACATCTCTCAATAATTACTTCCTACAACACCTTACTTCCTTGCATAAAGGTCGCGCATATCCTTGCGCCTGCGGTGTGTGCATAAAACGAGATGGGTCCAACCCACCCAATCTCACAGCGTGGGTAGCCACGGACTTTCATGTCTCGGAGACAACGGAGAAAGAGGATTTTCCCAATTCCCAAACCTCGCAACGATTCATCTACACCTGTGGGTCCGAACCCGCCGCGAAACATCGTTACATCGTAGGTAGCAAAACCACAGATGTTGCCATCTAAATCAAGAGCAATAAAGGTTGTTACCGGCGTATTTCTCAACGAATTGCACGATTCCGTTGTCCAGTTCTGACTCCAAGTTCCCAACATCCACTCGTAAAATGTCTGTTCATCCTCGCGCTTCAGACGTCTTATCTTAATGCCTTCCTTCGCAAGTTTCGACTCTGCCTGTGCGGTGTCAAAATCATTTTCCGTAAGGTCTACCTCCATATTGTGGACATAACGCTCAACGGTATAACCGTGCGATTGGAGAAAACACAGAGCCTCCGTGTAGCGTGGGTCTAGACCCGGCATGAAATAGTACGGCGAGGAATTCAGGATATGCACACGCTCTGCACCACCTGATTGAAAGAGAGCTTCTATCTCTGCTAACATCATGCTCCCAACTCCTGATCTGCGATGTTCCTGATCCACAGCGAAAAGTTTCAACCACCCCTCACTTCCACGCAGCACACCAATCATAAAACCGATTGTTTTTCCATTGTCACGCAGGAGAAAGCCGTGGTCAGGCGAATGATCGGGGTCGTCGAAAATCCGCTTTTGCAAAATCTCTTTTTCAAACTGCCCTGAATGCAATTGAAAGTTTCTGTTGCAAAAGGCAGCCAATTCGTCCAAATGCTGCGGTTGAAGTTCCACAAAGTGCGACATCGGTATTCTCCCAGGAATCAGTTTCTTAAACTTCACATCGAATTACAACTCTACACAGACTCGTATATTGAACCGCTAGCACTACTCAGGAAAGACGTTACAGCCATCGGGAGCCGTCCAAAGATCAGGTGCATCCTCCGTGGAAATGCGAGTATTCCTACTAAACTCCTCAAGAACCTTGTAATCATTCTGAGTCGTTTCAAGCGCGTGAAGCACTGTTTCACCAGACCAGCCAGCTCTGACTTCGGCAAGAAGCTCATCCCGAATCCTTGAATAGGCGGTATCATCCTCAAGGTCGTTCCACTCACCGGGATCTGTTTCGAGATTGAACAGCTGCGGACGATCGTGCCCATGATAGTAGTTCAGTTTCCACTGACCCCGGCGAATCATCCGAGCAGGGGGATCACGTTGGAGACCACCCAACTCTGCAAACGCGGTATTGTGCCAGCCAGAAACTTCTCCGTCGCCAACCAAAAATTCTTTGAGGCTGCGTCCACGAACCCCGAACATCGGTTCTCCGCCTGCGAGGTCAACGAGCGTTGGCCCGATGTCAAGCAGGCTGGTAACATCAGAGATTATCCGGCCTTCAGCAAATTGCTGAGGCAACGAAAAGATGAGCGGTACACCTACGGAGCCTTGATAAAAACTTGACTTCCACCACATCCGATGCTCACCTGCCATCTCACCGTGATCGGAGGTATAGATAATCAGTGTGTTTTTGCCAAAATGTGTGCCTGCTAGCGTAGATAGAATCTTTCCAATTTGTTCATCCATGAATGTTACCAGACCGTAGTATGCGGCACGGGCGATTCGTACCTGTTCATCTGTCAGTTCATCGACTTGGCGGTTCTTCCGCCACGATTTCATGAATGGATGCAGCAGATCATGATAGCCTTGAGGTAGCTGTGGCACATCAATCTTCTCAAGATATTCGTCGAACAGCCGCTTTGGAGCGATGAAAGGGCAATGCGGCAGCACGTATCCAACCGTCATGAAAAAGGGTCGATCTCTTGAGTTTTGGTCCAATGATTCAAGAAATTGGCAGGCAACCTGCGTGACATCCTGATCATAGCGAGAATAGGCGGTACGTCCCGGTCCCGCAACCTTGACGCCGGCGGCGGTTTGACCAGCGGTGTAAGCGGGAATGTGCCCCAATTGTGGGCTGATATCCCCGATAATCCGGCGTTCAAAACCGTGTCGTTGGTCGGGACCGTTAAAGTGCATACGTCCACACAAAATCGTTTCGTACCCGGCATTGACAAGATGATGAACGAAAGTAGGTATATCGGATTGGAGGCGACAGCGGTTGGTCCAAACGCGGATATCTGAGCTATGCCGGCTCGTCAAGAATGTCATCCGCGAAGGCACGCAAAGGGGATTGGCACAATGATTGTTGGCAAAGCGAACACCTTGCGCTGCCAATTGGTCAAGCGTTGGGGTTCGCACGAATTCATCTCTGGCGCACCCAAGGAAGTGTGGGCTATGCTGGTCTGACATAATCAACAAAATATTTGGTGAGTTTGCCATATCAAGTCCTCAATTTGGAGTTGAATCTTCGGACGGATAGAATCAATCCGTATCTCCCGACAGCACGAACCGTTCCAAAGCTGCTGCAACACCATCCGAATCATTTGAGGCGGTCACATAGAATCCCTGCTGTTTAAGCACTTCATCTGCATTCTCCATGACCACCCCCGTTCCCGCAAATTGCAGCATATCCAGATCATTATAGTTGTCACCGATTGCGAGGATTTCCGATGGGTGTATTGCCATCTGTTTGGCAAGGTAGCGTAACGGTAAATCTTTACCAACGTTTACGTGTGAGAGACCGAGAAAGGCGAGCTGTCCGTTATTGATAATTACAAGGATTGGTTTGATCTGTCCATTTAAGCGCCTCTGAAAAGTTGCAGCGATCTCATGCGCCTTCTCTGCAGGAACGACGCAGATGATTTCAATCACGTCGCCCGGCAGATCGGTTGCGAGATCATTGACCCATTTCAGGTGGGCTTTATTTTCCCAAAGATATTCACGCTCCCAGTCATCAAGTTGATCGCCGTAGTCCTCAACAAAGAGGTCTGCTGAATCTTGTGTGCCTTCAAAAACAACTGGACGGAGCTTCAGTTCCTTCGCGATCTGGACGACCTTTTTCGCAAGGACATAGGGCAGCAATTGATGGTGGATGAGCTCGCCGTTGAGACGCTTGAGGATTGCACCGTTATGTGCCGCCAATAACACCTCCGGGAAATCAAGTTGTAAAACCCTCGGCTTTGCTGTGATGAAACGCCGTCCGGTTGCCACGACGATGGTTGCCCCTGTTTGGGCGACGCGATGTACAACTTCCTTTGTTCGCGCTGTAATCTTTCCGCTAGAATTGGCGAGTGTGCCGTCAATGTCGAGGGCAATTAGTTTATATTTTGGCATTATTAATTAACCTGGTTGAGCAACTCCGCCTGTGCAGTCAATACTGTTTCGACCGACAACTGTTCGTCCCCTTTAGCGGTGCTACATTTTGTGCCAAGGAAAATTGGTTGAGGGCTTGATGCCAGCACAGAAGCACAGGATATGGCATCCGCTTCCGTAAATCCGCTCTGGGGGTCGAGATGAGAGTTATGAGAGTCCATGAATCCATCCGTAGAAGGACCAGCGCCGGACAAAATCACACCTGACAGCGGCACTTCCGATGCCAGAATCTGGTGTACCTTCGATAGTGG
>JAKZSX010000082.1:0-12743 GCA_047517405.1 Candidatus Poribacteria bacterium | reverse complement strand
GTGGTTGCTGAGAAATCCAGCCACAGGATAATCCGTGAAAACTTAGAAGAAACGGCAAGATAAGCAATGGCTTCAAGCACTAAAACCAGCAATACATCCAACGATGGAAACAACTTCGTAAGCGGCATTGATCTAGCCCGGATGTTCTACATTGAAGTTGTTCGTCCTCTCATAAAAGGGCGAGCGCACAGTGCAGCAAGGCTCGGTTCAAGGTCGGATGTCCTCGGTTTTGATACCCCTCGATCAACAGACCACGGCTGGGGACCACAATTACAGGTTTTTGTGGCAGCCTCTGAGGTAGACACCGTCCGCAGGATTATCGATTCAAACCTACCGGAGGAGTTTCACGGGTGGCCCGCGCGCTTCGGCTGGGATGAAGTCGCCGTTCAGCATCATGTGAATGTTGTATCCCTTGAGAAATGGCTTGAATCGCATCTGGGATTCGATCCGCAAGTGGATATTACCGTCCAAAACTGGCTTACGACGCCACAACAACTACTGCTAGAAGTAACAGCAGGTGCGGTCTTTCATGATCCTGACGGAGATTTGAAACGCGTTCGCAGTAAACTGGAGTGGTATCCAAACGATATCTGGCTGTGGTTCTTGGCTTGTCAGTGGCGTCGGATCGCTCAAGAAGAGGCGTTTGTTGGCCGTACGGTTGAAGTAGGCGATGAACTCGGTTCACGAATCCTGACAGCCCGACTTGTACGCGATCTTATGAGGCTCTGCTTCCTTATAGAGCGGCGATATGCCCCGTATAGCAAGTGGCTGGGCAGCGCATTTCGAAACCTCCGCATTGCCCCCGGACTTGTTCCTTATCTGGATGCAGCACTCAAGGCTACGGACTACCCTGCCAGAGAAACGGGGCTCTGTTCCGCATACGAATATATCGCGCGTTGCTACAATCAATTGAACCTCACCCCTCCCGTCGATCCTGAAGTCCGCTTGTTCTATAAACGTCCCTTTCGGGTGCTCGGAGGAGATCGATTTGCGGAGGTGTGCTTGGCAGCTATCCACGATGAGTGGTTGAAAGGACAACCGCTCGTAGGGAGCATAGATCAGTTTGTAGATAGTACGGATGTCCTGAGCAGCGCACACCGGTCCCTTATTAACATCTATGACGACTGAGTCCTATATACCCGAATGTATATAAGGAGAAAAAATGCGGATACAGATTATTGATGCAGAGAGAACGGAAGGAAGGATGAGTGAGGCTAACTTGGATTTAGCTATTCGGCTACTGCGAGAAGTAGGAGCTGTAATCCTGGAAAATGCTGTCCCACTTGAGATTGTCAAAGAAACGCAAAGTGCCTATTTCGATGCAATCCAACGCGGTAGGCGGCGTAAAGTTCGTCATGCAAAGGAAATGCCGTTTCTCCATCACTAGTTTATCACCAATCCGTTCGCGCTCCAAGTCATCGAAGCTGCCATGGGCAAGAAGATAGCCTTGTTCCATTCCTGGATCCATGATAGCACCCCAACCGCCGACGGAAACCAAGTGGAAAGCACTCCCCACCGCGATGGAAACCATCTCTTTCCTGAACTACCCTGCGTGCTCCCTGTCTCCGGTATTCATGTAGACATTCCACTAGTCAATTTTTTAGAGGAAAATGGAGCCACAAAGATCTGGCCCGGCTCACATCTGATTATGGACTGTCCACCATCAGATGTTCAAAATATAGGAGAACGAGGCAAACACTTGCCCTCCCTACAAGCGACAATGCCGATGGGCTCTCTGATTCTTCGTGATATGCGATTGTGGCATGCGGGGATGCCGAACAGAACCGACACGAACCGTCCAATGCTTGATCTCGGCTATACGCGTGTATTTCCTCATGCAAGTGGACGTGTTCGAATACCTCAAGAGCTCAAGAAACATTGGTCTGAGTCGGCCAAGAAGCTTCTTCGGACAGGCTAGAGCTTCGCCTAACCTATATTCTGGATATGATATCTGAAAGGTGTCTCTCCATATCAGGTAACAGTTCCACACCCTTGTATTGCTACCGCTCCTTGGTTTATGGGACAACGGTTAATCGCTGTTTGTGTACGGATGAAACGTTACAAGAAAAGGCAATCCATAAAAGTGGTCACCTCTGGCCGCTGTCTAAGACAAAGGAAAAAATGAAAAGACTCACACACGCTGCATTTCAGAGCGCAAAGAACTTCATAATGGATCAGGGGAGGGCGTTGGATCAAAGACGTTTTCAATTTCACTTTGAAGCCGGATCTGCTAATGCCGTCCTTGCCGCGCTGGCATCTTATCAAAACGACGACGGGGGTTTTGGCCACAGTCTGGAACCTGACATCAGGACATCGGCTTCGTCTGCGATTGCGACCACGGTAGGTTTCCAGGTTCTCAGGGAAATTAGGGCACCTGTGGGCCACGCGCTGGTGCGGAAAGGAATCGAGTATTTTGTCGCTACCTCCGACGAGTCTCGGCAGGTATGGCCAATCATTCCACCTGAAGTGGATGAAGCACCTCACGCTCCCTGGTGGAATTACGAGAACAGTGCCGAAAGTTTCGGTCAGTTTCTGGTCAACCCGCGTGCTGAGATTGTCGGATATTTGCACGAATTTAGCGATGGAGTGCCGACGAAATTGCTGAAGCCATTAGCCGCGGCCGTTCTGGAGCATCTGGATTCCCTGACCGACGAAATGGAGATGCACGACATCCTTTGTTTCGCAAGGCTCGCGGAAACGGAGGCTCTACCGAATAGGGACAAGGTTTGGGAAAAACTGGCCCAGGCGGCGGCACCTCGTGTCGCCCGGAATGCAGAGCAGCTGACTGGCTATGTTCTCAAGCCCCTGTGGTTGGTTTCCTCTCCGGAATCACCTCTCGCCGCTGGGCTCAAGGACGAAGTAGCCATGAACTTGGATTTTGAGATCGAACAGCAGGACGAGGACGGCTCTTGGTCTCCGAATTTCTCTTGGGGAGATCAATATCCAGAGGCGTGGCAAACGGCTAAGAAGGAATGGCAATCTAGGTTCACAGTCGATACTTTGAAAACGTTAAGAGATTTTGGTCGCATTGAAAACGAGCGTTAGGCAAAACTGTAAAATCTGATTGGACCTTCTTGGCGTGGACGGGCAACCCGATATATGAAACGGAAAATAGAAGAATCGCAACCTATCTCAGTATATCTCCAGAATAGACCGAGGTATACCGCCTATTCGCGTTCAAACTTGGTTGGGGATCCAAAAACATGAGCAGTAAACCCAAATGCATTATCGTCACAGGCCGCCCGGGGTCAGGGAAAACGAGTCTATCCAAGAGACTCGCTGAACGACTGTGGATGCCGATCATCAGTCGCGACGAGATCAAGGAGGGCTATGTCAACACCCATGGCGTCAAGCACGATCAGCTTCCACCGGACACCAATGGTGTGGTCACCAATTTCTTCTTCGAGATAGTGAGCCAGTACCTCGCCGGTAAGATCTCTGTCGTCATAGAGGCGGCCTTTCAGCACACTGTCTGGGAACCAAGGATGCCCAAAATCCTTGAATTGGGTACTCCTTTCATTGTTGTATGCTCCGTTGACGGGATGGTGGCAGCAAAGCGCCATCTTCAGCACGGCCTGGATGATCCAAACCGGGAATTCTACCACGGCGATAAGCGCGTTGGCGTCTACAGGAAAACTGGTGTAATGTCGCCTCCTAGCAACTATACGGCACCGGATTTCAACGTGCCCACAGTTCATGTCTCAACAGAAGGGCAATACTCACCCAGTATAGATGAGATTGTGAAGCGAATCCGGTTATCTAATGCCCGGCGAGAGATTCGATATCAGGCAGTCATCTTCAAGGACCACCACGTCCTTTTACTGAGAATTGAAGAGGAGGGCCAGGCGTTCTGGGTGATTCCCGGTGGCGGGCGAGAGGGTTCGGAGTCCGAAGAAGAATGCGTGATACGAGAAGTGTGGGAAGAGACACATCTCCAAGTAGAAGCAGAGCGACTCATTCTTGACGAGAAGGTCCCGCAAGACCGCTTCTACGAGCAACACAAGACGTACCTATGTCAGATTGTCGGAGGTATGGCCCGACCTGGGATTGAACCCGAGGTGGGCGATGCAGAATCTCCGATAAAGGATATTGGCTGGTTTGATCTCCGAGCAGTGGAGTCCTGGGATGCGCTTGGTGCGAGTCCATCCTTTGCCTTCTCGCTCCTAAAACAGATCAGGGAAAGACTGGGTTACGAAAGACAAATATGAAAGATAAAATAATTGAAGAACTCTGGCAAGTCAAGAACGAACTGGCTCAACAATTTGGATATAATCTTGATCGCTTGACAGCAGCATTGCGGCAGAAAGAATGAGAGCATAGGTTTAAAGTTGTTGATTTTTCTCAAACTCCTCAAGGAAGGTAGGTCAATAGAAACTTCATGGACACCACTCGCGAACCAGGGAAAATCATCCTCATCAACGGCGCGTCAAGTTCCGGAAAGTCAACGCTTGCACGCCAACTACAGTAAACACTACCAATGCCATTCTGGCACTTTTCGTTTGACCACCTCCGCGATTCCAAGGCTCTACCGATGGCACGTATTCGCAGCGGTGAAATTGATTGGTCAGCTATGAGACCTGCTGTCTTTGATGGGTTTCATCGGTGTTTGCCAGTTTTGGCTGAGGCAGGCAACAACCTCATTGTCGAGCACATCATTGAAAATGAGATGTGGATGTCGGATCTGGTGAAATTGCTCACCGGTTTCGACGTATTTTTTGTGGGTGTGCACTGTCCCCTTCCTGAGATTGAGCGCAGAGAGCGCGAAAGAGGAAATCGGCGAGTTGGGGAGGCTCGGACGGACTATCAAGTAATACACAATTTCACTGAATACGATCTGGAAATTGACTCGATGCAGCCGTGCCAGACCAATGTAAGCACACTAATTGATGCTTGGAAATCTCGCCAACCTCCTAGCGCATTTGACCGGATGGCTGCGCGAAAATGAACGCTCTCACTCGCTATCCCAATTAGACGCTCGTAGCAAGTTTGTCCGGACCGAAGGTGGGCACAGCCGAACCGTTATGGGCAAAAGGTATATACTACCGCAGATTTCTAGTTATCATCGCCATACATCTGCTCAATCGCCTCTTTATACTTCTCCATAATGACCTGTCGTTTGAGTTTGAGCGTCGGCGTCATCTCTCCCGATTCCTGTGTAAACTCCTCCTCCAGTAAAGTGAACATCCGAACCCGCTCAAAGTCAGCAAAATCGGTCGAGTACTGGTTGATCTCACCCCGAATCAGCCGCTGAATCTCTTGCGTCTGAAGGAGTGCAGCCATGTCCCCTGTCTCAAGCTGCTGTTCTTTCGCATACTCCTTAATCTCATCAAAACTTGGCACGATAAGCGCAGCAACACTTTTACGCTGATCGCCGAGGAGCATGATTTCGCTGATGTATGGACTCTGCTTGAGTTGATTCTCAATGGGTTGTGGCGCGACGTTTTTCCCATTGGAGAGGATGAGAATGTTTTTCTTACGGTCTGTTATTGTTAGAAAACCTTCCTCATCAATTTCCCCGATGTCACCTGTGTGAAACCACCCATCTGGGTCGATAGCTTCCGCTGTGTCCCCCGGTTTGTTGAAATAGCCCTGCATGATATGCGGCCCCCGCGACAGAATCTCCCCATCTTCGACAATTTTCACCTCCACGCCCGGAACGACGGGACCCACAGTACCAAACTTCCACCGGTCCGGGCAATTCACGCTGATGACAGGTGAAGTTTCCGTCAGACCATATCCTTCAAGGATGAGGATGCCCGCTGCATGGAAAAACTCCGCAATCGCCTTCGATAAGGGAGCACCGCCGGAGACAAAGAAGCGTAGCCGCCCACCGGTTACCGCCTTAAGTTTTTGGAAAACCAGTTTGTTGGCAATATTCGCTTTCAGCGATAAGATGGGAGATGGCTTCTTCTTCTGTTGGATGGCTTGACTCACCTTAGCGCCGACGCCGACACTCCAGTGGAAAATCTTCTGTTTGACAGCAGAACCTTCTTTGACAGAGCGGATAATTCTTTCGTGCATCCCCTCGTAGAGACGGGGCACGCTCATCATAATTGTCGGGCGAACCTCCTGCATGTCCTGGCGAATAGTAAACAGGCTTTCAGCATACGCAATCTTCGCGCCACCGCTAAGTGGCAGATAGTGTCCCCCCATCCGTTCAAACACATGCGATAACGGAAGGAAAGAAAGGAAAACGTCATCAGGGGTGATTGTTACAATCCCTGTGACCGCTTGTACATTCGACATAAAATTGCTGTGGGTCAGCATTGCGCCCTTCGGATCACCTGTCGTCCCGGAGGTATAAATAATCGAGGCGAGGTCATCAGGTTCAACAGCCTCACTGGTTTGCTGGTAAATCTGATCCCCGTTTTCAACCTGCTGCCCAAGCTCGCACACCTGATCGAACGTATGCACTGAGTCATCTTGCAGGTCATCAAAAATAATAATATGCTGAAGACTCGTTGGGACATTTGCATCAAAGGCTTTGATTTTCTCCAACTGTCTTTCGCTGGATAGGCAGAGGATCTTTGCCCCCGAATCCCTGACGATATACTCCACCTGTGCGGACGTCAGCGTCGAAAACATTGGCACAGTAAGCCCACCGCCGGCAAGTGTCGCTAGGTCTGTTATTGCCCACTCCGGACGGTTTTCTGATAGCAGAGCGACCCGATCCCCTTTCTGCAAACCGAGTTCGGTCAATCCCAAGCAGAAATGCTTAATCCGCTCTGCAAGCGTTGTATAAGAGATGTCCTGATACTTCTTGTCAACTTTGTGAGATAACGCAGCCTTCGAGCCATGTTGCTGGATGGTATTTTGTACCATCTGGTTGATTGTTATTTTGTCCATGACCAACCTCCTTGTATTCGGATTATCGGAAATATGGGAAAGGTTTTCGTAATTATCTTTCGTCTGTTTCGGTCGCCAAACGAATTTCAACGCTCACGGCACTTGCCAGTCACCTTTTGCGACGATGTGCATTATACCCCCACTTACGAAAAAGGGTCAACTGAAAAACAAAAAATAAGAGCACGTTGGAACGCAGTTGTCATGGGCTCCCCCTCCCATCCTACTCATCACCTTCCACATCATGGGTCACGTACTTGTTGTACCACGCCAACTGACGCTTGAGCATATCCAACTGATGCCGCGGCTCTCCAATGCTATGACCTTCGCGCGGATATTTGACGAATACCGTCTCAACACCGCCAGCTTTGAGCCCGGCGTAGAATTCCTCCGATTGTGGCAAAGGCACCCGGATATCTTCCTCGCCATGCAGGATGAGGGTTGGGGTTTGAACGCGATCGACATGGCTGATCGGCGACCGCTCACGGTACAACTCTAAACCCTGTGATGGAGGACCGGCAAAGTAGAGCGACATAAAGTTCGGAATATCGGTTTGTGCATAAAAGCTGACCAGATTGATAACGCCACAAACATTACAAGCGGCTTTGAAGCGATCGGTGTGAGTGATAATCCAGCCTGTCATGTAGCCGCCATAGCTTGAACCGCCGACGATTAGACGGTCGGGATCGGCAATTCCCCCCTCAATCAGAAAATCGACACCCGTCATGATGTCCTGATAGTCACCGCCACCCCAGTCATTATAGTTCGCCGTGGCGAAGTCGTTTCCGTATCCATCCCCACCGCGAAAGTTAGGAGCAAAGTAAGCAAACCCTTCGCCGCTGAAATAGTGCCATGTCGGTTTGAAACCCAAATCGCGTGAGCTACGGGGACCGCCGTGTGGTTCGACAATGAGCGGATAGCTTTTACCCGCCTCATAGCCAACAGGTAAACAGAGCAAGCCTTCGATCTCGAGCCCGTCGCTGCTCTGCCACCGAATCACCTGCACTTCGCCGAGTGCGAAGTTTTCTAGTTGTGGATTGAGTTTAGTAAGCTGCTTCATCTCCCCTGTGCGGATAGACCCTACCCAAACATCCGTTGGAGCGTAGGGCTCGCTGCGAGTACACAGGAATGTGTCGGCATCATTGGCGATGGAAATCCCGCCAATGACGCAATCATCACGGGTGATTTGACGAATTTCGTCCCCTGCTTTGGAAACGGAATAAAGGGGCCAACGCACCCGATCCATTGCGATGAAGTAGATGGTTTCTCCATCTGGAGACCAGACTGGTGCATCGGCGTTACGATCGAGCTGGGTGGCGGTCAGGTTTATTGATGCACCACCTTCGGCTGAAATGATGTGGAGGTCTTTTTGACCATAACGGTCCGGGCTATGCAAGTATGCGACATGTCTTCCATCCGGCGACCAACGCGGTGAACTCTCACCGCCGGTCTGCGCTGTCAATTTTCGGACTTTCTTGGTCTCAATGTCGACGACATGAACAGTCCCGTTGAACATCATATCATCTGCCTTTGGGGAAGGCGCGGAGACAAACGAAATCTGCTTCCCATCCGGCGACCAACGTTGCTCGCTGACGTGAAAATCTCCCCCCGTCAGTCTCTGAGATTTGTCCACATTGACATTCTCATCTGCCCCCTCCTCCGGCAAACTAAAAAGGGGTGCAGGTTCATCATCCAACGTTTCGACCTCGATAACCCACAGATGCTGCTGCTTGAAATCATCTATCCCCATGACCACCCGGTCGTCCTTAGCTTTCTTCCGCTTCTCTTCAGCCTCGTTATCCTGCTCTGTCTTGAGAAATGCGATCCGTTTCCCGTCAGATGACCATTGCGGATTCGATGCGCCGTTTTTTGCATGGGTAAGCTGTTTTGCCTCACCCCCCGCAATCGGAATAATCCAGATCTGTCCCTTACCGTTTCCTCGTCTCGAAACAAAGGCAAGTCGCGTACTGTCAGGTGCCCATTGCGGATTGCTGTCCCCATTGGCACCATTCGTCAACTGGAACGGTTCACCCCCATCGGTTGAAACCAACCAGATATGACCCCGGTGTTCACTTTTTTCAGATTCAAGGACCGGAACCGTTTGGACAAACGCCGCCCATTTGCCATCAGGCGAGATTGCCGACCCGCTGAGACCTTTCATCCCGACAATATCCTCCGGTTGAAGCGTTCTCAACTCTCGACATTCTTGAATGTTATTAGCCATGATGCTCATTTCTCCTATTACCAACGGTTTCTAAAGAATAGGTGTAGGAAAGTCAGGTCAGTTGTGGTAAAATATCTTTTGACCTAATAACTTGAGTTTCAGTAGGGCAATATATTATCGAACGAGAAAACCACCCAAAACAGTTGAATCCGATGCCCATGATATCCCATTTTTCAGAGATTTTCAAGCCTCTTTTGCAAAGCCTGAAACTCACAAAGATCACAATCGCGTTAAGAATCTGAAACGTGAAAACAGTTTGTTTATTAGTTCATTGGTACTAGACCTACGGGATTCATACAAAAAGAATGTACAATATACTTAAGAGAAACCGTAGGGGCGAAGTTACCTCGCCCGTACTTGATAAAAGCTCCGTTTCTGCTGCACGATCTCTTAGAACCTGTTTGAAAAGTCATTTAGGGTAAAATTATTAGCCCGGAAACCGAGTTTTTTCTTCAAAACTCGGTTTCTTCCGCAATCCAGAAGGACCTACCATTCAACGGCATATTATCACTATATTCAGCAAATCGTATCAGGTCAATGGTAGGGGGTTGGTTTTCAAGCCCAACGGTTTGGGAGCCGCAACCCCTACCCCGTGATGCAGTCCGCAGTGGATTGACAAATCCCCAGCACTTGGGGACAATTTCTTGCTTTTTAAAACAAACAGGTTCTTAACATAGCTATAGTCGAAACGAGCTCATCTGAGAATATCAAGAAAAGGAGAAGGTGGAGGACACACGCTCCACCAATTAAATATGAAAAATGCGAATGAAGACACTCTATTTGAACTCGCGCAGTTAGAAAATGACCAGATTGACCTGGCTAAGGGCGCCCTCCTCATTGCCAAAGATGCCTATGCTGATCTGGACATTGAAGCATATCTACAGCAGTTGAATCAGATGGCTGAAGAACTTCAATCGCAGATTGGCGAGGAAGCAGATACCAGTGAACAGATTAACTATCTAAACCACTACCTATTTGAAACGCAAGGATTCGTGGGCAGCAGTCAAGAACATTATTACGATGCACGGAATAGCTATCTCAACGAAGTCCTTGAGCGCAAAATCGGCATTCCAATTACGCTTTCAATCGTGTATATAGAAGTCGGCAAGCGGATTGGATTGCCGCTGGTGGGAGTGGGCTTTCCTGGACATTTTATCGTCAAACATAGGAATTTAGAAGCCGTGATTGATCCCTTTGAGAAAGGGCAAATTTTATCCGATGCAGATCTCTCCGAAAGATTGAGGCAGATTTTCCGTGAGTCTGTGCCGATGCATCCGCGATTTTTGCAAGCGGTTACCAATAAAGAGATTCTTGCGCGGATGCTGCGCAACTTGAGACAGATCTACTTTAGGGAAGAGAAGTATGAGAAGGCGGTCAGAACCGCCGAGCGGATCGCATGGCTTGCCCCTCAATCCGCACAAGACTATCGAGATCTCGGTTATCTGTACTACCAAGTTAATGCCTACGGCAAGTCTCTAGCCTCCTTCAATACCTATCTCCGCTTATCGGATGATCCTCCAGATCAGGAGGAGATTTCTAGGAATATCCGCCTCTTGACTCAACAAATTGCTAAACTGAACTAGCTTCGCCAAACTTGCGCGTCTGCAATCTTCGTATGGTTTAGCTCTTCCTACTTTCATTCATAAAGAACCAATAAGATAGAGCAGTGCTGCCAATTCGTCTGACCTGTAGCGGCAGAAAACCTGAACCAGCTGGCAGCGGACTCTACAGTTAGGAATAAGGAGAAACTGCATGGACCGTAAACTCCGTTTTGCCGTGATTGGTGCCGGTGGATTTGCAGAGGTGTGTCAGATTCCCAGCCTGCAGCGTCACCCCAATGCAGAGGTTGTCGCACTGTGCCGTCGTAACCGTGACCTGTGCGAGCAAACGGCACTTAAATTTGGCGTTCCAGAGGTCTATACAGACTACGCTGATGTGATCGCTGATGACACAATAGATGCAGTGACAATCGTGACACCAAACGTCTTCCATCACCCCATTGCGGTACAGGCACTCCAAGCGGGAAAACACGTTTTCTGCGAGAAACCTTTAGCAATGAATGCCGCCGAGGCGCGTGAGATGTACGATATTGCTAAAGCGAGCGGAAAAATTCACCATGTCGCCTTCACATTCCGCTATACGCACTGCCTCTACAAATTGCGTGAAATGCTCAAGAGCGGCAGGATTGGTGAACCGTTCTATGTTCGCATTCAAGCCGATGGTTGGAATGCGCTCCAATCAACGGCAACGGCAGCATGGCGCAACCAACAAAGCCTTTCTGGCACCGGTATTCTCGGCGATATGGGGTCACACTTTTTTGATGCGATCCGGTGGGTATGCGGCGATATTACGCAGGTGTGCGGTGTGTTGCATAACGTGCAGCGCGTTCGTCCACATATCAACACAGGTGAACTGGCATCAATCGATACTGATGACCTAGCTGCCGCTTGGTTCGAAACAGAATCTGGCTTGAAAGGGCAGTTTTTCGTCAGTAGTGTTACGCCGCCACGCCCGGAAAATAAATACATTGAAATCGTTGGTGAGGAAGGAGCATTGTTCGCTTATTTAAGCCGAGGCCAAGAGGAAGAGCTGCGGTTTCGTCATCGGGACGGTGATTGGGAAACAGTTAATCTGCCCCCCGAAGCTGCTGAAGGCAAACCGCATGCCTTGGGGCGAATGATGGGCTGTTTCGTCAACGGAATTCTCACTGGACAACTTAATCCGGATCGAGATCCCTCTTTCTTCGATGGCTGGAAGGCACAATTAGCGATTGATGCGGTCGTCGAATCTGCAGAACAGAAAAAGTGGATTGAGATCGGAAGCGGGAACAATGATTCATAATCTGCCATAAAGTAAGCTTCATTTTTTGCTTGACCGTATCGGATCTCTTGGCATACAATTAATGGTGTGTTAGTAATATAAAGAAATCTCTAAATCGTTCGGCGATTTCTGCGTTTTAACAGTGCATGCAAGGTTAGGGCACGAGTTTTTCACTTTTTCGCGCGGTTTTTTGCGCGAATAGCCGGTGGATGACGGCTCGACGCTGACTCTGTACATCTTCCCAGTCAGGAACTTATTGTATAAGCATCTACCGAGTGCCAATCCACCGACAGGTAAACTGTCTGCCACAGAAAGACAAACCTGCTTTAGCATCCTATGTAAAATGATACAATGGATTATCTAACTGTTGACGCAAACCTTTTTTGGAGGTAACAAATGAGTGCCAAGAAAACCTCAGGAGCATTGATGACTTCGTTGATTGTTCACGGAGTCGCCTTCTCTATCGCGGGTATCTATCTCGTTACCCAAACCCAGCAGTTCAAAGATCTAGTGGGCACGGACATCTTACAGGCAAAAGAACCCCCGAAGCCACAAGTTCGTAAACCGGTTATTAAGCCGATAGTCAAGCCAACCGTACCAACCACAAACACAGTGGTAGTTGAGCAGGTTCAGGTTCAGCCCAGAGTGACAACAGCAGCGGTCGTGCGTCCGACCTCCGTGCAACCACAAACTGTTTTAGACTTTTCCAATAAGGTGATCAAGCTTCGTGCTCCCCTCAATCCTAACGTTCCGAAAGTAACAAACCCAAATCAGCCCGTGCCACAAGTTGTTACACATGCTGACTTGCCTGTTTCTGACGCGCCCGGCGCACTCGCATTTAGTGCTCCAGTAGCAA
>JAKZSX010000081.1:0-2801 GCA_047517405.1 Candidatus Poribacteria bacterium | reverse complement strand
GAAGACACATGGCTCCCTTCAAAAGGGACGCCGGTGTTCACCGCCGCCGGTCAATATACCACACGCGGGTGGACAGAATGGACGCAGGGATTCCAATTCGGCTCCGCGCTGCTGCAATTCGACGCGACAGATGACGAACAGTTCCTCGAAATTGGGAGGAAGAACACGGTCAAAAAGATGGCACCTCACCTGACGCATATCGGCGTGCACGATCACGGATTCAACAACGTATCCACCTACGGGAATTTGCGGCGTATGATTCTTGAAGGGCGACTTCCGCACAACGATTGGGAGCTCCACTTCTATGAACTTGCGCTGAAAGTCTCGGCAGCGGTGCAGGCAAGTCGCTGGTCAAAGATAAAAGATGGAAAAGGCTATATCCCTTCTTTCAATGGACCCCATTCACTTTTTGCGGACACCATCCGGTCGCTGCGTGCGTTGGCGTTAGGATATAGCTTAGGACATGTGCTAATGGGCGAGAACGACCAACCGATCTCCCTATTGGAGCGGTTATTGCACCACTCCGAGACGACCGCAACTTACAACGTCTACTACGGCGAAGGACGCGATGCGTTTGACATACGCGGACGAGTCGCGCACGAATCCATCTTTAATATGAACGATGGCAATTACCGCTGTCCGAGCACACAGCAGGGATACTCACCGTTTACGACATGGACGCGAGGACTTGCGTGGATTATCACCGGTTATGCTGAGCAGCTTGAGTTTTTCGAGACACTAACAGACGATGATCTTACCCCTTACGGTGGGAAGGCAGAGGCAACCACCCATATCCTGAAAGCCGCCAAAGCAACCTCCGATTTCTATATTGAGAACACAGCCGCAGATGGCATCCCGTATTGGGACACCGGAGCACCGGGGCTGCCTCAACTGGGATCCTATCTCCAACAACCTGCAGACCCGTTCAATGACGTTGAACCTGTCGATAGCTCCGCAGCCGTCATCACCGCGCAGGGGTTAATCCGATTGGGGAATTACCTAAGAAAACAAGGGGAACAGGCAGCGGGGAAACACTATTATCAGGCGGGATTAACGGTCGCTGAAGCACTCTTTTCCGAACCGTATCTTTCGGAATCTGACGAACATCAGGGTTTAATCCTGCATTCCATCTACCATCGTCCAAACGGTTGGGATTATACCCCCGAAGGCAGAACTATTCCCTGTGGCGAATCGTCAATGTGGGGCGACTACCACGCACGAGAACTTGGACTGCTCTTGCTACGGAAATCGGGAGATCAGCCGTATCTGACTTTTTGGGGGAAGTAAGTAAACGAACACCACAAAAGAATAGAGGAATCTATCAATGCGATTAACAGACAAACAGGTGCAGCAGTTTCATGAAGAGGGATACTTGGTTTTTGAGAATTTAATTCACGGCGAAAAACTTAAAGCCTATCAGGAGCTCTTCGACGAACTGGTTGAGCGCAGCCATACCCTCCCAGTTGATATCCCACACTGGACCTTTGAATTCAGTGAAGATCATAAACCGATTCCGGGATTTTTACACAAAATTCAGGGCGTGTGCGTCGTTGAACCGAAGGTATTGGATCTCGCTGGGGAAATCGAAATCCTTGATCGAGTCCAAGCACTCGTCGGTCCCGATATTGATGTGTTCGGCACCAAGTTCTTTCCCAAGCTGCCGAATGGAGGGACCTCGGTACACTGGCATCAAGACAACTTCTACTTCGGCACGAACACAAATCGAATTGTCAGTTGTGGCATTTACCTTCAAGATGCCGACCGTGAGAACGGCTGCTTGAGAGTCGTTCCGAAAAGTCACCTGTCCCAAGCGATTGTGGAACACCATCGAAGACAGGGGGCGCATGGGAGTTGGACGGAGGTAGACGAATCGAAAGCCGTCGATCTGGAGGTGCCCGGTGGTACGGTGGTTTTCTTCTCATCGAACCTCCTCCACGGAACCTATGAGAATCGCAGTGACCGTCCCCGCTACAGCACCGCTTGGCACTATATCCCCGCCAATCTGCCCCTAGAACGGTTCCCACGCGGCGGTTACGAAGATCGGCACATTGTTCGAGGAGATTAACATACCAAAAGGGAACAATATGCTCAGTCATTCCGAAATAGAATCATTCCTTCAAGAAGGTTACGTCATCCGCAGGAGCGTATTATCCCAAGCGGACATCGAGACATATCGCGCCGCTGTAGATTCCATCCTGCACAAATGCCGCGCCGAAAAAGCGCATGAATATCTACGCTACGTTGACAGCGAACAAGATGACATCTGGGGCGTAAATAACATCTTTCATCCAAGCATCCGAGAAGCAGCCCTCGTCGAATCGCTTGGACATCCTCAGATTTTGGATGTCATCGAAAGCCTAATCGGGACGCGGTTGCGCTATCATCTGTGCACACTATTAGTCAGTCCAGAACGCAAGCCGTATCATATCAACTGGCATCGGGATTCCGCACGAGATGGCGAAGTGCCACGCGAACGTCTAATTGCCAAACTCAGGAGCGGCGCCCAACTGAACGGCGCATTGTATGACGATGAAACCCTCACCATCGTTCCCGGCAGCCACCGACGCGAAATCACCGACGTCGAGCGGCACATCCTACAAAATTCGCCCCAAGCCGACATGCCCAATCAGATGGCTGTCCAACTGAAGGCGGGCGATATTGTTTTCTACAACTCCAGCCTTCTCCACAAAGGGTATAACCGCTCCGGGGCAATCCGCCAAACACTACATTACGCGCTTGTGGTCGCACCCCCCGAAGGGGAACCGCCAAACCCGGATAGCCCTACAAATCAGGAATGGCTG
>JAKZSX010000080.1:0-10088 GCA_047517405.1 Candidatus Poribacteria bacterium | reverse complement strand
TCGGCGGATAACTACAACCCTTAATTCAGAACCTTCTTTTCCTTTTCGGTTTTTTGTAAGATCCGGATAAGGCTTCGGATAATCCATCAATAAAAACGAACAAAGTGAGTGAAAGGTTGCAATTTGAATGGAGCATAGCCTCACATACAACGTGAGTGTTGCCGATTTGTTTCCTTTTTTTCCTAGGGGGCACTTAATTCTCCTACCTAAAGCTAACTTACCATTGACACCCTTAAATTAAGGGTGGTAGAATTATGCAAATTGCCAGGGCGTGTTGACATTTGATAGTACATAGATTTGATAGTACATAGGTTGGGTTGAACGGTAAAAGGAAGCTCCAGCAACGACAATAGAACCTATGCTTTTCAACAACACGGGCTTATAGATAGATACAGTGAAACCCAACAATACCCGTAGGTCGTGCATCCCCGATCCCGATTTCATTGAGGATGCATGGAACGGCATAAATCGGAATTTTCAACTTGTCTGGCCCATAGCCCAAGCGGTTCAGTGCAGCGAGGGCAATTCGTAGGGAACGCAGATCTGCGTTCCGTTTCTGCTTACGCACGCTTTCCTCTCTGACGGAAATATAGTAAGTAATGCGTCAAACACAATCTGGGGTTTGACCCCCATAAATCTGTGAACTCATTGCCCATCTACTCACTGCTCCAGCATGAAGATTGGATTGAAAGATGGCATTTCGTATTTTACCATAGAGGAGAGGGTAGAGTCCATCAAAAGAAAATGGGGATCAGCAGATCTTTAGGGATTTATCCAGATTTGTAGTGGTCCACATGATAGTAGAGATCTAGGGAGCCAGTTTTGCCCGACACCGGCTGAAGCCGTAACATCCGGTGAGATTTTACCGGCAGCGAACCTGATAGTGTTTGCCATTACCCCGACTATTACAGGTACAGGATTAATCCAGATTCGACGAAAAAACTTGAGAACTCCGAGTGGGAATTTGTGTCTATTTATGCAATTACGTATTACTCTTCCTTAGCCTCAATGGGCACCCTTATTCCGTTGTGACAGCCATTGATTCCATTTATATCTCGACACCCAAATGTCAACAGAACCCAGCAAGACAGTGCTTTTTTTTGCTCGACAAATATCATGAAGCATCCAATTATCTAGGACAGAAAGTTCAGTCATACACGGATTTGAGACATTTCTGAAGCCTCAACAATCAACACGGAAAGGAGTTTCTCATGAAAATGAAAAAAAATGCCATGCTTTCCATGTTTATAGTGATGATAGCGGCACTCTTCGTGGCGGGATGCGGCGACGACGATACAGAAATGACCAATAGTCAACCTATTATTGATCGCGTCATTGTGCCGGAGGAGGTCAAAGCCGGTGAAAAGGTCACATTGGAGGTAGTTGCCCATGACGCAGACAGCGACAAGTTGACCTATAAATGGGAAGTCAGCGAGGGGACGGTGGATGCAGCCGGGGTATGGACTGTCCCTGCGGAGGCAACGCGTGCTACCGTCCTTGTTCATGTGGGTGACGGTGTAAACTCAGCGGTTACGAGTTCCAAAATCAGTGTCGATGTTGTTGCCCCTCTAGACCCTTCAAAGCCTATTGTGCCGGAGGGGATGGTGTCGATTCCCGCAGGCGAGTTTCAGATGGGGAGCACCAACCCGAAGGCAAATACCGATGAACAGCCGGTGCACACCGTCTACCTCGATGCGTTCTTTATGGACGAACACGAGGTCACCAATTTAGAGTATCAGACGTTCGTCCTTGCCAATCCCGAATGGCAAAGAGAAAAGATTGATAGCAAGTTTCACAATAAGGACTACTTGAAACTCTGGCGTGGAGTACGGGGAAATGACTACCCCAAGGGGAAGGCGAACCACCCGGTTGTGTATGTGAGTTGGTATACGGCGATGGCTTACGCGGAGTGGGTGGGGAAGCGACTCCCGACGGAGGCCGAGTGGGAGTATGCCGCGCGGGGTGGGTTGGCGGGTAAAAAGTATCCATGGGGCGATGAGGCCCGCACTATTCCCGATTGGCCCTGGGGCGAGTTCGTTGATCCCGGTAGGGCGAACCAAGGTGCGGATACGACGGTGGTGGGTAAGTATCCGCCGAACGATTACGGTCTGTATGACGTGGCGGGCAACGTGTGGGAGTGGTGTCTTGATGAGTACAATAAAGATTTCTATTCTATGTCTCCGCGTGAGAATCCGCTTTCCGGTGCCAACAGTGTAGATTGGGTTATAAACAATTTCATAAGTGTTACAACTCATCGCGTGTTACGCGGTAGCTCGTGGAGGTGGAGCGGGTTTCTGGGTCTGCGCGTCGCTTTTCGCCGCTGGAAAAGACCCTTGTTTACGACCGGCTACTTCGGTTTTCGTTGTGCTAGGTCTCAGTAACCCCTTGAATCTTTACCTCTTTATCCCTTTTATCTCCGAGCGATTTCACCATTCACTGGACTCCAAGATCTCAATCCAATGTCACAAAAATGCTTCTCCGAGGTTGAGCGTTAACTGCCCGGCTACGATGCCCCTTGCCGGTGGTATCCTCTGCCAAAAGGATATCCCCCGGACCGAATCGCCTTATCGTGCCATTACCCACCTCAATGTCAACCGCACCACTTAACGTGATAACGTATTGTCTTCGTGGAACGGTATGCCAATCGTAGTCGTAATCAGGACTAGTTTCTCGAAAAATGATGCCAGTCGCATCTTGAAGTTGTGACATCACCCCAATGTCACCGCTATCTTCAAGTGGAATCTCTATATCCTCAAAGTGAGACTCGCAATCGGAGCCAGTATAGAGACGGGTTATTTTCATCGTTGTCCTCAAACCTCCTGTAAATGAACCAATGAACAAATAATTTTCACGTTTCACGCTCTTAATTATTTTGCACTTTCTTTTAACATAAGCCTAACCAAAAAGGCTACAACTTCTTGACAAACGCAGGTCTTTCCTCCATTACCCGTTTTGCCTTAAACGCTGTGCGTTCCAAAGTCCCTTGACGGACAAATTCTACCTCCGGTCGAAAACCCAACGTCTCTCGGAGCGCGTTTACGGTCTTTTCCTGAAGCATTGATACCTGCTCCTGAGATATTTCCTCCTGTTCCAACTCGACCGAAATGGTGCAGATGTCCCGATGCGTTGAGGTATCGTGTGTCAACCGAATACGGTATTCGGGACTCAGTTCTTCAAAGGAACGCACCACTTGCTCCACCTGCATCGGATAAAAATTGACACCCATAAGAACAATCATATCGTCCGCCCTACCTAAGATGCCTTCAGGAGAGCGGGCATGAGTGCGTCCACACGGACATGGCGATCGGTCAAGCCGCACTAGATCATTTGTCCAGTACCGGATCATCGGCGTGGCACTCCGCTCAAGGTGCGTGATGACCAGAATACCCACCTCCCCTTCCGAAACAGGTTCTTTCGTTTCAGGATTAATCACCTCGATTAAATGGAGATCCTCGCTCCAGTGTAACCCTGTTTTGTGAGTGCATTCGCTGGCAAAAGTAGGACCAATTTCAGCGAGCCCATAGTAGTCGTAGGCATCAATGCCGAGACCTCTCTCGATGGCTCGGCGTGTTGCTGGCACCTCCGTGCCCGGCTCCCCACCAAAACAGCCAATTCGGAGGTTGACATCCGATGTACTGTAATCATGTGCTTTCAATTGTTCGGCGAGATAGATGGCATAAGAAGGAGTAGCGATGAGGACGGTGCTCTTGAGACGCACCATGTAATCGATCTGTCTTTCGGTCAACGCTGCACCGATTGGAATAACGAGGCAGCCAATTTTTGCACCAGCGTAGTGCACAGCCAAACCCGCCACCCAAAGCCCATACGCAAAAGCGTTCTGCAAAACATCCCCCGGACGAACACCGATACTCCAGAGCGTTCTTGCTGTCACCTCTGTAATATATTGCACGTCCGTCGCACTCCAAATTGTGTTGACGGGTGTGCCCGTCGTTCCGGTACTTGGGTGGACCTCCCGGAACTCCGCCTCCGGTGCAACGGTAAATCGCCCCAAAAACGGGTGTCGCGCCTGCTCCTCGCGTAACTCCTCCTTCTGAACAAAAGGGAACTTACGGATATCATCTAGGGTTTTAAGATCTGCTGGCGATACACCCGCCGCATCGAAGCGTTCTCGATAAAATCCGCTTCGGTGATAGCATCGATCAACCTGCCATTTAAGTTTCGCAAGTTGTAACACATCCAAATCGTTTCTCGACATGGTTTCGACTTTATGGTCGTAAAACATTGGGGTATCGCGTCTCATTTTCTTCTCCAGAACACGGCTCTCGTTAAATTGTTGCAAGGATTTGTAGCCTTCGCAAAGTTAAAGCCTGTAACTCCATCTGTGAGGGGCTTGATTTGCGATTCTAAGCTTCTGATTATAGCAAAGCATCAGGAAGGTCTCAAGCGAAAAGGCACTTGACTTTACCGGTCTTGAGTGCAATAATTGTCGCAGAATTGCCACAATTGAAAGCTGATAAAGGTTCATCGGTAGCTGCCCACAGCCCCCTAGTGGACGCGAAACAGAGCAAAGGATTTACCCAACTCGGACGCAACCCCGCGCGTTGATTCGTTCCATACGATAGGAGCTTAAACCATGAAAATTACTGACATTGAAATTATCCCGATTTACCCGCGTATCGCTGCACGCAATACAGCTTACAAAGCCCGATTCTCCGCTATCAACCACCGCACAGTTTTCAAAGTGCACACAGACAACGGGTTGGTCGGCTATGGTGACTATCGTTGTTCGCCGCCCGATCGGTCAAGTGTAGAACCGCTCATCGGCCGCAACCCATTCGACTTCATCAACAACAATTTGAATATAGGATTGTGCGGTGCCCTATATGATGTGATGGGCAAACACCTAGATGTCCCTGCCTATAAGCTGATGGGGCAGAAAGTGCGGGATGCGATTTCAGTCGCCGCGTGGACGCGGCCCGCAGCACCGGAAGCGTTCCGCGACGAAATCCGTCGAGCAGCAGACCAAGGGTATATGGCCTTTAAGATGCACACGTGCGAATATTATGACGTGATGGAGCAGACCCGGTTAGCAGAAGAGGTGGCGCCGGAGGGGTTTAAGATTCACTACGACTTCAATAGCAATCGTAGCTTGGCGGCGGTACTACCTATCGTACGTGAATTAGAGAATCACCCCGTCGTCGGATACATTGAGGATCCAATTGTGCGGAACGATATAGACGGTTGGCGACGGTTACGGGAACAGAGCCGCCTCCCAATTGTCATGCACGTTCCGCAACTCGGCGGTGTACAGGAAATCATCCATGGGCTTGCAGACGCCTATATGGTTGGAGAGAGTGGTATCGGTGATAGCCTAATACGGGGTTTTGCGTGTGGGAAGTAAACATTCAGGTAATTATACAGCTAACCGGTGGTACACTTACCAAGGCGTTGGCACTGCACATGGGCGCTGTTTTGCCCACGATGACCGGTCACTCGGTAAACCTCGACGACCAATATGAGGAGGACATCACTACAGAGCGGATTCCGGTGATTGAAGGGTTCTCGCCCGTACCAGAAGGTCCTGGCTTGGGAATTGAGGTAGACGAAGATGCCCTAGCGCGGGCAGCGGCAAACCAACCGACGGAGATTCCCAAGCATGTCGGCGTACTCCACATGCCCGGCGGTCATAAGATCTATACCCCTTCCTTCGCTCCAGTGAGCCGATTGACAGGGCGAGAGGAAGGTACTATCCGGGGGCTAAAACAAGAGCTACTAGAGGACGACGGCTCCGAGGAATTTGCCCGAATCTATGACCGAGTGCAGCAGGAAGGGTCGTTCGTAGAATAATCCAAGGCATGGCGACCTTCAGTCGTCTGGAGGTTGAGGCTCTCACCTCGGCCTCCAGAATCGTTATCGGTGCCTTTCTAGCCTACAACTTCAAACCGTTCTGACTCAGTAGGCTTCGACCACAATACTGATGCACCCTCCATGACGGCTGCCCGTTCTGGAGACGCACGCCAAGCGTCGTAGATCTCGCTACTTTCCCAAGTCACCAACGTGGTTATCTTTGTCGGATCGGTGATGGAGACAAGTGTCACCCGACTAATAAATCCAGGGGCTTTACTCTGCGCTAGCCCATTGCGGTCTAAAAGCTCGCGAGCTTCATCAAACTGTTCCTCATTTGCCCAATGGTGTGTTAATACGCCAATCATCATTTCCTCCGTTATGTTTTTTATCAAATCTTGGGGACAAAACCCCACAGGTTTATCTGTCCCACGCCGCGATGTGCAAGACAAAAGCGTTTCAGATACCTACAGATGCGGTGTCAGCTTGTTATCAGCCGCCAGGTCGCCGCTACGATTAACACCAGCGAAAAAGCAAGTCCCATCGCGCTCACAACTACAATTCCCGCTTCTGCGAATACCGCACCTGTTCCCAAACTACCTGCTCCCGCCGCTAGAGCTACCATCATCTCACCGGCACCCTGCGCCCGGCCGCGCTCGACAGGCAAAAGGCCGCTGAAAAACAGCGTAGAGCCCGCGATAAAACAGAAATTCCAGCCCAATCCCAGTAAGAATAGGCTAAAAGCAAGCATGGAAACCTCATTGGAAATTGGCGTTAGCACAGTGGAGATACTCAGTATCAATGCACCGGCGACCACTATTTTTACCTGACCGAAACGGTCCGACAGACGACTCGTCAGACTTGAGAGCCCGTACATCCCCAACGTATGTGCCATTATCACCCATGAAATCGCCGTCGCCTCATGGGCATGATGACTCATGTGCAGCGGTGTAATCACCATAATTAGCGTCATAACAAATTGCCCAATTATCATCGCCGCTACGCCAAGTCTCACCGTCCTATCAATAAAAATTTGCCACAGCTTTCGCCCGGTGTTCTTCTCTTCCACCCCGTTCAGGTCTTGCGCCAGTGCTCTTCCAACCTTCATCGGATCTGGGTATAACAGGCAAACAATCAGCATGAAAGCAAGGGCAGTAAGTGTTACCGAGACCAGATAAGGACCAGAGTGGGGATGCAAGCCAAAGTACGCCGCCAGCCAAGTTGAAGGAGATACCAATAGCGGACCACCTACGGCACCTATAGTCCCCGCGAACACAATAAAACCGATCACTCCTGCCCGCTTGACTGGATGATAGACTTCAGCCGCAATAAACCGTGCCTGTTCGCTCACCCCGCGTCCCATACCGATCAATAATACACTGGCGCAGAGCCATGGGAAAGACTCCCACATGCTGATTGACAATACGCTGAGCACTGACCCAGCTGCGGCAAATAGATATCCTAGCGATAACCCCAATCTCCGCCCTGTACGATCCATTAGCCACCCCACAGGGTAGGCAGCAATAGCTCGTCCCAACATCATCATTGTCGGTGGTACTCCTGCGGCACGATCTGTCCCGCTTAGGTGGGCAGAAATAATCGGCAAGAGTGTAAACGACAAAATCATCGATCCGCTGAACAGACTCTGCGAGATAAACAATGTTGCTGTTATCCGCTGCTGCACCGAGCGAGGAATTGTTGATGTAGACATAGGCACTTTTGTTAAAAACTATAATTGGGGCAATTCAACCCGTGACGCGCTTCGGCATGATGTATTTTGGCCTCAGTTGCTGACAGCCATCTGCATCTTTGGCGTCAAATTATATCTTATCATGTCCGCAGTGTCGGGTCAATTCTAAAGTATTGCTGTAAATTTCCTAGGCATAAGAGTTCAAATCGAATTTGATGAAGTTAAGCCAATGTCGTTGACAACCGTTTAGGGAATAATTATAATGAATGTGATTGATTTATGATATTCCAAATCAGACGTTCACACTGATGACGAGGGTGGGGTTCGTCCCGATAAATCAGGATTTACATCCGCTCACCCCAAGCAGTTTCTATTTCTTCGACGCAGCACGCCTCTATGCCCATGTAGCAAGTTAGTGTAGGAGGGGTACGGCGTGCTTTGACGAAATTTAAAAGGATTCAAAAATGCCCAGAGAACTCATTGCTATTGCACTACGGACACCCGTACTTCGCGAATACGAGGAGCCATCACTCAACCCCGGCGAAGTGCGGTTGCGAAGTGTCTTTTCTGCTCCCAAACACGGATCGGAACTTCGCGGCTACCGTGCCGAAACGAAAGACCACACCTCCCCTTTTGAGTGGGAACGACGTATGCATGTCGGAGAAGGAGGACCTCCGAAATTCCCAACGCGGTTGGGTAACATGACGGTCGGTGAGGTGATTGAAGCTGCCGAAGGTACTACGCGCTTTCAGGTGGGCGATCGTGTTTTCGGACATCTGCCTATCCGTGAAACACATACCGTCCATGAAGAGCGTTTAGAGCGAGCACCGGATAAAATGTCCGCCGAAGCTATCGTATATTCCGATCCTGCTGGTGTTGCACTCAGTCCGGTGCGGGATGCCAAAATCGGTCTCGGTGACCGTGTAGCGGTGTTTGGGCTTGGTGCGATCGGACAGATGGCGGTGCAGATTGCACGGCTTCAAGGGGCACGGTGGATCGCTGCAACCGACCCGATTCCTATTCGTCGCGAACTTGCCAAACGCCACGGCGCAGATGTAGTCATCGATCCAATTGCCGAAGACACCGGACTAGTCATCAAAGACCTGACAGACAAGATTGGTGTCGATGTCTCCCTAGAAACAAGCGGCATTTATGCTGCACTAAACGATGCGTTGCGAGCGACAGGTTACATGGGAACGATTGTGTCTTCGGCCTATTACACAGGAGATGCCCGTGCGTTGAGTCTTGAGGGGGAATGGCACCGAAATCGGTTGACAATGACTTCAACTCGTGATGTGAGTCAACCCCTCCCTGACCATCCGTTGTGGGATACACAACGTCTGCATACGGAGGCATTTGCACTGTTGCGGGAAGGGCGAATTTCGGTGGAAGGCTTGGTTTGCCCGATTGTCCCGTTCAGTGAGTCCGCTGAAGCCTATCGTGATATTGATGAAGTACCGGAGAAGAGCATCAAATTGGGTGTGGTTTATGAGACGTAAAAGGAGATAGCAAAATGTCTGAGCGCAAAAAAATTGCAGCAATCATTACCGAGTATCGTCCGGGGTCGCACGCCGATGTCATTGTCACCAAGTTCCTGAAAGGAATTCCAACGGACGACGGTTTGATTCAACCGCGCGTCGAAATTGTGTCAATGTATGTCGACCAATTTCCCGAAAACGATCTGAGTCGCGGGTTCGCCGCAGCGCATGATGTGCCGATCTATCCGAGTATCGCCAAGGCGTTGACGCTCGGTGGAAGTGAACTCGCTGTCGATGGTGTCCTCCTGATCGGGGAACACGGCGACTACGCCTGGAACGAAAAAGATCAGCAACTCTATCCGCGCAAATACTTCATGGAGCAGATCTGCGGCGTCTTTTCGACAAGCGGCGGAGGTGTCCCCGTTTTTAATGACAAACACCTTTCTTATAACTGGCACGATGCCAAATGGATGGTTGACCGTGCGGCGCAGCTCGGTGCACCGTTTATGGCAGGATCATCGCTGCCTTTTGCTTATCGCAACCCGTGGTTAGAGCATCCGTTAGAAACTCCAATCACGGAGGCGGTCTCTATCGGCTATTCAGGGCTGGACATCTACGGCTTTCATACGTTGGAAACACTTCAATGTATGGTTGAGCGGCGCATCGGCGGCGAAACCGGTGTCGCCGCGGTGACCTGCTTGGAAGGTGATGCGGTGTGGGAAGCGGGGAAAGCCGGGGCATGGTGGCGAGAACTGGCAGAGGCTGCTTGTGCACCAATTGAGAATAAACCGTCCGGGGCTATGGAAGAGCACTGTAAAAATCCCGCGCTTTTTCTCCTTGAATATCGGGATGGATTTCGCGGAGCGGCCCTGATGCTGAATGGTTATGTAACCGACTTGGCTTATGCAGCGAGGGTCGGCGGCGATGTCTACGACTCGGAATTCTATTTATACGGGGATCCGCACCCCCACTTCAGTTACCTTAGTTTAAATATCGAAGAGATGTTCGTCACCGGAGTGCCAACCTATCCAGTCGAACGGACATTGCTTACGTCGGGCGTGTTGGAAGCCGCTTTGGATTCACGCTATCGTGGCTATGTTCGTCTCGAAACGCCA
>JAKZSX010000079.1:0-17391 GCA_047517405.1 Candidatus Poribacteria bacterium | reverse complement strand
GTTCACGAAGTGCCCTCGTCGTTTCCTGATCATCGACTGAGACAGCGATTAGCCTACAGTAGTTGACTTCCAATTCAGGCTGCAAGTCCTTTGCATAGTTCTCCAACTGGAGAACATCTTTCGGTCAATATGCCCCGCGCCAGAAGACAAGAATCGTCGGCCAGCCACGCATCAACTCGTCAAGCGTTTTGACTATGCCATCTTGGTCGGGACGTTCAAAGTCCGGGAATATATTGCCCGGTATCAAATCTTCGCGGATTTTCATCTTAGCCTCCTACCTTACCAAAGCACAACGTATAGGGTTCATCAGTCCAATCAACCAATGAACTAATGAATCCATAATGAACTTCTTACGCATTACATTTCACCTTTCAGATGCATACAGGCACCGGGACAACAGGTGGTAACTTACGTTATTATTATATTTGGATCTCTTCCCAACGCTCCGTTTCCCATGAGCGTTCAATTGCCCCCAATACCTTAGACACAGCTAACGCCTCACGAAAAGCAGGCTCACCTTGGCAGCCATCTCGAATTGACTTCAAGAATTGATAGGCTTCGATGACCTTCAGATCTTCGTAACCTAAACCGACACCGGGACCGGGATTGAAATGTGCATGAAACGGATGCTCGGGACCACTCATGATGCGCGTGTAACCGTTATGTCCTCCATCACTGTTGGAGAGAAACAGATGGAGCTCGTTCATACGCTCAAAGTCCCAGTGTAACGCGCCGCGTGTACCGTGCACCTCGAACGCCATCTGACACTGGGGTCCACTTATGACACGACACCCTTCCAATGTGCCGTGTGCCCCATTGGAAAATTGCACCAATGCGCCAACATAATCCTCGTTGGTGACTTCGCCCGTTGGACCATCCGTGCGGACAGTGAAGTGCGTTCCCTCGCCTGGGGTAGCAAGCGGACGTTGCGGGACGAAAGTCTCGCGGTTGCCCACCAGACGCTTGATGGGACCGGCTATCATCTGCGCCATATCAACGACATGCGACATCAGATCGCCCAAAGTCCCCAACCCCGCCACTTCGCGCTGAAAACGCCACGACAGCACCGCGTGCGGATTGCTAGCATAACCCGCAAAGAAGCGTCCACGATAGTGTGTAAGCCTGCCGAGACGCCCTTCCTCAATCAGTTGCCGGGCGTACTGCACAAGCGGTGTCCATCGATAATTATAGCCCACACAGGTCAAAATGCCTGCCTGTCGAGCGGCATCTTCGATCGCAGCGGTTTCTTGTGGATTTCGACCGACAGGCTTCTCGCAGAAGATATGCTTTCCTGCCTCGGCAGCCGCTCGCGCAATTTCGAGGTGCATATTATTCGGTGCAGTAATGTTGACGAGCTCGACCTCCGGATCGGCAAGAACCTGTTTCCAATCGGCAGTGTATCGTTCAAAACCCAACAAAGCCTGCGCTTCGCGGGCACGGGCTTCCACCTCATCGGCACAGATGACCAAGCGCGGTCGAATGTCACAGTCCTGAAAACGGATCGGAATCTGTCGGTAGGAACGGCTGTGCACCGTCCCCATCCACCCCATGCCAATGACACCGATGCCTATCGTTCGCGTCATGACTAACCTCAGAATTTAGGAACTTCCGTTAAGTGCGTTCCAGAGCGATTTTGCATATCGTCTTCTCCGCATCATCGCCGTACCAGAGATGTGCCCCATCCCACGTCAACCCGTGTGGTTCGCCGGGGCATTCAAAAGAATCAAGAATCTCCCCGGAATGCGGGTCAATTTGGGAGATGATATGCGTGTCGGTGTCTGCACTCCACAGCGTTGTTCCATCCCAAGCAATTCCATGAGGTCGTGTGCCGGGTGAGGGAAATTCTGCCAGTATCTCCCCAGTTTCAGGAGACACCTTATAGTGCCGATCTGACTGCACATCGGCGTTCCATAGAGATTCGCCATCCCAAGCGAGACCGTGTGGGCTTGGTCCCGGTGGCGGAAATGAAGCGACAACTTGCAAATCCGATACAGTCAATTTGTATAGGATTTTTTCACTGATGTCAGTATACCAGAAATGGCTGCCATCACATTCGAGTCCGCTGGACCCGGCTGTGGGTGGATTAACGGTAAGGATAACCTCGCCGGTCTGTGGATTAATTTTGTGTAACGTCGAGCCAGCCTCGACGCTCCAGATGGCTGCACCTTGCCAAGCAAGCCCGTTAGTACTAGGTCCCGGACAATTAAAGCTGGTTGCGATTGATGCCTTTAACATGCTTAATCTCCTTCCTATGATTGGGAGGATAAAATTATCCTCAATCCTGATTTAGTTGTCGATTAAGGTCGTACTACCGTTCCATCTGCTTTCCGATCTTCAGCGGCGTAATTGGGCCTTTTCGCTCGTTCCGCGTCCAGAATTTGTGCCGCCTTCATCTCGTCAATGTCAATCCCTAGACCCGGCTGATCATTGGCGTAGAGGTATCCACCCTCAAGGATTGCGTGGCCGGGAAAGATGTCAAGTTCCTCTTGACTGAAGTGATTCTCTTCCTGAATACCGAAACTCCAACTCGCCAGATCCAAGTGCATTGCCGCCACTTGGTTGACAGGGTCATTGTCTCCACCCTCCTGCCATGCGGTGTTAATGCCGAACCATTCGCAGAGGGTGGCAATCTTCCGGCACGGGGTAATGCCGCCCACCTTCGACACCCGGACCCGGACGAAGTCAATAAGCCGCTCGGTGATGAGGGGTGTCCATTCGTGAGGATTGATAAATAGTTCGCCCATTGCCTGTGGGGTGGTGCACTGCTGCCGAATTAGACGAAACCAATCGATCTGCTCAGGCGAGAGAACATCCTCAAGAAAGTAGAGGCGGTAAGGTTCTAGGAGTTTCGACAACGTCACCGCACACTGCGGACGGAGGTGTTCGTGCACATCGTGTGTGAGCTTCGGTCCGAATCCCAACTTCGATCGTAGATATTCAAACATTTTCGGGATGCTTTCAAGGTATGCCTCATCATCGAAGGCAGGCGCATTGGACCAGGCATTTTTCGGCTGTCCCGCTTTATCAGCCTCGATGAATCCGCCGCCACCGTACCCGCCCAACTGACATCGAATGACCGAATACCCCTCTTCCATGTAGCGCCGTATATCGTCTTCAAGCTCGACGAAGTCCCCACCACCAGCATGGGCATAGCACGGCACGGCAGCACGACAGGGTCCACCGAGAAGCTGGTAAACTGGCATCCCTGCCTCTTTTCCCTTGATGTCCCAAAGTGCCATGTCAATGCCACCCAGTGCAGTGTTCAAAATCGATCCATTCCGCCAGTAACCACTGGTGAGGGTGGACTGCCAGATGTCCTCAATATGCCCAGCCTCTCGACCAATCAGACGGGGGGAGATGCACTCCTCAATCGCCGTGATGACCGTTTCCGCATGGTAGTGGTCGCTAGCAGAGCCAATGCCGTAGAGACCCGGTTGGTCGGTAGTAACCTTCACAATAACCCAAGTGCCATTGACCCGCGTACGAATACATCGTATCTCTTTGATTTTTGCCATAGAAAGTTTCCTTTTTTGTTGTGCCCATCATCTTTTCAACAACGGATTGCCACTTTTTCCTTCTCACCATTACACAAAGCTTATCATTTAATCATTACAATTTGCTCTAAAATACATCACTTGAGGTGCGTTGTCAATAAGAAATTGCCCTTATGTTTCCAAAACCGAATTGACGACGTTTTTCGACCGGATCCGTCACGCACACAAATCGTAAGGGCTCAGTCTCAGATGCCGGGGCACTCAGCGATATCCCGTACTGAACCATATCGATCAAACCCCGCATTTTTTTCTTGATTATTTTCTCAAAATCGCCTATCATTTTGTTGCTTTTATTCCCGTTTTCATGAGAGCAGGCTCGGACAGGTATGAAGATCCAGCAATCAAACGTGAAAGGAAACACAAGCAAGTGATCTTAACATTTTTGAATAAACATCAACACATCGGTCTATTAATTCTTCGGATCGGATTTGGGTGTATGTTCCTCTATCATGGGCTTCCGAAACTGTTTGGCGGTCCTGAGAAATGGGAAATGCTCGGCGGAGCAATGGCGACCTTTGGCATTACATTCATACCAGCGTTTTGGGGATTCATGGCTACGATTTCGGAGTCTTTGGGGGGTATCTGTCTCATCCTCGGTTTCTTTCTTAGACCCGCCTGCATCCTTTTGACAATAACGATGTTGGTCGCTGCTTCGGGCCATCTGAGTCGCGGGGAGGGTTTGGGGGGTGCTGCGCACGCGATCAAAGCTGGTATCGTTTTTCTGAGCTTGATCCTGATTGGCCCCGGTAAGTATAGCCTTGATGAAAAGCTGAACCCCTACCGCGGCGATGACACATAATACTGTTTGACAGACAGGGAAAATTAAATGGCAGAAAGAGATTACTATGAAGTCCTTGGGGTGGGTCGGAACGCGTCTCCAGAGGAGATTAAACGTGCTTACCGCAAGGTCGCGCTGAAGTATCATCCCGACAAAAATCCGGGAGATAAGGCAGCGGAAGAGAAATTCAAGGAAGCCTCAAATGCTTACGGCGTGTTATCGGATCCCGAGAAACGGAAGATCTATGATATACGCGGGCACGCAGGAGTCCATAACGCTGGATTTCAAGGGTACACCAACTTTGAGGACATTTTCACCAATTTTGGAGATATCTTTGGGCGTGAGGCGTTTGGAAACTTCGGTGATGTCTTCGGAGATGTATTTAGTAGGGAGAACCCCACCGGCTTCGGCGCACAACCCCGCGGCGATCTGCGAACAAAACTGACAATCCCGTTTGAGGAATCCATATTGGGCGCTGAAAAGCGGATTCAGGTGAACGACAGAACCCTTACGATTAAGATTCCGCCGGGCATTAAAGACGGACAATCACTCCGCCTTGCCGGTCAAGGAGATCTGACTGTGGGTGGACAGCGCGGTTCACTGATTGTGAGAATCGCTGTTCAACCGCACCCAAACTTTAAGCGGGAGGGCTTAGATCTCGTAACCCAAGCCGCAGTGCCTTTCACCATTGCAGCTTTGGGGGGAACGGTTCGTGTTCCAACCCTGAAGGGATACATCGATCTAAGGATTCCTGCGGGAACGCAGCCGGAGCAACAGTTGAGAGTCCGCGGTGGTGGCGTTGCCGATGCGTCGAAGCGTAAAGGCGATCTACGCGTCCAGATCAAGCTCGAAGTTCCACGTTCATTGACAAGCAAGCAGAAAGAATTGCTAAAGGCATTTCAGGAAACACTATAACCCGGTACTGGTGAGCGGTAGGTCAGTGCAAGGTTTGCCTTCACCACTCACCCATTACGCATTACGACCAATAGGCGGTTAAATGAACCCAGAGAAAACCTTAGTTCTAATTAAACCGGATGGCGTTCAACGTGGATTGATTGGCGAAATTATCGCCCGCTTTGAACGCAAGGGCCTCAAACTAGTCGGACTGAAATTACTCAAACTTCCAAAAGACCGAGCGGATCAACTCTACGCACCACATCAGGGGAAGTTTTTTTATGACTACCTCATCCAATTTATGACATCGACACCGATTGTGGCAATTGCCCTTGAAGGGCGAAATGCTATCGAGTTAGTGCGTCTAGTCAACGGGGCAACAAGACCGACCGAATCCCAACCTGGCAGCATTCGCGGAGATTTTTCGATTGACATTACTCACAACGTTGTCCACGCGTCGGATTCCCTTGAGAATGCGGAACGTGAATTGAATATTCTTTTTGATCCGAGTGAACTCTTTGACTACTCCCGAATTGATGAAGCGATTCTTTATAGCCCGGAACTGTAGTCCACTATGCAACAGGTTGCGTCGAGCGCAACGAAGCACTATAGAGGAAAATCGTGGCTCAAAATAACGACCTACTTTTTAATACCGACGATTGGGCTGAAATCTATCGCACAACAGACGAGTGGGAATCAAATCTGATTCAGACAATGCTAGGTAACGAACAGATCCGTTGCCGCCCTGAGTACATACGTAACGCCGATAGACAGCGTCAGATTATCCTTTTCGTTGACCCTGAAGGCCTAGTTGAGGCCTTAGAAATCGTGAGTCGAACAGGTCTAGCGCTAACAAATGAGGAATATGAAAACCAGCATGGGGGTGATGAAGGCAATCCCCATCTCGAACGTGCTGCGAGGACTTCGGAAAGTGACCTCCCACAAGAGACACCCACAGCGGACAAAGCAATCATCATTGCAGAACGTGAGGGGATCGGCAGAATCGCCCATCACGTTGGACAGGGCTACGAATTGCAAGTCGGGGAAGCACCGTATTATATGGTTGAAGAAGACCGCTGGGAAGAGTTTACCGATTTCAGTGCCCAACGCCAAGAGTTCTCAATTCTCATGAGGCACGAGTATCCGAACCTTTTTCAATGGCTTAGACAAGATAAGCTATTCGCAGAATTTATCCATTTAGTCGAATCCACCTATCGTGATGTACCGCCCTCCCGTCCGCAAAACCAGCGACGAACCGAATCTGACTCCGAAAATGCCGGCACTGCGGACGCTAAAACCAGCGACTTTGCCAAGTTCGGTCTGTGGGTAGCGTTGGTTTCCCTCCTCGGCGTGATTGTCCATCTACCGTGGTACGCCAGTACGATCCTCGCCTTACTTGCTGCTGTCACAGGCTGCATCGCAAAATTTCAGATTAATCGCAGCAATGGAACACTCAGAGGAAATCTAATCGCTTTTCTAGCAATCATTATCGCTTGCGTTGTGATTGCCATAGCTTGGAAACAACGCCAGTCGAGCCCCATTCCCGAATCATCGGATCTACAGGCAGCTTCCCCTCTCCGTCAAGCAGATGCCCGTCACAATACACAACCAGAGGGCAAAATATGGATGCTTGTGTCATAGTCTTTGTCAAAAGCCCCGTTCCCGGTCAAGTTAAAACCCGCCTCATACCTCATCTTTCGTCAGAGCAAGCTGCCTCACTATATCAGGCGTTCCTCGTCGATTGGTGCAACGCCTTGTCCACAATTTCCGCAGCTCGCTGTGTGATTGCCTATACACCGCCTAAAAGCTTGAGTGCTTTACGAACACTAATCGGTGCAGATCCGGTTTATATCCGCCAACAAGGTGCAACGCTTGGGGAACGCCTAATTGCTGCTGCACGGTGGGCGTGTGATCAGGGTTATGCGAAATTCCTATTCGTGGGTTCAGACAGCCCAACGCTACCGACTCAGTATGTCGAACACGCACTTGATTTGCTAGAATCGCGCGATGTTGTCATCGGTCCCAGCGTAGACGGTGGTTACTACCTGATTGGTTTTTCAAAACAAGGAGCGTTGTTGTCGATACCCACTATCTTTGAGAAAATCACATGGAGCACTGATGTTGTGTTCCGACAAACGCTTGGGAAAATTCAGGGGATTAATGTGCGACTAGGGCTGCTGCCACCATGGTATGATGTGGATACCCTTGCAGGATTGCAGCTATTGCGAGATCACCTGCTTGGAATGAATCTTGCCGGGGAGAGCAGCCCCGCACCTCAAACATATAGCAAATTGACAGAGTGGCTGTGACCACTAGGTAGTTTTGATGGTAACTTTATGACCTAGCTATCGTTCTAAATACTACGATTAGTATTCGGTTGCAGAGATTAGAGATGGTAACTTATGAGGCGAATTCGACGCCAAACGAATCCTGCCTTGCAAGGTTTATCATGTCACTTTTCGGCTTGACGATGGTCAGGAGATCGGGTATCATTTTATCCTGCTTACAACAGATTATGTAAAAAGTTAAGGATTTTTCATGGCACTCAAAGAACAGTTAAACGAAGAGATGAAACAGGCGATGAAGGCAAAAGACAAAAACCGTCTGTCTGCAATCCGCATGGTGCGCGGTGCCGTCCGGGATAAGGAAATCAATAGTCAGGTTGAGTTGGATGATGACGGTGTTTTAGAGGTAATCGCCAGCCAGATTAAGAAACGGAAGGACGCGCTAGAACAATTGAGCAAATCTAATCGTGATGACCTCGTTGAAGCCGAAATGGAACAGATTAATACATTGCAAGCATTTCTCCCCGCTCAACTTTCGCAAGAAGAAATCGAAGCCGTCATTATAGGCGCGATTGAGGAGTTAGGAGCGACATCAATGCGAGATATGGGAAGAGTCATGGGTAAACTTGTTCCACAGTTAAGAGGCAAAGCAGACAATTCGATTGTCAGTCAAATCGTCAGACAGAAACTGGGCTAGCGCAATGAACGACCAAATCACTATCCTCGTTGTTGATCCAGACCAACGGCAGCGCGAAACGATTTGTCTCACACTTGAGCGCGAAGGATTGCGTGTGCTTGCAACTCGCACGATGTACGAAGCGTTAGACCGTATTGAACGCCTAGATATTGATGTGTTGATTGCACCACTCATAGGGGAGCGCATTGACGGACTCAAACTGCTTGAAGCAGCCTACGATCAGAATCCCGATGTCGGCGTAATCTTCACGACAGCACCAAATGTCCTAGAAACCGAAGTGGGTGTCAAAGCTATGACCCACATGGGGGCGAGCTATTTTCTGCCTAAACCCCTCAACCTAGCCCAACTGAAAGCCCTTCTCCACAAGATACTTGAAAATCAACGGCTCACCCTAGAAAATCGCCAACTACAGTCCCAGATTGATGAACGGGTCGGGCTCCTCCAATTAACGGGACATTCAGCGAAAATCCAAGAGATTCGAGATCTCATCGCGCAAGTTGCTCCAACAAAAGCCACTGTCATGATCCGTGGGGAACGCGGCACCGGGAAAGAGCTAGTCGCCCGCTCTGTACACCATCGAAGTTTAAGGCGAGGTCCCCTCGTTATATTCAATTGTGCAACCTTAAACGAAAGCCTCGCGGAATCCGAACTTTTTGGGCATGAACGGGGTGCGTTTACAGGCGCGTATCAGACGCGGAAAGGGCGATTTGAAGCAGCCCACGGGGGAACGTTATTTCTTGATGAAGTGGGGCAATTAAGTTTATCAAACCAAGCAAGACTCTTGCGCGTACTTGCAGAAAGAGAGTTTGAACGCGTCGGCGGGAATGAATCAATACCGGTAGATGTTCGCGTGATTTGTGCAACAAACCGCGATATCGAGAAGGCGGTGGAGCAAGAAAAGTTTCTACCAGATCTCTACGATCGTCTGAACGTGATCCGAATTCTACTGCCACCGCTCCGTGGGCGGAGAGAGGATATTCCCCTCTTGGTCAAAGCGTTTACCGAAGAATTTTGCCGGGAAAACAGGATGATGACCAAGGGCATGAGCTCCCGCACAATGCGAGCATTGGTGAAGTATGACTGGCACGGAAACGTGCGAGAGTTGAAAAACTGTATTGAAGGTATGGTTATCATGTCGAACCAACCAAATCTCGATCTTGATGATATTCCGGAACATATCCTCAAATCCGCCGGTGTCAGTTCTCCTGTTATCCTCTCTGCTCCCACCGCTACCGATACAGGCATGGCAGCCTTACCTTCATCGGGATTGCAGGTTGAAGTGGGCATGTCAATGGCAGAAATTGAGAAGGAAGTTATTCAATTGACCCTTCAATATGCTGGCAATAACAGAGCAAAAGCGGCAAAGATTTTAGGAATTTCAAAACGAACCATCTTCAGAAAAATCAAGGAATACAGTTTGTGCGCCGAATAATCAATTCAGCTTCTATTTCAATTTGTGTCCTATTTGCTCTGGACACTACTTATCTCTTTGCAGCCAGTAACGATCTCAACAGCAACGATGGAGATCTAGGCATCTTGGGCGCAATTCTTGCCGTTGTGGTCCCAACGTTGCTTATCATTGGCATCGGAGCCGGTATCTATGTCTGGCTGCGCCGAAAAAAGCCGTCATTGTCCAACCCATTCTCACGGCGACGGACGCCTAAAAACTGGGATATATCGCCACCGACACATACATCTCCCTCGCCATCTCCGGTGTCTCCCCGCGGCACCGCTCGCCCCGATAGATCTGACTCGTTGACAGAACCGGATAGGGAGTTAGAACGCGATGCGTATACCCTTGAGTCCATCGCACTCACAGACTTAGAGCAGGTGCTATCCTTGCGCGAATCAAACCGCATCCAAGAATACTACGAAGCAATTGCAATAATTATCAAACAATATGTGGGCGAAAAATACCAAATCAAGAGCCTAGATGCTACCACAGGACAAATCCTATCCGCGCTTCCCAACGGTTTGACCGATAGCGTTACAGATCACGTTGGCGAGATTCTCCGATCCTGTGATATGGTTCACTTCTCTCGGCATCGGACCTCCCGTTCAGAACAGAATCGTATCTATCAGACAGCGCGGGAATTTTTTGAAAGCCAAATTACTGCAGCACCCGCTGAAACAGATGAATGTGAAGTGGAAGCAGAACCAGATGAGAACAGCGAGATCTATAAACATTACGGGAGGAGGGATTAAGACTGAACCTCGGTGTTCACCCAAATCGGGGAGGGACCATGAGAGAATCTGAGCTAACGGCGTTGAACGAAAGCATTCAGGAGGCGAGCACCTTCGTTGAAAAAATTTTTGAAGAGATACGGAAGGTTATCATTGGACAGAAGTATATGATCGAGCGGATGATTATCGGATTGCTCTGCAACGGTCATATCCTATTAGAGGGTGTCCCCGGTCTCGCGAAGACAACCGCTGTCCAAGCACTTTCCAATACGATTGCCGTCTCTTTCAAACGCCTGCAATTTACCCCTGACCTCCTGCCCGCAGATCTAATCGGCACCCAAATTTATAACCAACGTTCCGGCGATTTTTATGTCAAAAAGGGGCCTATTTTCGCTAATCTTATTCTCGCCGATGAGATTAACCGCGCCCCCGCCAAAGTCCAAAGCGCACTCTTGGAAGCGATGCAAGAGCGTCAGGTTACAATCGGCGACGAAACTTACCCCCTCGATCCGCCGTTCCTCGTTCTAGCAACCCAAAACCCAATTGAGCAGGAAGGAACTTACCCACTGCCGGAAGCGCAAGTAGACCGGTTCATGCTCAAATTGCAGGTGACGTATCCCTCGCGGACCGAGGAACTTTCCATCTTGCGGCAAATCACACGGGAAGAGATTCAACCGATTCAACAAGTCATATCCCCCCAAGAAATTCTCCAACTCCGTACAACAGTCCGTGAAATCTACATAGACGAGAAGATCGAAAACTATATTGTTGACCTCGTCTGTGCCACGCGTGAGCCAGTGAAATATCAACTAGATCAACTCACAGACCTCATCGAATACGGCGCATCGCCGCGGGCAACGATTTTCCTCGCGACAGCTGCCAAAGCCCACGCTTTCCTCCGTCACCGTGGGTATGTGACGCCAGAAGATGTCTACGCGGTGGGCATGGATGTCCTCAGACACCGTGTTATTGTCAGTTACGAGGCGGAAGCGGAAGAGATTTCTTCTGAACAGATTATCAGACAGGTTTTTGAAGGGGTCGAGGTGCCTTAGCAGGAAAGAGATTAATTTACTGTACAATAAATAAATGGAAACAGGTAGATATAGATTCATTCCTCTCTGTATTCTCTGTACCTCTGGGGTCTTCTTTAATGCAGAGAGTCTGCTATCTAAATGGGCAAGCCAATCAGTGCGAGCAACAACTTAATTTGTATTTCCTTCATCTAAAAGCTCTTCCAATTCCTCTAGGAAATCCACATCATCGTCCTCATCTTCGTCGCTTTCCCGCCGTCTGTCTAGCCCCTCTTCCACCGACTCCAGATCTGACCGAAACTCAATTAGGTTACTCAAATAACGTTCACGGGTGACGTTTTCCGCATCTCCATAGTTCTCGCGCAAACACTCACCACAGAATTTCCCAATGTGTTGAATACCTAAATTGACCTGATCCAATGCACCTTCGCGGTCATCTTCCATCAGACAAAGCTCGGCGTTCGCCATGCTGTTCATCATGAGTATATAGCCCTTATACTGGTAGCTCTCCCACGCAATATCAGAAGGGGCATACTTTTTCCCCATATTCGTAACGGCAAGGTTCGCGTCGGTGTCTCGCTTGACATCCGCCCACCGTTTAATCCCCGCGAACAACAAGTAACGGGTATATCTATCATAGGATTCTCGGAATAAAACACGCCAATCCTCCGGCGTTAAACTAAACCCTTCGTCGCTACCATGCTGCTGTTTATAATCTTCAAGCTGCTCGCAGAAGTACTCATAATAGGACTCACGCCCATGGGGTCTCTTGCCATCGGGCCGCCCGGACGTATAGATACGTGAAATTGTGAACGTATTTGATTGCACAACAACAACCTCTTTACCTTCCTCCAACTCCAAGACCTTTATCGGGCGAGAGACATCAAACGCTAAACTATCCAAAATCTCATCAAGCGCATGTACTAGACGCGTGTCTCTTTCAACCTGATTAGTCGCCATTTTTATCTCCTTTCTATCAGTATGTAATATGCCATGTTACTAAATTCAAAGACGTGCTGTAAAATTTCCCCAAGAATTATCTCCCTAGTTCCCTCTATTTCTTCATATTTCATGTTTCACACTTCACGCTCCGTGTTTCACGTAATAATCTTGTAACGGGGTTACGGTAATCTCTCCATGGCGAAGCGCCTCAATACCATTGATTGCCGCTGACGCACCCGCAATTGTCGAAAATAGAGTAATCCCATAATCAATCGCCATCTGCCGAATTAATTCCTCATTCGGACGATGTGCATATCCGGTAGGCGTATTGATAATCAGATCAACGGCGTGGTTTTTGACATAATCGTGGATGGTCGGACGTCCTTTACCGATACTGTGAACCAGTGTAACCTCCATACCGTTACGACGAAGCACCTTCGCTGTGCCGTGCGTGGCAATCAGTTTAAAATCCATGTCAACCAGTTTTTTGGCGATAAAGATAATCGCACGTTTATCTTTATTTTTCACGCTGATGAACGCATGACCACCGAGAGGTAAGCTATAACCCACCGCTTGTTGTGCTTTGGCAAACGCGATACTCAGGTCCATATCAATTCCCATCACTTCACCTGTCGATTTCATCTCAGGACCAAGCTGAGAATTTGCCCCTGGAAAACGGTTGAACGGAAACACGGGTGCCTTCACCGCAAAATGATCCGGCTCAATCTCCTTCGTAAATCCAAGATCTTCAAGGGTACGTCCCGTCATGATTCGGGCGGCAAGTTTTGCTAATGGCACCCCAATGGTCTTGCTCACAAACGGCACAGTTCGCGATGCCCGCGGATTGACCTCTAACACATAAATCTCATCATTTTTTATCGCATACTGTATATTCATCAACCCACGCACATTGAGTGCCTTCGCAAGCGCATCTGTATGCTCCTTGAGCATTTCAATCTGCTCTTCAACAAGGGTGTAAGGCGGCAACACACAGTCGCTGTCTCCAGAATGAATCCCTGCCTCTTCGATATGTTCCATGATACCGCCCACGACGGTAAGATTTCCGTCCGAAATCGCATCAACATCAACTTCGATGGCATCCTCTAAATACTTGTCGATTAACACGGGATGTTCGGGTGAAGCTGCAACCGCCGAATCCATATATGCTTCTAGATCATCTTGGTCATAGACAATCCGCATCGCCCGTCCACCCAAAACGTACGAAGGACGCACCATCACCGGGTATCCAAGCACTGCGGCGATTGGCTTGGCTTCTTTGACTGAAGTTGCTGTGCCATTTGGGGGCTGCCTCAAGCCGAGTCCATCAAGCAACTCTGTGAATTGCTTCCGATCTTCCGATCGCGCAATGTCCTCTGGGCTTGTTCCGATAATCGGAACACCCGCCTTCTGGAGTCCGAGTGCTAGATTCAGCGGCGTCTGCCCACCAAGCTGCACGATAACCCCATCCGGCTTTTCCCGATCGACAATGTTCAACACATTTTCGTGTGTGAGCGGTTCAAAATAGAGCCGATCCGAGGTATCGTAATCCGTGCTAACGGTTTCAGGATTGCTATTGACCATAATGGTCTCATAGTTATCCTCTTTAAGTGCAAGTGCCGCATGGACACAGCAGTAATCGAACTCTATTCCTTGACCAATCCGATTCGGACCGCTCCCTAAAATCAGAATCTTCTTCTTCTGGCTGGGTCGGACCTCATCCTCCATGCCGTAGGTAGAATAGTAGTAGGGCGTCTCCGCTTCAAACTCAGCAGCACATGTATCCACCATCTTAAACGTGGCTTCAATCCCGTGTTCTTTCCGTAGCCCTCGGATGCTCGCTTCAGAGGCGTTCCAAAGTTCCCCTATCTGCTGGTCAGAGAAACCGTACTGCTTTGCTTTGCGGAGCAGGAAGACGGACGAATCGGGAAGCTGAGAAATATCTAGGGGCCCCAGCTTGCCCTCACTTCCAGCTTTCCGAATTTCTTCCTCAAAATCGACAATCTCCTTTATATTATACAGGAAAAATGGATCGATGTGTGTATATCCGTGAATCTGATCGATATTCATCCCGCTTTGGAAAGCCTGTTTTATATAAAGGATGCGCTCCATATTGGGGATGGTCAACTTCTGTGGAAGCTCCGAGATCGGCAATTTCGGGAGGGAACGGCTATCGAGTCCCACCCAACCGTTTTCTAGGGATCGTAACCCTTTCTGCAAGGATTCCTTGAACGTTCGTCCGATCGCCATCGCCTCGCCCACGGACTTCATCATCGTAGTCAGCGTCTCATCAGTGCCAGTAAATTTCTCAAACGCCCAACGCGGAATCTTCGTCACAACGTAATCGATAGTCGGTTCAAACGACGCGGGGGTTTTGCGCGTAATATCGTTGGGAAGCTCATCAAGTGTGTATCCGACAGCCAGTTTCGCTGCGATCTTCGCTATTGGAAACCCAGTTGCTTTCGAGGCGAGCGCAGAACTCCGAGAGACCCGTGGGTTCATCTCAATAACAACCTGTTTCCCTGTATCAGGATCAACCGCAAACTGGATATTTGAGCCGCCGGTGTCCACACCAATTTCACGAATAATCTTAATCGCCGCATCCCGCATCTGCTGATATTCTTTGTCCGTCAAGGTCTGGGCTGGTGCAACAGTAATGCTGTCGCCGGTATGAACCCCCATCGGATCAAAATTCTCAATGGAACAGATAATCACGACGTTATCCATCCTATCTCGCATCACCTCAAGCTCAAACTCTTTCCAACCGATCACCGATTCTTCGATTAACACCTCGTTGACCGGACTCAACCCCAATCCGTACTCGACTATCTCCCGAAATTCTTCGATATTGTAAGCAATGCCACCGCCGGTGCCGCCGAGCGTAAATGCTGGACGGATAATCGCTGGATAACCGATTTCCTCAACGATGCCGATGGCATCGTCAAACGAATGAGCGATCCCGCTTTTTGGCACTGCCAAGCCAATACGCTGCATCGCCTTCTTGAACAGACCCCGATCTTCCGCTTTTCGGATGGAGTGGAGTTTCGCACCAATCAACTCAACACCGTATTTATCCAGTGCACCCGATTCAGCAAGTTCAACAGAGACATTCAATCCTGTCTGTCCGCCCAAAGTTGGGAGTAAGGCTTGGGGACGTTCTTGAGCGATAATTTTTTCAGCGATATCCGCATCAATCGGCTCGACATAGGTTCGGTCGGCAAGTTCCGTGTCCGTCATAATTGTCGCCGGATTGCTGTTGATAAGGACAACTTCATACCCCTCCTCCTTCAAAGCCTTACACGCCTGAGTGCCCGAATAGTCAAACTCGCAGGCTTGACCGATAATAATTGGGCCAGAGCCGATGATTAAGATCTTTTTGATGTCAGTTCGCTTTGGCATGGTGAGTTACCTCATCGTATCCTAATTTTTTAGATTTTATGTTCCTGCATCAGATCTATAAACCTCTTAAAAAGATAACTTGCGTCATGGGGACCGGGAGATGCTTCCGGATGGTACTGCACAGAGAAGATTGGATATTCTGTGTGTTCCATCCCTTCAAGGGTTTGATCATTCAGGTTGATATGCGTCACCTTTACAGTGCTTGGCAGTGAGTCAATGTCCACGCAGAAACCGTGATTTTGTGAGGTGATTTCAACCTGATCTGTGTCAAATCGTTTAACAGGTTGATTTGCGCCACGATGTCCGAATTTGAGTTTGAAAGTCTTTCCACCGAATGCAAGCCCCAACAATTGATGCCCCAAACAGATACCAAAGGTCGGCTTCGCTCCGATCAACTGCCGAACTGTTTTGATGCCGTATTCAATCGGCTCTGGATCGCCGGGACCGTTGGATAAGAAGATACCATCCGGATCCGCAGCGAGAATATCTTCTGCGGAAGTGTGTGCCGGCACCACTTGGACCTGACAACCGTGTTGGGTGAGTTGGCGTAGGATGTTATATTTGACTCCGAAGTCCATCGCAATGACACGGAATTGGGGGGTTGATGACACGTCGATTCCTGCGGTGTCGAAATCAATTGTAAGTTGGGAATTCTTATCATCGGCAATGGAGGTCAAGTCAGGAAGCGTGCTTGATTCGGTGTCTCGTGTCTCCCATAAGTACGGATTAGAGCATGTCACGTACTGAACCATATCTACACCAACCAACCCGTGCCACGCCTGAGCTTTGGCGACCAAGCTTTGGGGGTCAAGGTCTTCCGTCGAAAGTATGCCATCCATGACGCCATGCACCCTGAGCCGCTTAGTCAATGCCCGCGTATCAATACCGTGGATGCCGGTAATCCCATTCTCTTCGAGGTAGCTACCAAGGTTCGACTGTGAACGCCAGTTACTCTCGTATGCACTATATTCATGCACAACAAATCCTTCGGCTTGCGGCCGAATGGATTCGACATCGATCTCGTTGCAGCCGTAGTTTCCGATTAGCGGATAGGTCATCGTGACAATCTGACCTTTGTAGGATGGATCGGTGAGGATTTCTTGGTAGCCGGTCATGCTAGTATTAAAGACCACCTCACCGGAAGTTTCCCCGGTCGCACCGAAATGTTCGCCTTCAAAAATCGTTCCATCTGCTAATGCAAGAATTGCTTTCATTGGTTAACCTCTATTTCAAGTTGCGGGTTTTGGGGGGTTGCCCGCTCTGTCCTGCGGAACGTGACATTAACAGGTGTCTGCGGATATTCGATACCTTGTCCCGAAAGCAGTTCCTCAATCGTCCGAATTTGAATCTTTGGATATGTCGTGTGAGCGACGTGAAGCCATTGAAATCGTCCTGCTGCCGCTGCCTCCTTGACCATCGGTTGGGTCGGCAGGTTCAACGTGATAAAGACACCGATCACAGCGTCTTGGGTTTCGACAACCGATTTCAGTTCCCGTATATCCCTGACAGAGACCTTCCCACTTTTGACCTGAACGACAATCTTCCGGGTGAGCGTCTTTTTCGGGTTGTCCGGGTCAACGTCCTGATAATAGATTACCCCATCCACACCCTCGTCCGCTCCCTTCTTTTT
>JAKZSX010000078.1:0-6927 GCA_047517405.1 Candidatus Poribacteria bacterium | reverse complement strand
CGGGAGGATAATTCCCCGGCTCTCATCTCTCTTTGGCGTAAGCCAGAATCCGCCGGGCGATCGTTTGCTGCCTCGGGTTTCTCGGCGCATTGTCTTCAGTCTAGATGACACCAAAATTATCTCCAAACTAGTAGATGGAGGCGTTGAGCGGTGGAATTTAGAAACTCGCGAAATAGAACATATTACTACGACCAAAGACCTATTTGCATATTCACCGGCTCGCAATCTACTCTTGGTCAGAAAGGAGAGCAATGACGTTACGCTTATCGCTCTGGACACCAATCAGGAGACGATTCTGACCAATGGTGCATTTGAAAACGCGAGCCTGTCCGCAAACGGGGAGTTCGTTGCGCTGTCGCGCGGGGATAAGGAGATAGAAATCTGGGACGTAGACCAAAAGCGGTTGGTAAAACGCCTGAAGGCGATTGAATCGGTGAGAAACGGTTTAGCCATTTCCTGTGATGGACAGTATGTTGCAGCAGCTGAAGGCACCTACCGGGATGGGGAGGGTCATCGCACGAAGGTTGAAGTGTGGGACATCAAGCGAGACACCCCGGCGGATCTGATTGATACGGGTATCATCTTGGGTGTGTGGAATGTGCATTTTTCACCTGACGCTTCAATGCTAGCTGTCGATAGTCAAATCCAAGCGCAGGCTGGAATTCGTGTCTGGGAACGGAGTACAAAAGAACAACTGCTTAGTATAGACAACTTGCAGGCGTATTGGGCGCGTGCCATCACGTTTGCATCGGTGGGCAAATACATCGCGCTCGGCGATGAATCGGGTGCGATAATACTCTGGAATATCAAAGAAGATAAAGAGGTGTTTTCGCTGAAAGTAGATACCGGAACTGAATCCCTTGCGCTTTCTCATGATGGGAAATATATGGCAGTTGGGCTTTTCGATTCGACAGTTCAAATCTGGGAGCTCAAATCCGATCTCTAGCGTTGTCTCGAAAATTTCATGAATTGGAGGGTAAACCTGTTATGAGTACAAAAGATGATGCTTCATATACCGACCAAAAGGGTCGCACCCGTTGGCGATGCAATGACGAAATCGCGGAAAAACTTCGGCAACTCCACGATATTTTGGTCATTGGGGGTTACGAGGAATCTCATGCTACACGATATTCGAGACTAGCCTACACTATTTCCCGCCACCCGGAATCGGTAGAGGAATTGCATCGAGAAGGACGTTTGTCGGCGATCTCCGGTGTCGGTGAAACGATCGCCGAGATTATCGGCGAGTTTATCGAGACAGGCACATGCACGAAGCTGGAGGAATTCGCTGAGCACACCCCGAAAACTGTGCTGGAGTTGACAGTGCTTCCGGGAGTCGGTATCAAGACCGCAAAGGCGTTGTACGATGAACTTGGTATTGATAGCCTTGCCTCTCTTGGCGAAGCACTTAATGACGATAGGCTCGAAGGGTTCAAACTCATGACAAAAAAGACGCAGGAGAGGATTCAGCAGCACATCAGCGAGAATCTCGAATAACAGCGTCGCGTTTCTGTCCACGAAGCGATACCTTGTTTGTGGGTATAGAATACCTCAGTTCCTATTAATAAGAAACGTTGCAAACTGAGAGAATCGGAACTAAATCGAGTCCATTGTCGCTCGCAGTGGATTGGCAAATCCACTGCACGGATACGGCTCGGATATGTCTATCCAAGTTGCTTTGAACTCTCGGCGAAGTCGGAGCCGAGCAGGTACAAACAGTGGTAGAGGAGGCAGCAAAGATGCAAAGACAAGATCAACCGTCTCAGTCTACGCCAGAATCTTCACACCGACTCGCCGGTAAAGTGGCAGCTGTCACCGGTGCGGGTCAGGGAATTGGCAGGGCGACCGTCTTGCGGTTAGCGCAGGAGGGAGCGTCGGTCTTCGCTAGCGACATCAGAGAAGATTTGCTAGAGAACCTAGAAAGTGAGGTCAAAGCGATCGGTGCCACCATCGCCACGAGAATCTTCGATGCCGCCAAAGCAGCGGACGCCCCACCCTTTGTCCGTGCCGCCGTCGAGCGGTATGGGCGCATTGATATCATGGTCAATAACGCGGGAGGCATACGGACGCAGCCATTCCCGAATGTCACGGAAGAGACGTGGGATTGGACGGTCAACCTGAACCTCAAGGGCCCCTATTTTTACATGCAGGAAGCGGCGAAACCGATGATAGCGCAAAAGAGCGGCACAATTATCAACGTTGCCTCGGTGGCTGGAATTGCTGGGGGAATGACCTATTCCCCGCCGTATGCAGCGAGCAAAGCAGCGATCATTAATCTCACCAAGGTGGCTGCCGCCAGCCTCGCGGAGTACGGGGTTACAGTCAACGCTGTTGCCCCCGGTATTGTGGAAACCGCTTTTAACTGGACACTGGATGACCTGATAGGGGTTCAGCAGATGGGATTGCGCCCCGGCGAATTTATGGAGCGTCGTCGTGCATCTATTCCACTGGGTCGGCTTCAGCAACCGCAGGACATTGCCAACATTGTGGCTTTCCTAGCAGGTTCAGATGCTTCCGAGATGACAGGCGAGACGATTGTCGTTTCCGGTGGGCTGGTAACGCGGTAATCACGCAAAGGAGAACTCATGATTAAAGAATCAGTATTATCAAAGCCCCAGTATCAGACAACTCATGAAAAGAATCTAGAAATTGCCATGCGGGACGGCACGATTCTTCGTGCTAACATCACCCGTCCTAATGTGGAGGGCAATTTTCCAGTACTCCTAGAGCGCACACCCTACAACAAGGAGGCTGGATCCGAAAATGGTGTGGGATCCCCCCAATTCTTCGCCCAGAGAGGGTATGCCGTCATTATCCAAGATGTGCGCGGCAGATTCGCCTCTGACGGAGACTTTTATCCATTTCGGGACGATGGAGCAGGGATAAACCGCGATGGCTACGATACCATTGAGTGGGCGGCGCTGCAACCTTGGTCCGATGGCAATGTAGGAACGATTGGCGGTTCCTATTCTGGAGCCACTCAATACAGAAACGCGCTCAGTCGTCCGCCCCATTTGCGGGCTATGTTCATTCGTGAATCCTCTGCGGATTACTACCAGGAATGGGTGTATCGTGGCGGTGCATTTGAGTTGGCGTTTAACATGGCTTGGGCACATGGCGTGACCTCGACCAATCTCGCGCACCTCGCGGAGGGAGAGGAATTTAATCAACAGAAGGGTAGACTCGAAAGGGTCCAGGAAGAGATGGATGACTGGTATGCGCGACTTCCGCTGTATCCATGCCCGTTCCTAGAGGGTTTGAGCGATTGGTACAACGATTGGCTTCAACACCCAACCGATGGTAGATACTGGGATTCCTTCAATATGGATAAATTCCACGATAAGATAGAAACGCCTATGTACCATCTAGGGGGTTGGTTTGACATCTTTCTGGCGGGGACGCTCAAGCACTATATGGGCATCAAGCGGCGTGGTCGCACAGAAAAAGCGCGCCAGAGCCAAAAACTGATTATTGGACCTTGGGTGCACGGTCCTGGGAGTATTAACACCCAATTTGCCGGTGAGTTCGATTTCGGTGTTGAGGCCGCTGAAAACTTCAACGAAATGCGTCTCCCTTGGTTCGACTACTGGCTCAAGGGAATTGACACGGGGATTATGGATGCACCGCCGGTGCGCATTTTCGTTATGGGGCGCAACGAGTGGCGTGATGAGTCGGATTGGCCCCTGCCTGACACGCAGTACACAAACTACTATCTGCACGGCGGACAGAGTAACTCAATCAAATCGTTGAACGATGGAACACTATCACCCAATCCTCCCGAAGGAAGTGAGAATCCGGACAGTTTTGTGTACGATCCGCTTCAGCCCGTTCCTACTCAAGGAGGCAACACATTAAATATACCTGGCGGCGTTTATGACCAGTGCGAGGTCGAACAACTGTGTCTTACCTTCACCAGCGAGTCGCTAACGGAAGAGTTGGATGTCACGGGTCCTGTGAAGGCAGTGATATATGGGCTGTCCTCTGCGCAGGATACCGATTGGGTTGTACGGCTCACCGATGTGCACCCGGACGGTTACTCACGGTTGTTATGCGACGGCATCCTTCGGGCACGATACAGGGATTCTTTCGACTGCCCTGAGCTATTAGAAGTTGGCAAGGTATACAGATATGAGATTGATATGTGGGCAACGAGTAACGTTTTCCTGCCGGGGCATCAGGTTCGCGTGTCAGTCACAAGTAGTTGCTTTCCTCGGTTTGACCGCAATCTCAACACCGGTGGGTCTATTCATAACGAGGCTGCCGGGGAGGTCGCTATTAACACAGTCATGCACGATGAACTCAGACCATCCCATATCGTGTTGCCTGTGATTAAACGAGGGTGAGGAGAGCTTGCTTTGTTGTAAATAGAACTTGGGTGGGTATGCGATGATAAATTGATTAATGGCTTAGTCTTCGCGTGGGTGTTGAGGACGTGTCAGCTCGGTTGTTAGTGCTTCAATAGACTGACTCAGTACTAGATCCTCCTTGAGTAGTGTTTCAATTCGCTGACAGCTTCGCACGACTGTTGTTCGGCTTTGTCCAAACCCTTGATGAATCTCTTTCAGCGAGAGGGTCGTCAACTGACGGGTGAGATACATTCCAACTTGTCGTGGGAGTACAAACCGCCTTCCTCGCTTTCGAGAACATAGGTCTGATAAGGTGAGGTGGAAATACCGAGCAACGGTTTCCTGAATCTTTTCGAGCGTGATTGTATGCGCTGGAGGTCGATCCGGGGTTTTGTTCTCTAACACGTGATGAGCAGCTTGGAGGGTCAGGGGCGAGCCCAAACGTACCTCTGCCATTAATCGGTTTAGTGCCCCTTCAAGCTGACGAATGTGTTGCGTCAGATGCTTTGCCAAATAACGGAGCACTTTCAAGGGTACAGGTCCAGACTCCCGTTCTTTTAACTTTTGTTTCAGAATTGAAACCCGCAAATCAAATTCCGGCGCACAAATTTCAACGATGTGCCCCTGCGTGAGGCTATCAGGCGAGTCCCAAAACTCCTTCAGAAACTGCGGCAAACGATCGCAGGTGCATACAAGCCGTTGATCTTGTTCATTTAAGTAGTTAAGTAAGCGGAAAAATTCTTCCTGAATCTGTTGCTCCGGCGATAAAAATTGAATATCGTCAATTAGCAACAGGTCAACATGCCTATACTGTGCCCGCAATGCAGCAGCTTTCCGGGGATTCGAAATGGATAGAAGCCATTCACGCATTAATTTCTCTGCTGAGGAACAGTACACCGTGCGATTCAGAAGTCCCTGACGAAATTTATTTCCAATTGCGTGTAACAGATGGGTTTTGCCTAACCCAACACCCCCATGTATAATTAAAGCCCCCTTCGTCTTTCCAGCTCCATTCGTCATGTGTTCCGCTGCAGCATACGCCTCTTGATTGCTTTGTCCAACAACAAACCGATCAAAAGTTAACGCCGGATTCAACCCAGAGTTGGCAGGTAGACGTTGCCCTGAAGTTTGTATACAAGTTGGTAGTTCGGATGGCTGTGAGCTCTGAGGGAGGCGATCATTGCTGCCGCCATTCGAGTGGTTCATCGCTGTTTCCCTATGATTGGAGATATTTGCTGATACTAAATCCACAGCGGCATGTTACAAAGATTTCTTAGGAACAGCGATTGAAATCGCTCTTTCTTTATAATCTGTAACATCAAAGTTGAGGATCTGTATGGGATTTCATCTTCCTCTGTCGCAATACAAGACGACGAGGTAATCTGGATAGGGCAATAGTCTATCAAAAAATCAAGATGGGATCAAGCCTTTTTTGCATTTTTGAGCAATATTTTTACGTTTTAGAGATAACCTATATCTTTTAATTTTTGTTCATCGCGTCGCCAATCTGCTTTGACGGACACGCGCAAATCTAAAAATACGGCTGTCTGCAAAAACTGCTCGATCTCTGCGCGGGCGAGTTGACCGATTCCTTTAATTGTTTTACCGCCTTTCCCAACTAGGATGCCTTTCTGCGATTGGCGTTCGACATAAAGCATCGCGCTGATATAGGTTTTTCCGTTTGGACGTTCTGTGAACTCTTCAACCACGACGCTGGAAGCGTATGGAATTTCCTGATTAGTTCTGAGAAAAATCTTCTCCCGTATCGTTTCCGAAATAAAGAAACGTTCCGGTAGGTCACTAAGCTGGTCGGGAGGGAAGTAGGAAGGACCTTCGGGAAGGTGTTTAACAATGAACTCATGAAGTTGAGATGTTCCGTCGCCTGTTGTTGCGGAGATTGGAATGAGTTCGAGGAAGGGGAACTTTTCCTGATAGCGGGCAATAATTGGCAAAAGTGCGGGGTTGGGTATCAGATCGATTTTGTTAATTACAAGTATGACTTGCTGCGTCGCCTTTTTAAGTTTATTAAGGATTGTTTCCTCAATACCGGAGTTTAGCCGGCTCGCATCTATCATGTAAAGCACAAGATCTGCATCTATGATCGCGTTATATGCGGTTTTGACCATCTGGTCGTGCAGGCGATATTTGGGGGTAAGTACACCGGGCGTATCCAAGAAAATAATTTGATACGAATCGGTTGTGAGAATCCCTGTGATCCGATTACGCGTTGTTTGCGGCTTCGGTGTGACGATTGCGAGTTTCTCCCCCATCATCGTATTCAGCAACGTCGATTTGCCGACGTTTGGCTCACCTATGATGCTAACATATCCGGATTTGAATGGGTTTTGCTCTTGCATTTGAGAATTCCGTACCTGATTTGACGGCATAAAAAAAGCGATGTGTTTGACATCGCCGTCTGTCTGATTTGGGTCTTCTAAAGTCCCTGTGTTTCCTTATCTCACTCTCGCCTCAGCCGGATGCGCTTCTGCCTTGAAACTGGACGTGGTTGTTGACTTAACCGATGCAACAGTGCCTCAACTTCCGCATCGTAGGTATCGAAGGGATCTTTCATCTCAAAGGG
>JAKZSX010000077.1:0-3965 GCA_047517405.1 Candidatus Poribacteria bacterium | reverse complement strand
TCTGGAGATTGGGTGATATCGGTTAAGCCGTTTGTGGTCGGAGTTTGCTGCACAAGCCATGTCACACCGCCATCTTTGGTATTGAGGAGCATTCCGTTTTCTCCGACAGCCCAGCCCGTGTTATTCGTGATGAAGTACACGCCGTTCAATTTTTCGCCCGTCGGCGTAATTTGCCGGATCCACGTCTCCCCACCATCTTTCGTCGCATAAATGGAACCGTCATCCCCAGCGATCCATGCCATCCGGGAGTTGAGAGCAAAAACCGCTTGTAACCCATTGGGCTCCGCTCGCTGAACAGTCCACGTTCCACCGCCGTCATCGGTTTTGATAATCGTCCCTGCCTCACCGACCGTCCATCCCACATTCGCATCAATAAAGTAGACACCATATAGGTTATTGTAACTGACAGCCAAATCCCCCAAATCTTGGCTTTGCCATGTACGTCCACCATCTTTTGTATGCAAAATCTTGCCAAGTTCGCCAACCCCCCATCCGTGTTGAGGCGTCGGGAAGTGGAGGTCATAAAAACCGACAGCGCGTTTCCATCGAATTGGCTCGTCAAATTGGATGCGTTGGACTTGACCGTCCGCTGCCTCCGTCCTGATACCTTGCCACGTTCCGCCGCCATCTCCCGTCTCGATTAGAGTTGCGTTGCTGCCAACGATGTAGCCTTGTGTCGCATCGACAAAACCGATGCCGAACAGTTCAAAAACATTCCCGGTATATTGCTGTTGCCATGTGGATCCGCCGTCGCGGGTGGCAAGCACCATTCCGGCTAAACCCACCGCCCACCCTGTTCTATCATCGAGGAAGTGAACTGTCGTCAAGTGGCTGTTAATCGAGACCACTTCCCACGATGCGCCACCATCTTGGCTGTGTAGAAGGGTTGCAAATTCGCCCACAATCCACGCCTCTTGGGGGCTGACCATTTGGATGGCGTTCAGACGGCTGGGCACGGGTCTCGGTTCAAGCGGTGTCCAATTCGCGCCACCGTCGGTTGTCCTCAGAATCACACCGAACTCTGCGGCTGCAAGCCCGTGATTGGCGTCAATAAAATGAATTTCCCAAATCGGTTCGGGCATACCGTTGGAATTGGGAACATTGCTTTTCTGAGTTTCCCACGTTGCGCCGCCGTCAGTGGTATGAATTAGCGCACCGTTGCCGCCGGCTGCCCACCCTTCTCGGTTATCGAGCATACAGATCGAACTAATGCCGGCTGGAGAGTTGATTTTTTGGCTCTTCCAGGTCTGTCCACCGTCCATGGTATGGACAATTGTTCCGCCATGTCCTGCGGCCCAACCGACCTTTTGACTAGCAAAGTGAAAATCCTGAATCGCATTATTCGTCGGAGTATTCTGTCTGACCCACGTATCGCCGCCATCCGCAGTATGAATGATGAGCCCGCCATCGCCGCCAGCCCAGCCGTGTTGGGCATCTATAAAAAAAATGGCTGACAATACCCGACGGGTACCGGTGTTCAGTACTGCCCACGTTTCTCCATTATCGGTCGTTTTCAGCACAGCACCTTCTTCGCCAACGATCCAACCGGCTTGGGGATTGAGGAACCGTACTTTGTGGAAATCTATCCTGAATGGAAAGGGTTTGCTCGGTTGCTCCCAAGTCTTTCCACCGTTGTTGGTACGGAGAATTGTTGCATCTGACCCGACGATCCACCCGTCCTGTTGGGAAACAAAATGGATATCGAAAAACGCAGCTTGCCATCGTGACTCACGAACAAGCGTCCAAGTTTTCTCTGTTGCAAAAGCGTTGATTGCTAGGAGGGATAACAGCGTCGCAAACGCTAAAGCGCGTCTAGTATGCAACAGTATATTCCTTATCATTGTCTGTGGCTCCTATTTCGAGGGGTAAATCCATTCATATAATAATACAAGTTGCCACCATCTAAGGCAAACCTAGACAGTTATTCATAGACGGTCAATTTTCCAAAATCAACATTTGAGTGTTGAGATATGAATCTCGAATTGATCGGGCAGATCGGGCTAGGAAGCGCGACTGGAATAAGTAGCAACTTGGATTGTAGTATTATACCATATAGACGCATCAAATCCCGCGTTGACCCAAAAAATAAAACGTGATATAATCCAATTCGTTAATGTCAATGGATAAGAAACATGTGGATTGGAACATCCCGGCAGCGAATTACTTCCTACAAAAAATTCACATTGAGTGTTAAAAAATTCAGCCATCTATAGGAGAAGCAGAATGACTTACGATCTGTTAGTCAAAGGGGGTACGGTTGTTGATCCCTCCCAAGAACTTAATGCGGTCCGGGATGTTGCGCTGTCTGATGGGAAAATCGCGGCGGTTGAAGAGAACATCGCGGAAACGTCGGCGCGTGAGGTCCTGGACGCAACAGATTTAATTGTCACGCCCGGATTGATCGACCTTCATGTACATGCGTTTTGGGGAGCCACTGCCTACGGGATGGAGCCAGACATCGGCAATATCGCCAAAGGGGTGACAACTGCGTTAGATACCGGCTCAGCAGGCGCAAGCAACTTCCTGGCTTTCCGCAGGTATGTGCTAGAACGATCAGACACTCGACTATTCGCTTTGCTGAACATCTCAGCGATGGGCATGATTTGGCCCAGAATCGGGGAATTGACGGACATACGCTGGGCTGATGTTCAGGAAGCTGTGCGTGTGGGTCGAGACAACCGTGACTTCGTGCTGGGGGTCAAAGCCCGACTGTCAAGAGGTTATGCCGGAGAAAACGATGTCGAAGCACTGAAGCGCACCATAGAGGCGGCTGAAGCCATTGATGGGTTTGTCATGATTCATGTGAAGGACACCAAAACACCATTGGAAGAAATCACAGCGATGCTTCGTCCCGGCGATGTGGTCACACATGCTTTTCATGGTAAATCGGAGGGTGTCTTAGACAACGCCGGAGGGGTTATCGACCGTTTTAGGGAGGACCAACAGCGCGGCGTCATCTTCGACATCGGACACGGTTCTGGCAGCTTTTCGTTTCGCGTTGCAGAAAGGGCACTTGCCCAAGAATTCTTACCCGACAACATCAGCAGCGATCTGTATAACAGCAATGTCGAAGGACCAGTTTTTGATCAGGTCACAACTCTTTCAAAGTTTATTTGGTTGGGGATGCCCCTGTATGAGGTGATTCGGCGCAGCACCGAAACCACTGCCCGAATTATGAGGCTGGAGGATAGCTTAGGAACGCTAAAAGTCGGAGCAGAGGGCGATGTCACCATTTTAAGGTTAGATGAAGGTAGTTTTACGCTGACTGATTCCGAGCGTGTGTCTGTTGAAGCGCGTCAAAAACTGAACCACGTGCGGACAATAAAAGGCGGCAGGATATACCGTCCGTGGCTCAAATAGGCACTGAGGCACTTGATACCTTTGTGAATCGATCATTTTTGTCTGGAGGATAGGAGAACTCTTTGATCTTAGATACTATTGTCGCCCACAAGCGTATAGAGTTGGAAGACGACAAACAGCGGATGCCATTAGATACGCTGAAACGCAAGATTCGGGACCTACCGCCGACGCGAGACTTTCGCGCTGCGCTGTCAGTCCCGAATTGCGTCCACCTCATTGCCGAAGTGAAGAAAAAATCCCCAAGCAAGGGGATTATCCGCAAGGATTTCGATCCGGTTGAAATCGCCCGGACCTATGCGGAAAATGGTGCATCGGCAATCTCTGTATTGACCGACCGTGAATTTTTTGCCGGTGAACTCGCCTATCTGAGCACTATCCGTGAAGCGGTGACGCTTCCTTTATTGCGGAAAGACTTCACCATCGACCCATATCATATCTATCAAGCCCGACTCGCAGGTGCGGACGCTATTCTGCTCATCGTCTCGATCTTGACATTGGCACAACTGCGTGAATTTACCGAAACGGCGCGGAGCTTGGGGCTCGCAAGCCTCGTCGAAGTCCACACCGAAGCGGAATTGGAGTTAGCATTGACAGCGGGCGCGGAA
>JAKZSX010000076.1:0-3726 GCA_047517405.1 Candidatus Poribacteria bacterium | reverse complement strand
ATCCAGATAGATCGCCGCCCGCATACTAAAATAGCCCTCTGGGGCATAGGCATCGTGATGCCACCCGGAGCCACCGGTATGAATAATCCCTTCGCTGAGAGTCAAGATGAAGTCTTCGCCCATCAAACCCTCAAAAATGTCTACAATCTTTTCATGGTCTAGCAGGGGGTAGAACACTTCCGAGTCGTAATCGAAGAAAGGGATAATTTGTTGTCTCTTCTCACCCGATTTCGGTGCCGGTGCGCCCTTGCGTGCCACCCGCATCCCCTCATCGAAGGCATCGGAAATTATCACAATCTCCTCAGGCGACAGCAGACCCTTGTACTGGATAAATCCAAACCGCTGAAAATATTTAATATCTTCCTGATTCATAATCTTGTCTCCCTATACACGTGGCTAGGTTCCGCTGACATTCGACAAATTCCACCAATATCCGTTCTGTAGGGGAATCCCTACGGTTACTCCGTTTTGGATCAATGTATCTGTATTTGTTCGATTCTGTAGGGGCAACCCTTGTGGTTGCCCTATGGTCTGAAAGCTGAGATATGAATCTTGACCTACGCCTCAAGGCTAACGCGGTGCCGATTGACGAAATCCCAATCCAATTCTAGCCCCAACCCCGGCTTATCGGTCATAGCAATCTCTCCATCCACCACCTGGAACGGTGGATCATACAGCTTCGACCAGATCTGGAACGGCTCACAACTCGGACACGCAGGCACCATCAGACCGTTGGGCACAGCGGCGACGAAGTGACAGTTGACATCCGGAAACTGCGCGCCGTGCGGTGCAATCGGTATGTGATACGCCTCGCAGAGCCCAGCAATCCGCATGAGTCCAGTATACCCACCACCAATCAAAATGTCCGTCTGCACCAGTTGGAGCGCACCCTCGTTGATGAGTCGCCTTATACCGTAGAGGGTTCCCTCGCCCTCCGCACCAGCCACTATCGCACTCGTGGCTTCCTGCACCATTCGCATATAGAATGGCTCATCGTCGTGCCGCACCGGTTCCTCTATCCAATACAACTTATAAGGTTCAAGCTGACGAACAGTCTCCACCGCTACCTTACCAGACCAAGCGCGGGATACATCTATCATCAGTTTCTTATCGGGCCCGAGCACCTCCCGCGAAAGGCGTACCTTATCCAACACCTCTTGGGGCGTGCAGCTGTTAAAGTGCAGCTTAATCGCATCATACCCCAGATCTGCGTGCTCTTTGACCTCTGCAGCAACTTCCTCCGCGGACTGATCCATATAGCCGATGCCATCAGCATAGGCAGGAACAGTCCCCGCGTAACCGCCCAACAGTCGCCACACCGGTTCCCCACACGCCTTTCCATACAGATCCCACAACGCAATATCCAGCGCACCTATCGAAGACATGGCAGCGCGTCCCGGTCCCCGATACCGCCACGCCGACTCATACATCCCCTCCCAGAGCCGGGCGATTTGCCGCGGGTCCTGACCGATCAGGACAGGAGCGAGATCCCGAGCGATTAGTTGGGGACTCCCACCTCGACCAATGCCAGTCAAACCTTCATCCGTGTGTATGAGAACATTGGTCCAATCTCTAAGCGTTCCCACTTCAGACGGTCCGAATGGGTGTTTCAGGACGATAGACTCTACATGTGTGATACGCACCAGTATTACCTCCGTGCTTCATGAATATATTTTAGAAAATGCCTTGCTGTGTAGCCTTGATTATAAGCAAATCCGCATCTAGGTCAAGAAAAAAATGGCAGATCACTCGGTTCTATTGACACTTGCCAGATTGCGCCAATCTCGGTTTCTGTAGGGGCAACCCTTGTGCCTGCCCTGCTGTAAGTCGATTTTCCAAAATCGACAGTCTTGTGTCTGAGATCAATACCCGTAGGTCGGGCTTCTTGCCCGACACCAACAACCTAAGGCGGGCAATTCGTAGGGAACGCAGATCTGCGTTCCGTTTCTTCTTACTTCACTCCAGTGGAGCGCAATGTGTCTTGGGTATAAAGGTAGTAGGCATACGCCGTATGCCGTAACTGTTGTGCCAATTACCGCACGGTGCCTAACGGGTTGGGAGACCCAACCCCTACGGCTTCCAATGCGTGCCCAATCGTAGGGGCGGGGTTACCCCGCCCGTCACGGACGCTACCTTTCACTCCAGCGGATCTATAGAATGCCGATACCTCTAATGCCCGCGCTCCGGCGGAGCGCAATGTGTATAGCAACGAACCAAACAACCCCCAAGCCCCACTATTACGGCAAACAAGTTGTAGGGCACACCGATCGTTGTTCCCAAATCCGTGTAATCCTTTAATCCGTGTCAATCCGCGATTCAGACAAGCGTTCATCAATTCAACAAACCAACATAAATCTGTAAGGGCAACCCTTGTGGTTGCCCAACTTTCACTTGACGCTTGGAGATCGGTTAATCGTATAAATACCGAGCGCGACCAACGCCGCTCCAATAGTGAGACCAACCGTAATCGGCTCACCGATGAGCAGGTTGCTCAATAAGATCCCCCAGAGCGGTGTGGTAAAAAAGAATACAGAGAGCCGGCTAGGCGGATAATCCTTTAGCAGGAGCGTCCATGCCACGAAACAGAACCCCGCGATTCCAGCACCTTGATACAGAATCGCAAATAACGCGGGAAAAGAGAAGCCGTATCCCGCTCTGCCTTCAAAAATCGCGCTGAGCGTGAAGAAGGTAGGGACACCGACGACCATTTGCGATACCAATACACAATAGGTATTGATACGCTGGATAAGGCGACTAGTGACGACGATAAGGAGTCCGAGCAGAAACCCACCCAGCAGCGTCAGCAGGTCGCCGATCAAAAATCCGCTTTCACCGCCAACGAAGTTGTCTCGAAACACGAAACAGATCCCACCGAAAGCGAAAGCCAATCCGAGTGCTTTCCGGCGTGTCATGTAATCGCCCGGAACGACGAAATGTGCAATGAGCGCAACAAAGAGCGGATAGGTATTGGTCATGACGGCGGTTCTGCCCGCGCGCGTAAAGTTCGCTCCCATATTGAGAGCAACGATCTGCGTTACGAACAGGACGGCACTCAAAAAGAGCGGTAGGTATTCGTGCCGCTGCGGCTTGATCGATATGCCGTTAGCCAATGCCCAACTCGTGATAAGGGTAAGCCCAATCGAAAACCGGAGGCCCGCGGAGGCAAACGGCGAAAATTCTTCGAGCCCAATCTTGAGGGAAACCGCGTTGCCCCCCCAAAGCATCGCCAGAAAAAGGACAAAGCAGATAACCCTAGGTGGGATAAAACTTTCGCTAGTTTGGTGAAGTGTTTTAGCAGGCATGAAGTCCCGGGAGGGGAAATTGGGAAGTAGATGGAATCAGAATCTTACGATTCTGTTGGGAAGGAGAGCTTTGAACTGTGGCGGGGCAGGCAGGCGCGTCGCCATCGCCCGCCCCGACTATACATCAATATTGGCGCTGATGCCAATCATCCTCCCACAAATTAAACGATCCCTCACGATAAGGGTGCTCAGCGATTAAGTCTTCGTTCAATGTCATGCCGAGACCGGGACCGTTCGGCAAGCTGAAATAGCCATCAATCACTTCGGGGCAACCCGTCGCCGCTTCCTTCACCCACGCCTCCGAAAAGTCATTGAAATGTTCCTGAATCTTAAAGTTAGGCGTGCAAGCGGAGAAGTGCAGCGAAGTCGCAGTAGACACAGGTCCGCCCACATTGTGCGGCGCAACTAACATATAACACATATC
>JAKZSX010000075.1:0-12286 GCA_047517405.1 Candidatus Poribacteria bacterium | reverse complement strand
CGATACGCTTGGGGATTGGAAGGAAAGGCAGGAACGGTAAATTGACCTTGTGTATCCGCAAAAAGTGTGCGACCGAAAACAAAGCCTTTGATTCCGCCAGCTTCCCAAGCATCAAAGATCCGTTCATAATCGTTCATCACCGGTTCGAGGGGTTGACCGATGCGTATCCAGGGTTGCAGTGCCATGTTGTAAGCTCCTTTTTTGTCGAAACGAAACACTGGTCCCTATAAAGAACTTAAAATGAACGGAGTTTCGTCTCATTGAAAAATCTAGGTTGTTCGATTCGGGGACGAGTACAGCGGGGTTTACTAAAATTGTTAAGTAAGGATATTGTGACCTATTTTGTTTCAACTGACCAATAACGGTTTTCTCACAGGCAACAAATCCCAAAAAGATTAGGTCAGTCCAAAAACACTTGCATCCCTGTATTACCGATCCCGTGCTTTCTTAATTCACGAGATCTCTTCCGCTTTTTATCGCTTCATTATCCAACCATTTGAAGCCAAGGTTTGAACAGTAGATCTGTTTCGTAGGAGAAAGTATGGTGTTGGCATTAATATCAGCAACCACCTTTTCGTCAACCGTTCTAACATTAGCGGGAATATTGAAGGCGGCAACTAAAGCCATACGGCGATTTAGCGGCATAGTCAGTTCAGTATTGCTTTGGGCAAGCCCGGGGCCTCCAATATTATAAGGATGATCCGGATTCTGTGGTGAATCTTCAATCGTAATCAAGGCAACTGGGCGGTCTGAACATACAAAATCACTCGCACCTTCTTCAGCAATGAATAAGGACCACTGCCTATGACGAAGTAGAGATAGAATTTTATCTGCGGTCTGCAATTCATACCCCAAATGGTGACCATGTTCATATTGTATGTCGAAATTTTCTTCTTCCGCAAAACGTCTCACTTCCTCATATTCTGACACTTCTTTGCCTGCCTCACGTTCTTGTTGAATGTAAGATTCATACCTTTCAGGACTAAATAAGGATAACCTCAATATTTGTTTGACAACTGTCGTTTCAAAGCTGCTAAGATTGTTGCGGAATTGTGGATTGTGTCCGTAGAGTAAAGCAACAAAATAGAGTAGTGTGCCCATGTCTGTATCTTCGGGCAATGCTGCATTTTCTTCCACATACTTTAGCACTCGTGAAACCTTCCCCTCAATTTCAGCAAGCAACTTTTCAACCGCATCAATCGGCTCCCCAAGAATATCGACTCGATTGAAGTCGCGTTTTGAACCAACATTACGAGGATGGGTAACAAAATGCCGCCTCTCGATTTTGTCGATAACACAGAGCTGCTCTTTTGAACGGCTAGGGTCTAAGAATCCCTTCAAATAGAATTGTGAGATGTAATGATGATTTCGTGATATGTTATTCATGATCAAATATCTTCTAAATTGAAAAAGTTAAGTTTCCGACTCAATTTTCATTTTACTCTGGTTCGTGACGTTCACGATATCCTCGTTTTGCAGAGCGAGTAACCGATCCTGTGCACATTCTGATACTTCCTCAAGGATGCCCTCCTCGGCGAGAAAATCATCAAAGTTGCTACCGCTATACTTATTCATGTATTGACCTTTCACTTTGCCATAAATTTCTTCAATTTCGTGCCAATTTTGTCGAAATGGTTCTTAATCAACTTCCAATACTTTCACTACGGATCCTACATTTTACCCTAACCATGAGGCATGATGTAGCGTCGTCGATGATAGGCAATGCGGAACCCCTGTCGTTGGTATACCCGCTCGGCGTTGCTGTCTGTCATCGTCTCCAGCGTTGTCCAGCGGTTACCCATCGCCTCTGAATCCGCAATTGCTCGTGCAATCATGGCGGAGGCAACCCCTTTGCGGCGGTGTTCTGGCAATGTCGCAACATGGTCAACGTAACCCATACCGAATTGCGAGTAGACCAGCGTCGTGCCCGCCGGCGCACCGTCCACACGCGCTAGATAGCGGCGCACTTCAGGCACAACCAGCACGGAACGTCCGACCTCGCCCATCGTTTGGTCATGACCGAATCCACGACACATGACATCCGCCCAAAGGTCATATTCCCCATCGGGCGAGACATCGATTTCCGCAACAGTTTGGGCTGGTGGTGAATCAGTAAGCGGGTCGTAAACCATTGCCGACGCCAACTCACCTTCCCTGAAACCGTGCCGCTCCAACCGCTCCCCAAGGTCAGCGGGACGGTCGAGCGGCGAAAGGGTGAACATGCAGTTATATTTTTTCTCCTGAAACAGGCGAAGCGCGTCGTCAATCAACCGGTCTACTTGGGGGTCGTCCACGCTCACTTGTACAACGCGATGAAAGAAGTCCATCGCTGCACGGTCATGGCTGAACGCTAGTGCGCCATTGAGGTCGTGATTGTCACACCACGAAGCACGAAGGGTAACCCAGAGTTTTTCAAAGGCGGTCATCATTTCGTCCGACATAATCACACTCCTGTTCAAACGATAGTTGCTAGACGTTTTCATATCCCCGTATCATTCAACAGGGAACACGAAGAGAAACTTGACTTCGCCAGATACAATTTGGGGTGGGTACACGGTAGGGAACGCAGATTTACGTTCCTGACGTTTATCTAGCGAATCCCTATAGAGGGACAACCCCAGCGTATTTAACCCCAGTTAAATACGCAATCTCCTGTTTCCAAGTTGTCAGATCATCCATGCAGAATTGACTCAGGTGGGTATGCCCACAGGCACGCGCCATCACCTGTATCAGCTCAACAGCCGCTCCGAGGAATCGGTCGAGCCGGCGGGCGGCTTGGTGGACAATTAGCCGGGCGCGGAGATGTTCCTTTTGCGTGGCAATTCCCACCGGACAGTTGTTTGTGTGGCACGCACGCATACCCACGCAGCCAATCGCCTGCAGCGCTGAATTCGCAATGGCAACGCCATCTGCACCAAGCGCGAGCGCTTTGGCGAAGTCCGCCGGAGATCTCAATCCTCCTGTTGCAATCAGAGTTATATCCTTATTCCCCGTTTCATCAAGATATTTCCGCGCTCGGGCGATTGCTGGCATTGTCGGCACCGAGATGTTATCGCGAAAAATAAGCGGTGCTGCACCGGTGCCGCCACCACGACCATCGAGAATGATGTAATCCACCCCAATCTGAATTGCGGCTTCGATATCCTCTTCAATGTGTTGTGCCGATAACTTAAAGCCAATCGGGATGCCGCCGGTCTCTGTGCGGACCTCTTCGGCAAAGTTTTTGAAGTCATCTAAGCTGTCCCAATCGGGGAAGCGCGCCGGGGAAATCGCCGGCTGCCCCGCGATGAGTCCGCGAACTTCAGCAATCTTTCCTTGCACCTTTGCGCCGGGGAGGTGCCCGCCGGTGCCTGTCTTCGCGCCCTGTCCACCTTTGAAGTGGAATGCTTGGACCAGATGCAGTTTGTCCCACGAAAAGCCGAAGCGTGCGGAGGCGAGTTCATAAAAGTACCGGCGATTCTCCGCCTGTTCTTCGGGCAACATGCCCCCCTCGCCGGAGCAGATACCAGTCCCAGCCATTTCAGCACCCCTTGCCAACGCAATCTTCGCCTCAGCGGACAAAGCACCGAAACTCATGTCCGACACAATAATCGGGATGTCTAATTTGAGCGGTTTCTTCGCCCTCGGTCCAATGACCAGTTCAGTGCCTACAGGCACTTCGTCGAGTTGGGGAAATTTGTAAAGTTGCGCGACGATAAACTGCAACTCATCCCAGCCCGGAAGCTCCTGTCTCGGTACCCCCATCGCAGCGACATGACCGTGATGGCCAACATTGCTTAACCCATAACTTGCCAATTCTCGGATATATGCGACATACGGTTCTTCCTCAACGCCGTGTATATCCTGATGCGCTCCCTGATACTCCTCCCGTTTGTATGGTTGGGGATGCGCTTGCGCCCACGCAGCGATTTCATCTTCATCAACCCAAACCGTATCATCTTCAATCCAAGCCGTGAATTTCGCAAGCACCTCCTCGTTGTGATATTCACTGACACCTGTATCGTAGCGGTAGTCCCAGTTATGAACATCGCAAATGAGACTCTGTCCTTCAACATGACCGTCTGCGAGTAGCGCGCCCCGGTGTAAGCATCTGCCGTATAACACCGAGACTTTGTCGTCATACGGAATTACCACAAGGTCAACCCCGGCGACAAGTGCGTGGACGGGGTTTCTATCCTCAAGTTCACTGAACGTTGCAATTTTTACTTTTTTCACGATTGCACCTTAGATTTCTTGGAAGATCCATATTTTTGTTGATGATGCACAATTGACATAATCACATCAGGATGATTCTGCTTCCGCTAATTGAACGGCATGGCTAAATCGAGGTTCGACTAACCGGAAGGTCAACAGGGCACCGCAGAAGACTAAGACCGAGCACACGATAAACACGGATTCAAAAGAGAATCGATCAATCAACAGACCAGCCACCGGCGAGCCGAGCAGCGGCACTGTCTGAAGCACACTCAGCAACCCCAAATATTGCGGGTGCTTTTCCTGTGGAGAAATTTCAAGGGTGTAGTTTGTAAGAATACGACCGGATACCGGCGTAAATCCCAAACAGGCATACACAAGCCAATACCAGTGTGCTCCCATCGGCAGGCGACTCAGACCAACCGCCAACAGCGGCACACAGGCTGCGACAAAGATTAGCACGCGCAACACAATCCGGTTGCCGTGCCGATCCGCTATATTTCCCATCACTAAGGCACCGAGCCCGCTGACCGTGTTCTGTGCAACCAACAGCGTTACGAAATTTCTCGATACCAATCCCAGTGTCCGCTTTCCAAAAATAGTATAGTGCGGAAAGATGGGCCAACCTGTATAAAACAACATCAGAACTATCGCGAGTATACGAAAATTTCGGTCATACCGCAGCAACATCAGTCCGGAACTGAGATACTTGAGAAAAGGCACGGTCTGCGGGGAATGGTCATCAGGGGGCTCACGGAAAAACAAACTGGCGCACGCAGCAAGCGCAAAGAACATCCCCGTTGTTCCAAATATCCAAGCATAATTGGCACTGTCGCCACCAACCCAGCGTGGCATCACAAGCCAGACAATGATGATTGCGAGCGTGCAGCCGATGAGGCTGGCATAAGCCAATAGACGCCCCCGTCTTTTAGGACGAATCAGTTTTCCCTGTAATGTGCCGTTTGCTAGGACATTGCTGCCGTAGGTCAGCCAGTGCAAGCCATACAGCGTCAAGAAAATCGCGACGATTGTTTTGTTTGACCAACGTCCAAATTCAAGGGTAAATGCCAATACGAGCCAAGGGAGAGTAATACCGAAGGCAGAAAGTATAAACACAATCCGCTTTCTTGGCATTTTTGCCACGCGGTGTGCGATAAGAATCTGAGGTATGCTCTGCCCAATTCGAGATATGAGGGGCAGGAATCCCCGGATAACTCCCGATAAGGTGTAGACATCCAGAAACCCCGGCATCACCACCGATTCGGTCTTGAAGATCCAGCCGAGCCGCATGAAAATCTGGTTAGCAGCAAATACGATGAGATTGCGTTTTTCGTGCTGCTCGACCTCTTTCTCGATTGTGTTCATAAAGAAAAACGACCTTTCCAAGACCGAAACAAAAAATCGTCACTCCCACAGTATGATTGCAACCGGAGTGACGACTTTTATGGGAATATGCGATTCATGGTGCGATTACTACTCCGCAAGCCAGCTCATCATACTCCGCAGATCCTTCCCTACCTTTTCGATCTGCAACTCCGACTCTTGGCGACGCAGGGCTTGTAGCACGGGTTGATTCGCCTGATTTTCCAGTACCCATTCCCTTGCAAATTCCCCGTTCTGCACCTCTTTGAGTATTGTCCGCATACGGTCTCGGACCCCTTCATCAATGACACGAGGGCCACGGGTGAGATCGCCAAATTCCGCCGTGTTGCTGACATCATTGCGCATTTTGCTGAGCCCCCCTGTATAGATCAGATCTACAATCAGCTTCAACTCATGCAGGCACTCAAAAAACGCCATCTCTGGTTGGTAGCCAGCCTCGACGAGGGTATCGAAGGCGGCTTTGATCAGCGCGGTAGTTCCGCCACAAAGCACAGCTTGTTCGCCGAAGAGATCGGTTTCCGTCTCTTCACGGAAGGTAGTCTCAATGACACCAGCCCGCATACCGCCGATCCCTTTCGCATAAGCAAGCGCGAGGTCTCTGGCATGTCCCGTTACATCCTGTTGGATAGCAATAAGACACGGCACACCGCCGCCCTCTTCAAAGACCTGTCGTACGAGCAGCCCTGGCCCCTTCGGTGCAATCATCGTCACGTCAATGTCGCTAGTTGGAACGATTTGACCGAAATGAATGCTGAAACCGTGCGAAACCATCACCATATTGCCTGCCTGTAGATTCGGCTCAATCTGATTCCTATACACCGCTCCATGTTGTTCATCAGGGATGAGAATCTGAACGACATCCGCTTCAGCAGCCGCTTCCTCGATACTCTTTACTGTCAATCCCTCTGATTCTGCCGCCGGTTGGGAACGGCTGCCGGGTCGCAACCCAAGAACAACGTTTGCGCCACTGTCCTTGAGGTTCAACGCCTGTGCGCGTCCTTGGCTGCCATAGCCGATGACGGCAACCGTTCGTTCTTTGAGTAAATCGAAATCTGCATCACTATCGTAGTAAATTGTTGCCATGAATACTCCTTAATATGTGAAACATGAAAATGCAATGCAATGTCGGTTCATTACTTTGAGGTGCCGCGCATGATTGCAATTTTACCAGTGCGGACAAGCTCCTGAATACCGTAGGGACGTAGTAGATCAACCACTGCCTTCAGCTTCCCGTCGTCGCCGGTCACTTCAATGATTAAGGAATCGGGACCGACATCAACTGTGTGGGCGCGGAAAATCTCCACAATCTGGAGAATTTCCCCGCGGCGCTGCGGCTCAGCATAAACCTTAATCAGTACGAGCTCTCGCTCGACGTGGTTTTCAACGGTAAGATCTATCACCTTGATTACATCAATCAGCTTGTTCAGGTGCTTGTAAATCTGCTCAATGATCTGTGCATCACCATGTGTAATGATTGTCATGTGTGAAACGCCCGGATCATCAGTCTCCGCGACATTGAGGCTGTCAATGTTATATCCACGCCCACTGAACAGCCCCGCTATTCGCGCGAGGACTCCGAATCGATTTTCAACAAGTACGGAAAAGATATGTCGTTCTTCAGCCATTATGCCAAACCTCGTATAACGTCGCCAAGTCCCGCACCTGCTGGAACCATCGGGAACACGTTTTCTTCTTCATCAACGATAAAGTCGATGACAACGGGACCGTCGTCTATGCCTTTTGCTTTCTCCAATGCCGGCCGGACATCCTCGATTCGCTCAACACGGATTCCTGTCGCCCCAAATGCTTCAGCGAGCTGCGCGAAATCAGGGTTATCGTGATAGTCAACAGCGGCGTAGCGTTTCTGGTGAAAGAGCTCCTGCCACTGCCGAACCATGCCGAGATACATATTGTTGATAATAAAGATCTTGAGCGGGAGATTCATCGAGATGGCAGGAACAAGCTCTTGTATCGTCATGATGTACGAACCGTCGCCATTGATGTTGACAACCGTTTTGTCGGGACAGCCAAGTTGTGCTCCAATCGCTGCAGGCAAGCTGAACCCCATAGTGCCGAGTCCGCCGGAGTTTAACCATTGACGCGGTTCAGTGAACTTGAAATATTGTGCTGCCCACATCTGATGCTGTCCGACATCTCCAACAACTATCGCGTCAGAGTAAAGGTCGTAGATCTGCTCGATTACATACTGCGGCATAATATTATCACCTTTTTGTTGATACTCAAAGGGATACTGTTCTTTCCATTCATTGATTTGGCGCATCCAGGGTTCAATGTCCACGCGATGAACTAGTTTGTTCATTTCCGCTAATACGCGCTTAGCATCACCGACAATCGGCACATCAATTGGAACGTTCTTGCCAATGCAGGAGGCATCAATGTCAATATGAATCTTCTTCGCTCGTGGTGCGAATTTTGTCAAGTCTCCCGTAACACGATCATCGAACCGGGCACCGATCGCAACGACCAGATCCGAATCGGTAAACGCATAGTTCGCGCAGCAGGAGCCGTGCATGCCGGGCATTTCCATTGCCAGTGGATGGGTTTCGGGAAATGCGCCCAAGCCCATGAGCGTTACCGTAATTGGAATACCGGTTTTAATTGTCAACTCGCGTAATTCTTCAGAAGCGTTAGATAGCGTTACGCCTCCACCCGCATAGAGTATTGGGCGTTCAGCGTTGTGAATCATCTCAACCGCTTTCGCGATCTGGCGCGGGTGCCCATCAACTTTGGGTTTGTAGCTGCGGATATTGACCTTCTCTGGATAGCGGAATAGCGATTCGTGGATCTGAGCATCTTTGGCAAAATCAACGACGACGGGACCAGGGCGGCCCGTGCTAGCGATATGGAACGCTTCTGCTATAACATCGGCGACTTCATCGCTACTTTTGATTAAGTAACTATGCTTGCAGACCGGACGCGTCACGCCAATCACATCACACTCTTGGAAGGCATCGTTGCCCATCAGGTGGGTATAAACCTGTCCCGTGATTGCCACCATCGGAATTGAATCCATATATGCGGTTGCGATACCGGTCACTAGGTTTGTGGCACCGGGACCTGAGGTGGCAAGTGCTACGCCAACCTTACCTGTTGCCCGTGCGTAACCATCGGCGGCATGCGACGCGCCTTGTTCGTGTCGCATCATGATGAGTTTCACATCAGGGTGATCGTAGAGAGCGTCAAAGATGGGCATCGCTGCTCCGCCGTTGACACCGAAAATATACTCCACGCCTTCTTGTTTGAGGCTTTCAATCAGTATTTTTGCTCCTGATATTTCCATAGCTCTCTCCTTATTAAATTTAATCAGGATTCAAGGGTTGGTGACTTCTTAGGAAAAAAGAAAAAGCAGAGATTCTGTTCAAGTCCATCAATGTAATTGGGACAGTCACAGACTTCTTAGTTCCAATCCCATCGGCGAGGTATTCCTACGCAGGAAAGTTTGAACCCTTTTCTAAGGAAACCCCTCTGTGAATCCTAACGGTTTCCGTGACAAATACGTCCCATAAAAAAAGCCCCCCCGTTCCAATCCTCAATAGAAGCGCCTCGATTGAAAATTTCAAGGATAGCTTTTGAGGTATACTTGGAGACGAGAAGGGCTTCTCTTAAAGTCCTTACCGTGGTACCACTCCAATTCCCTTTGTTAATCAAATACTGTGTATAAAAGGGCACTCATTGGTATGCGTAACGTGCATCAACCCGGCTAACCCTACTTGGTGTTTTCAGGTTAGCAGCTCCGGGGCGACCTTCAATCGGGGTTACTTGAGGAAATCTCTCAGCCAGTGGATTTCCCGCTCTGTCAAGACCGCTCGACTTACTCCCCCCCTTCATCGCTTTTGTGTATTCAATTGTGAATAGAATTATTATATAAATTCGAAATGTTTGATGTGTCTGTTAGTGGAACATCTGTAGGAAGAGCCCCGGAGAGCAGGCGAAGGCCAAAGCCCCGCTCCTACTCTCTGAAGGCACCCTAGCTCGGTTTCAATCGTCGCCTTAGCCTTTTGCAGCGGCGTAACGTCTGGCGACCTCTTCCCAATTGATAACGTTCGTCCAAGCTTCAATATATGCGGGACGCAGATTTTGATAGTTCAGATAATACGCATGTTCCCAAACGTCAAGTCCCAGTATTGGTGTATGGCCCTGCATGATGCGGCTATCTTGGTTAGCAGTCGAGTAGATTTGTATACTGCCGGTTTCATCAACAACAACCCATGCCCAGCCGGATCCGAAACGGGTTGTCGCTGCTGTCACGAACTGTTCTTTGGCAGCTTCAAGAGATCCGCAAGCGGACTCGATTGCAGCGGCGACTTCTGGTGTGGGGTTGCCACCACCATTGGGTCCCATTATGGTCCAGAAGAGTGAGTGGTTGGCATGTCCGCCACCATTATTGATGACAGCTTGCCGCTTGCCTTCCGGGACCTTATCGATGTTACGCAGCAAATCTTCGACCGACAGAGCCGCCAAATCATCAAGCCCTTCAAGGGCAGTGTTAACATTGGTGATGTAAGCCTGATGGTGTTTCCCGTGATGGATTTGCATCGTTTGCTCGTCAATATGTGGTTCTAAAGCGTTATGGGCATACGGCAGGTCAGGTAATGTGTGTGCCATTAGGATTTGCCTCCTTAGGAATTCCTTTAGTTTTGAAGTTAATAAGTCAACACTAACTAGCACATAAATGCTAAGCATATAGTCCTGAAATCGCCTTATTATAACATATAGAATAACTAAAACCAAGCCATTTTTATCAAATGCTTAATTGACCGCTCTGCTAATCTGTGATAGAATAAACTTATGACTCAATAGATTAGAAGGTTAGGCATAATGAAACGCGAAACCATAGTTGTTTTAGATTTCGGTTCCCAGTATACACAGTTAATCGCCCGGCGCATCCGCGAACACAAAGTGTACTGTGAAATCCACCCCTACAACATTCCGCTAGATCAGCTGGCATCCATACAACCGAAAGGTATCATCCTTTCTGGCGGTCCTGCAAGCGTCTACGCAACTGACGCGCCCCTGCTCGGTCCGGAAATTTTAACGCTCGGCGTGCCGATTCTCGGTATCTGCTACGGTATGCAGCTTATTGCGCACCTCTCAGCCGATGGGAAAGTGCACCCTGCCCTTGAACGCGAATTTGGTTCAGCAGAATTGACCGTAGATCTGCCGATCCCCCTGTTTGCAGACCTACCAAAAACGATAGATGTCTGGATGAGCCACGCCGACCGAATCGATGTTCTGCCTGATGGATTTCACCCCGTCGCCCATAGCCACAATTCCCCGATCGCAGCGATAGCGGATCTGGACCGGGACATCTACGGCTTGCAATTCCATCCGGAGGTTATCCACACACGAGACGATAACCGGCTGCTCGCCAATTTCGTCTATGAAGTCTGCGATTGTACCGACGAATGGACGATGGAGTCGTTCATCGCGGAAGCTATAGAGAAGATCCGCTCCGAAACAGGTGATAATCGTGTGTTATGCGCCGTGAGTGGGGGAGTCGATTCGACAGTGCTTGCAACGCTACTTAAACGTGCTATCGGGGATGCACTAGCCTGTGTTTTTGTCAATAACGGCTTGCTGCGGAAAAATGAAGCGGATCAGGTGTTGTCGACTTTTCGAGAACTTGGGATTGATGTTTATTATGTCGATGCCACCGATCGATTTCTCGAATACCTTTCAGGTGTTGAAAACCCGGAGCAGAAACGCAAAATTATCGGGAATCAGTTTATCGAAGTGTTCAAAGAGGAATTGGGGCAAATTGGGCAGATCGACTTCCTAGCGCAAGGTACGCTCTATCCTGACGTAATTGAGAGTGTGTCCGTCAAGGGACCATCGGTGACGATTAAGACGCACCATAATGTCGGTGGTCTTCCCGAAAATCTGCCGTTCAAACTGATCGAACCGCTTTGTGAACTGTTCAAAGATGAAGTACGAGCGGTCGGATTAGAACTGGGCATCCCGAAATCAGTGCTAGGACGGCACCCGTTCCCCGGCCCCGGTTTAGCTGTCCGTATATTGGGTCCAATTACGCAAGAACGCCTCGACATGCTGCGGGAGGCGGATGAAATCTTCATCGCAGAGCTACAGAACGCAGAGCTATATGACGAAATTTGGCAAGCATTGACAGTGTTTCTGCCTGTTAAGAGTGTCGGCGTGATGGGCGATGAGCGAACCTACGAAAACGTTGTCGCGTTGCGGGCAGTGACGAGCACCGACGGCATGACAGCGGATTGGGCGAAGATTCCTCACAATGTATTGGGTGTCATTTCCAACCGTATTATCAACGAGGTGCGTGGCATCAACCGTGTCGTTTACGATATTAGCTCGAAACCGCCGAGTACGATTGAGTGGGAATGAACCGATCTGTAGCGTAACTCATCCGAAACACCGAGAGGAAAACGAATATGCCTAGACCCCCTGAATATCGGATTATCTACAACTGGGATGGTGCTCCCCATGGCTACTCCGAGCCGCCGCAGTCTATAAACGCCTTCTTGGAAAAGGCTTACGCTCCTCTGGAAGATACGCAGGTCGGCGCCCATTTCTGGTGTATCGGCGAACATGCCGCTCGCTGGCAGAGTAATGTCCTTGAACAGCTTGGCGATGTCCATGGTCGGCGTTATGAAAACGCTCAGGCCTACGTTCACACCGAAAATATTCGTCAGATGGCAGAGCGTGGCGAAGATCC